>CABXRY010000014.1 GCA_902514755.1 uncultured Pelagibacteraceae bacterium
AAGTTTTTGATATGTACGGTGTATCATTTAAAGACCATCCTGACCTTAGAAGAATATTGACTGATTATGGTTTTGAAGGTCATCCCTTAAGAAAAGATTTCCCATTAACCGGACACACTGAAGTCAGATACAGTGAAGATCAAAAAAAAGTAATTAATGAACCAGTTAAATTAGAACAAAACTATAGAAATTTCGATTACGAAAGTCCTTGGGAAGGAACTAAATATATTAAAGAAGAAATAGATAGTAATGACAAAAAAAATTAAAAATTTAAATCTTAATTTTGGACCACAACACCCAGCTGCACATGGTGTTCTTAGATTAATCTTAGAATTAGATGGGGAAGTAGTTGAAAAAGCCGATCCACACATTGGATTGTTACATAGAGGAACAGAAAAATTAATCGAAAATAAAACTTATATGCAGGCAGTACCTTATTTTGATCGACTTGATTATGTTGCTCCAATGAATCAAGAGCATGCTTTTGCTTTAGCAGTGGAAAAAATTTTAGAAATTGATGTTCCGATTAGAGCTCAATATATAAGAGTTATTTTTTGTGAAATAGGAAGAATTTTAAGCCATATTTTAAATGTTACTACTCAAGCACTTGATGTTGGTGCATTAACTCCATCATTGTGGGGTTTTGAAGAAAGAGAAACGTTAATGACTTTTTATGAAAGAGCTTCAGGTTCAAGATTGCATGCAAATTATTTTAGAGCTGGTGGTGTTCATCAAGATTTGCCACATGGTTTAGAAAATGATATTGGAAAATTTTGCCAAACATTCCCAAAAATAATTAATGATCTTGAGAGTTTGTTAACTGATAATAGAATTTTTAAACAAAGAAATGTTGATATAGGCATAGTTACTAAGGAAGATGCTTTAGATTATTCATTTTCAGGAGTGATGATAAGAGGATCAGGTGTACCGTGGGATCTAAGAAAATCACAACCTTACGATTGCTATGATCAGTTAGATTTTAAAATTCCTGTTGGAAAAAATGGAGATTGTTACGATAGATATTTGTGCAGAATTGAAGAAATGAAGGAAAGTGTTTCTATTATAAAACAATGTTTATCTAAAATGGAAAAAGGTCCAATTAAATCGTTAGATGGAAAAATTAGTCCACCTGCTAAAAAAGATATTAAACAATCTATGGAAGCATTAATTCATCATTTTAAACTTTTTACAGAGGGGTATAGAGTTCCGAAAGATGAGATTTATACAGCAGTAGAGGCACCTAAAGGAGAATTTGGTGTATATTTAATTTCTGATGGCTCGAGCAAACCTTATAAATGTAAAATTAGGGCACCGGGATTTTCACATCTGCAATCAATGGATTATCTAATAAAAGGTCATATGTTGGCTGATGTGCCAGCAGTACTGGGTTCATTAGATATAGTGTTTGGTGAGGTAGATAGATGAGTTTAAGAAGACCAGCAAAAAATCAACCAGAAAATTTTGAATTTAATTCTTCTTCTTTAGAAGCGGCTAATACTATTGTTTCAAAATATCCCAAAGGTAAACAACAAAGCGCTGTAATGGCTTTACTTTACATTGCGCAAAGACAAAACAATAATTGGATACCTTTAGCTGCAATGAAGTATATCGCAAAATTTTTAGAGATGCCTTATATCAAAGTTTATGAGGTAGCTACTTTTTATACTATGTATAATTTATCTCCTGTAGGAAAATTTTTTGTTCAAGTTTGTACAACCACACCATGTATGATTAGAGGAGCTTACAAACTTGTTGAAGCCTGCAAAGAAAAAATTTCTGAAAAGGAGTGTGAATTGTCAAATGATAAAAGCTGCTCTTGGATGGAAGTAGAGTGTCTAGGAGCTTGTGTAAATGCTCCAATGATGCAAATCAATGACGATTATTATGAAGATCTGGATAAAGAAAAAACATTAAAAATATTAAATATGATTTTAAAAGGTAAAACACCTAAACCAGGCTCTTATAGAGGAAGAGTTAATAATGAGCCTGAAAATAATAGAAAAACATTAGTGGATTTAAAAAATGCTTAAAGATAAAGATAGAATTTTTCAAAATTTATACAACGATTTAGGTTCTGATTTAAACTCATCGCAGAAAAGAGGTGATTGGGTCAATACAAAAGAATTAACAGACAAGGGTAGAGACTGGATAATTAATGAAATTAAATCTTCTGAATTAAGAGGAAGAGGTGGAGCAGGTTTTCCAACAGGATTAAAGTGGTCATTTGCACCTAAAGAAGTTGGATCAAGACCTCATTATTTAGTAATCAATGGTGATGAGTCTGAACCTGGTACATGTAAAGATAGAGATATCTTAAGATTTGAACCTCATAAATTGATTGAAGGATGTTTAATAGCATCTTACGCAGTTCAAGCCCATGTTTGTTACATTTATATCAGAGGTGAATATTTTGTTGATGGTCAAAAACTTCAAGCTGCAATAGATGAAGCCTATAAAAAAAAATTAATTGGCAAAAATGCAGCAGACACTGGATGGGATTTAGATATTTATATTCACTATGGTGCAGGTGCATACATTTGTGGTGAGGAAACAGCATTACTTGAAAGTATAGAAGGAAAAAAAGGTCAACCTAGATTAAAACCCCCTTTTCCAGCATTAATAGGTTTATATGGATGTCCAACAATAATTAACAATGTTGAAACAATAGCTGTAGTTCCAACTATTCTTAGAAGAGGTGGTAAATGGTTTGCTTCACTTGGTAGAGAAAGAAACACAGGTACTAAAATTTTTTGCATATCAGGAAATGTAAATAATCCATGTAACGTTGAAGAAGAAATGAATATTCCTTTAAAAGAATTAATAGAAGTTCATGCGGGTGGTGTTATTGGTGGATGGGATAATTTACAAGCTGTAATTCCTGGTGGATCTTCAATGCCTCTAATTCCTAAAAAAAAATGTGAAACATTAACTATGGATTTTGATTCATTAATGGCTGAAAAAAGTGGATTAGGCACTGCAGGTATAGTTGTGATTAATAAGGACCAGGACATAATTAAATGTATGGCAAGAATTGCAAGATTTTATAAACATGAAAGTTGTGGCCAGTGCACACCTTGCAGAGAAGGATCTGGATGGATGTGGCGTATGCTTGAGCGTATGGCAAAAGGTGAAGCTACAAAAGATGAAATTGAAATGTTAGGAGATGTAACAAATCAAATTGCTGGACATACAATTTGTGCATTTGGCGAAGGATCATCATGGCCAGTTCAAGGTCTTCTTAGACATTTTAAAAAGGAAATTGAGGAAAGAAATAATCTAGATCTAATTGTGGAGAAAAAAAATACAATTCCATACTTAGTAGATCAACATTTGTTAGATAAAAAAAATGCTTAAACTTAAAGTAAATAATATTGATGTAGAAGTAGAAGAGGGTCTTACAGTTCTTCAGGCTTGTGAAAAAGCTGGAGTTGAAATTCCAAGATTTTGTTATCATGAAAAGTTATCTATTGCTGGAAATTGTAGAATGTGTTTGGTTGAAATGGAAAAATCTCCTAAGCCAGTGGCTTCATGTGCTATGCCCGCAGCTGATGGTATGAATATTAAAACTAATACAGCATTTGTAGAAAAAGCAAGAAAAGGTGTGATGGAGTTTTTATTAGCTAATCACCCTTTAGATTGCCCAGTTTGTGATCAAGGTGGAGAGTGTGATCTTCAAGATCAGTCAATGTTTTATGGAGTAGACAAATCAAGATTCAAAGAGAACAAAAGAGCAGTCCCTGAAAAAAATATGGGTCCATTAATTAAAACTCAAATGACAAGATGTATTCATTGTACAAGATGTGTGAGATTTGCAACCGAAGTAGCTGGGGTACCTGAAATTGGAGCTATTGGAAGAGGTGAAGATATGCAAATTACAACTTATTTAGAACAATCTATGCAATCCGAGCTTTCTGCTAATGTTGTAGATTTATGTCCAGTAGGAGCTTTAACATCAAAACCATATGTTTTTGAAGCAAGACCTTGGGAGCTAAAAAAAACAGAGTCTATAGATGTTATGGATGCGATCGGATCTAATATTAGAGTTGATACATATGACTGGGAGGTAAAAAGAATTTTACCAATTATAAACGAAGATATTAACGAAGAATGGATTTCAGATAAAACAAGATATGCTTGTGATGGATTACTTCATCAAAGATTAGATACACCTTTTATTAAATATAATGGAAAATTTGAAAAAGCCTCATGGAATGAAGTTTATAAGATTATCAAATCAAAGTTTGAAAATACCTCAAAAGAAAAAATTTGTGGATTCGTTGGAGATTTAACAAATATGGAGACAAGTTATATTTTTAAGGAATTTTTTGATAGAACATTAAATATTGATAATTATGAGTCTAGATCAGACAATCGATATTTAAACTTAAGTGAAAGAGAAAATTATTTATTTAATTCATCAATAAATGGTATTGAAGACTCAGATTTAATTTTTTTAATTGGCACAAATCCTAGATACGAAGCAACAATTTTAAATGCGAGAATAAGAAAATCATACCTAAATAATGAAACTAAAATAATTTCTTTAAATGAATTAGGTGATTTGACTTATCCTTATAAAAGTTTAGATGGCCAAACTCAAACTTTGAAAGAAATTTTTGATGGAAATCATGAAATTTCAAATCTTATTTCAAATGCATACAAACCAATGATCGTTTTAGGCGAGTCTTTCTTAAACCTTAACTCTTCAAAATATCTCTTTAAAAAAATTAAAAAATTTCTTTTAAAAAATAATAAAATAAATAATGATTGGAATTCATTAAACACATTGTCTTGTGATGCTGCAACAGTAGGTAATTATGATCTTAAATTAATTAATAAAGATAAAAATTTATTAAAAGATTTGAAAGATCATAAATTTGAAATTGTTTACTTAGTTGGACAAGATAATTTGAACTTTGAAAAAAGAGATGAATTTGTAATTTATCAAGGAAGTCATGGTGATAAGGGAGCAGAATTAGCAGATATTATTTTACCGGGCTCTGCTTACACAGAACAAGATGGTTATTTCACAAATTTAGAGGGCAAATTACAAAAAGCTTATAAAGCTTCATATCCCCCTGGTGAGTCGAAAGAAGATTGGTCAATTATCAATGAAATTGCTGAATTTATGAACAATAGAAAACTATTTAACGATAAGGACGAATTAGAAAGCAGCATGTTTAACTATCTGAATTTACAAAAAGAAAAGCACTCAGATACAAAAAATAATGAAGAAAATGATAAAGCAAATGAATTTAATAACGAAATGTTAAAAATTAAAATTAAGGATTATTATTTTTCCAATGTTATAGCCAGATCTTCAAAAACAATGATTGAATGTAATAATTCAAAACTTAACCTCAAATCTACAGGTACAGAAGGATAATATGGAATACTTAAATATTTTTTTTCAGGAAGTTTATAAGATTTTATTTTTGTTAGTTCCAGTCCTCGTCTCTGTTGCAATGATTGTTTGGCTTGATAGAAGAGTTTGGGCTTTTGTTCAAAAAAGACAAGGCCCTAATGTAGTTGGTCCATTTGGATTACTACAATCTCTTGCTGATGCTTTAAAATATATTTTTAAAGAAATAATCATCCCGTCTAGTTCAAATAAAATAATTTTTATTTTAGCTCCAATTGTAACAATGACATTAGCTTTAATAGCATGGGCCGTAATACCTTTTAGCGCAACACAGGTTTTAGCAGATATTAATGTTGGAATTCTTTATTTGTTTGCAGTTTCATCTTTGGGAGTTTATGGAATTATTATGGGTGGATGGGCCTCCAACTCAAAATATCCTTTTCTTGGAGCAATTAGATCTGCAGCACAAATGGTATCTTACGAAGTGTCAATAGGAGTTATTATTATCAATGTCTTACTTTGTGTTGGATCATTAAATTTAAACGACATTGTAGAAGCTCAAAAAAATTTATGGTTTGTAATTCCACTATTTCCAATGTTTGTTATTTTTTTTATTTCAGCTTTAGCCGAAACTAATAGACCTCCATTTGATTTACCTGAAGCTGAAGCAGAATTAGTTGCAGGATATCAAACTGAATATTCAGGAATGATGTACGCTATGTTTTGGTTGGGTGAATATGCAAATATTTTATTAATGTGTGCAATGGGTGCAATTTTATTTTTAGGTGGCTGGATGTCTCCTGTTGAAATTTATCCCTTTACACTGGTTCCAGGGGCAATTTGGTTAATTCTAAAAATATTATTATTATTTATTTTATTTGCTTTAGTTAAAGCCATTGTTCCTAGATATAGATACGATCAATTAATGCGTCTTGGTTGGAAAGTTTTCTTGCCTCTTTCTTTAATATGGGTGGTACTAACAGCTAGCTACTTATTTTATTTCAATCTTTTACCAACAAATTAATTATGAAATTATCAAGATTTTTTAAAACAATATTTATGACCGACTTTATTGGGGGCTTAGTTATTGCAATTAAGGAATTATTTAAATCAAAAAAAACCATCAATTATCCTTTTGAAAAAGGTAAAATTAGCCCTCGTTTTAGAGGCGAACACGCTCTTAGAAGATATCCAAATGGAGAAGAAAGGTGCATTGCATGTAAATTATGTGAAGCTGTTTGTCCGGCTCAAGCAATCACGATCGAGTCAGCAGCTAGAGAAGATGGAAGTCGAAAAACTACTAGATATGATATTGATATGATGAAATGTATTTATTGTGGATTATGTGAAGAGTCATGCCCTGTTGATGCTATTGTTCAAGGTCCAAATTTTGAATTTTCTACGGAAACAAGAGAAGAATTATATTACACGAAAGAAAAACTACTAGACAATGGTGACAGATGGGAGAATGTTTTAGCAGCAAATATTAAAGCTGATAATCCATACAGATAGATTAATGATCGCTCATGCCATATTCTTTTATTTATTTTCTTTAATTGCAATTGTTTCTGCAGTTATGGTTACTGCATCTAAAAATACAGTTCATTCTGTATTTTTTCTAATTTTAGATTTTATTAGTATTTCGTGTTTATTTATTATGATAGGTGCTGAGTTTTTAGGAATGATAATGTTAATTGTCTACGTTGGTGCAGTGGCAGTTTTATTTTTATTTGTGGTGATGATGTTAAATGTTGCTCAACAAAAAAATCAATGGTTTGCCTCAGAAGAAAACTCAGGACATATTCCAGTAGGATTAATTATCAGCACTATTATATTTTTTGAATTAATAATTGTCATTGGTGGCTGGAAATATAAACCAGATTTATTTGATTTAAATAATTCAATGACAAATTTTAATTTAAGTAATACTCACTTAATTGGCCAAATTTTATACACTGATTACATTCATATTTTCCAAATTAGTGGAATGATTTTGTTAGTAGCTATGGTTGGTGCAATAGTTTTAACTTTTAGAAAAAGAGAGGGTGTTAAAACTCAAAGTTATTTAAAACAAATTTCAAGAGAAAGGTCTGAGGGAGTTCAGACCGTTGAGGTTGAAACCAATAAAGGAGTTAAAATTAATGACTGAAATTGGTTTAGGACATTATTTAACTTTAGGAGCAATTATATTCTCAATTGGAATAATTGGAATCTTTCTTAATAGAAAAAATATTATTGTAATATTAATGAGTATCGAATTAATATTGCTTGCAGTTAATATAAACTTAGTTGCGTTCTCTATTTTCTTAGGGGATCTTGCTGGACAAGTTTTCACCTTATTTATATTAACAGTTGCAGCAGCCGAAGCAGCGATTGGTCTAGCAATTATAGTTGTCTATTACAGAAACTCTGGAACTATACGTGTCGAAGAGATAGATAAATTGAAAGGATAATCATGGAAATTTCAATATTATTTCTTCCTTTAATAGCATCAATAATTTCTGGTTTTTTTGGTAAATTGATTGGTGACAGAAATTCTGAAATAATTACCAGTTTACTTGTATCAATATCAGCACTGTTATCTATTTTTGTTTTATATCAAGTAATTGTTAATCAATATGAAGAAAATATTGTAATTGCTACTTGGATTAATTCAGGGTCACTTGATGTAAATTGGTCAATGCTAATAGATCCATTATCAGCGGTTATGCTAGTTGTTGTAACATCAGTTTCCTCTTTGGTTCATATTTATTCAATTGGTTACATGTCTCACGACCCACACAAACCAAGGTTTATGGCATATCTATCATTGTTTACTTTTGCAATGCTGATGTTAGTGACATCAGATAATTTTATACAATTATTTTTTGGATGGGAAGGTGTTGGTTTATGTTCGTATTTCTTAATTGGATTTTGGTTTAAAAAAGAAAGTGCAAATGCAGCTGCGATTAAAGCATTTGTAGTGAATAGAGTAGGTGATTTTGGTTTTGCCTTAGGGATATTTTTAATTTTTTATTTATTTGGATCAGTAAATTATTCTGAGGTATTTCAACAAATTCCAACTGTAATAGATCAAAACTTATCATTCTTAGGTTTTGAAGTTAAAGCTATTGATTTGATTTGCTTATTTTTATTCATAGGTGCAATGGGTAAATCTGCTCAAATTTTACTTCATACTTGGTTACCAGATGCAATGGAAGGTCCAACTCCTGTATCAGCATTAATTCATGCAGCTACAATGGTAACGGCTGGCGTTTTTTTAGTTGTTAGATGTTCACCTATTTATGAGTATTCGCCATTGATATTAAACTTAATTACAATTGTAGGGATGACAACAGCTTTTTTTGCTGCAACGGTTGCATTAGTTCAAACAGATATAAAAAAAATTATTGCTTATTCAACTTGTAGTCAACTTGGATATATGTTTTTTGCAGCAGGTGTTGGTGCTTACAATGTTGCAATGTTTCATTTATTTACTCATGCTTTTTTTAAGGCTTTATTATTTCTAGGATCTGGATCTGTAATACATGCATTTAAAGATGAGCAAGATATAAATAATATGGGAGGTGTTTGGAAAAAATTACCTTACACTTATGCTTTGATGATAATAGGAACTCTTGCCCTTACAGGATTTCCATTTTTATCAGGATTTTATTCTAAAGATGCTATTATAGAATTTGCTTATCTTAGAGGAAATACAACAGGTTATTATGCAGCTGGTATTGGAATTTTTACTGCTTTTTTAACGTCAATATATTCATGGCGATTAATTTTTAAAACGTTTCATGGAGAATACAATAATAAAGAAGTCAAAATAGAAGAAACACACGAGTCGCCTCTGGTAATGTTAATACCTTTGGTGATATTGTCTATTGGTGCAATTTTCGCTGGTTTCTTGTTTAAAGACTTATTTGTTGGACATGGTGGTGACAATTATTTTTGGGCCGAATCTATTAAATTTTTAGAACCACTTAGTAAGGATCATCCACCTACTTGGTTTTTACTTTTAACACCTTGTTTAGTGCTTATGTCTATACCAATAGCTTTTTATTTATTTATAAAAAATAAAAAATTACCTGAAGAAATTGTAAACATGAATAGGCCTTTATATAAATTTCTAATAAATAAGTGGTATTTTGATGAATTTTATGAGGTCACAATAATCAAGCCCTCAAAAAAATTAGGCTTATTTCTATGGAAATTCTGTGATGGAAAGTTAATTGATGGATTCGGACCTGATGGAATTTCATCTTTTATTAAAAAATGTTCAATTAAAGCAAATAAATTTCAAAGTGGTTTTATCTATCAATATGCATTTGTAATGTTATTAGGATTTTCAGCTTTATTAACTTTTTTAATTGTTAGATAATGAATTTTCCAATTTTATCTTCTTTAATTTTATTACCAACTATTGGTGCTTTATTTTTGTTCTTTACCAAAGACAAAGAAGGGAACAACTCAACAGCAAAATATGTTTCTCTTTTTACTACAACTGTTAATTTTTTAATTTCTATTTATTTATGGGTTTCATTTGATCAATCTACATCTAATTTTCAATTTATTGAGGATAGAACTTGGATTGAAGGATTTATTAATTATAAAGTAGGCGTTGATGGTATTTCAATTTTATTCATCATATTAACTACATTTATTACACCACTTTGTATTATTTCTGTAAACAACTCAGTTAAAAAAAGATTAAGAGATTATCTTATCGCAATATTAATATTGGAAAGTTTCATGATAGGAGTTTTTTGTGCTCTTGATTTAGTGGTCTTTTACTTATTTTTTGAAGCAGGATTAATTCCTATGTTTTTAATAATTGGTATTTGGGGTGGACCTAGAAGGGTTTATTCAGCATTTAAATTCTTTTTATATACTTTGTTAGGTTCAGTTTTAATGTTAGTTGCAATTATTTCAATTTACTGGATATCAGGTACTACAGACGTCATCAAACTATACGAATTAGGAATTGATGCTAAATATCAAAACTTATTATGGTTAGCTTTTTTTAGTTCATTTGCAGTTAAAACACCAATGTGGCCTGTCCATACTTGGTTACCCGATGCACACGTTGAAGCCCCTACAGCAGGATCAGTTTTACTAGCAGCTATATTATTAAAAATGGCTGGCTATGGATTTATAAGATTTTCATTAGGTCTTTTTCCAGTTGCATCAGAAGTTTTCACAACTTTAATTTATGCCTTAAGTGTTATTGCAATTATCGTCACTTCATTAATTGCGTTAATGCAAGAAGATATGAAAAAATTAATAGCTTATTCTTCCGTATCTCATATGGGTTTTGTAACTTTAGGAGTTTTTACTATCCAACAACAGGGCATAGAAGGAAGTATAATTCAAATGATTAGTCATGGATTAGTTTCTGCAGCTTTATTCTTATGTGTTGGCGTCGTTTACGATAGAATGCATTCAAGATTAATTAGCTCATACGGAGGTATTGTTACAATTATTCCTAAATATTCTATATTATTTATGATTTTTACCCTTGCTGCTCTCGGATTGCCAGGAACAAGTGGATTTGTTGGAGAATTTTTGATCTTAATGGCCGTTTTTAAAGATAATTTCCTTGTAGCTGTTCTGGCAAGTATAGGAGTAATTTTAGGTGCTGCATATATGCTTTGGCTTTATAAAAGAGTTGTATTTGGAAAATTAATTAATTCAGATTTAAAATCAATGACTGATCTAAATAGATCTGAGTATTTTATATTAACTTGTTTAGCTATACCTACTTTGTATTTTGGATTTTACCCTGATCCTTTAATTAATACAATGGAAGTCTCCGTTAATGATTTGATTGATATGTATAATAAAAATTTACTAATTAAATGATATGGAAAATTTCAATTTAATATTACCTGAAATATTTATCGCACTTTCAATCATGTTTCTATTGGTTTTAGGAGTTTTTAAAAAAGAAAGTTCTAAACTTGTTTTTAACATTTCTCAGTTAATACTTTTAATAACTGCAGTAATAACAATCAACGAAACTTTTGCTGTTGATCGTGTTACTTTATTTAAAGACAGTGTTGTAATAGATCACATGTCATCATTAATGAAAATTATTACTCTACTTGGAGCCTTTTTAGTTTTAACTATTTCTACAAATTATCTTAAATTATTTAAATTATTTAAAATTGAATATCCTGTTTTAATACTGAGTTCTGTTTTAGGTATGATGGTTATGATTAGTTCAAATGATTTAATTGTTTTTTATATGGGTCTAGAATTACAATCTTTGGCACTTTATGTGTTGGCTACATTTAATCGAGATCAATTACAATCCTCTGAGGCAGGATTAAAATATTTTGTTTTAAGTGCTCTATCATCAGGGTTACTTTTATATGGTTGTTCATTAATATATGGATTCTCAGGATCTACAAATTTTGACATAATTTCAAATCAACTTAATTCCAACGAGTATGTTTTAACATTTGGAATAGTATTTATTCTTGTAGGTTTAGCTTTCAAAATTTCTGCTGTTCCTTTTCATATGTGGGCGCCAGATGTTTACCAGGGATCACCCACATCTGTTACTTTATTTTTTACAATGGTACCAAAAATTGCTGCCTTGACAGTATTCATTAGATTTCTCTACGTACCTTTTTTAAATTTAATAGATCAATGGCAAATGATAATAGTTTTTTTATCAATCGCCTCTATGCTTTTTGGAGCAATTGCTGCAATAGGTCAAACTAATATAAAAAGACTTATAGCTTACAGTTCGATTAGTCACATAGGTTATACGTTAGCTGGATTAGCAGCTGGAACTAATGATGGAATTCAGAGTTCAATTGTTTATATATCAATATATATAATTATGAATTTAGCACTATTTTCGTGCTTATTAATGTTGAAAAGAAATAATAAATATTACGAGGATATCGAAGATCTTTCAGGGCTTTCTAAAAATCATCCTTTATTGTCTTTATCTTTACTAGTAATTCTTTTTTCATTAGCTGGAATTCCACCACTTGCTGGTTTTTTTGCAAAATTCTATATTTTTAAAGCAGTAATAGAGCAGTCTATGTTCTTCCTGGCTGTAGTAGGTTTGCTATCAACTGTTGTAGCTGCATTTTATTATTTAAGAATAATAAAAATTATTTATTTTGACGAAGAGAAAGAAAAGTATGATGAAGATCATAGCTTATGGTTAAAATTTTCACTTACTTTTTCAACAATATTAATTCTACTTTACTTCATTTTTCCAAGTCAGTTAGTTGATGTTATTTCAAGAATTAATATTATTTGATGAAATTTAAAAAATTTAATTTTAAAAAAGTTAAAAGCACAAACGACACAGCAATTCGAATTATTAAAAATACTAATTTTAAATTTGGTATGGTTATTTCAGATACTCAATTAAGCGGTAAGGGTCAGTATGGAAATAAATGGATTTCATATAAAGGAAATTTGTTTGTAAGTTTTTTTCTTGAACTTAAAAATATTAATGTATCTTTATCAGCCTTAACTAAAATTAATTGTTTATTAGTTAAAAAGATATTAACTAAATATTGTAAAAAAAAAATTATTTTTAAAAAACCTAATGATTTATTAATAGATAAAAAAAAGATATGTGGAATTTTGCAGGAAATTATATCAATATCAAATAATAGTTTTTTAATTATCGGAATAGGCATTAATTTAATCAAAAATCCTAAAATTAAAAATTATCCAACAACAAATTTATATGAACTAACAGAAAAGCGTATTAATAAGAAAAATTTTGAAAATAATTTAAAAGAAGCTTTTGAAAAAACTTATCCAAAATGTATAAAATTAATTAAAAGTTGAATGGAATATAAATGTATTTATTAGGTGATATTGGAAACAGTGAGACTAAACTTTGCTTGGTATCAAAAAAAAATAAAATCCTTAAAAAAATAATTTTTTCAACTAAGGATATAAATCAAAAAAAATTAGAAAAAAATTTTAAAAATTTAAAAATAGACTTTAAAAAAATAGAAAAAATATTATTCTGTAGCGTTGTTCCAAAATCTTTTAATTTAATTAAGAAATATTTATTCAAAAAAATCAAAGTTAGATGTTATGAGGTTAAAAATTTGGGGCTTAAATCTTTAATTAAAATTAGAGTTAATTACAAACAAGTTGGTTCAGACAGAATTACTAATGCAATAAGTTTAATGAATAATAAAGATAATTTCATAATTCTTGATTTTGGTACTGCTACAACATTTGATGTACTTATAAAAAATACTTACGCAGGTGGAATAATTGCTCCTGGTATAAAACTTTCTTTAAATACTTTGTCTGATAAAGCTTCTTTAATCCCTAAAATTAATCTAAAATTAATTAAAAATGTAATAGGTAAAGATACAATCTCAGCTGTTAGATCGGGTTTTTTCTGGGGTTATGCTGGTTTAATTGACAATATCATTAATTTAATTAAGAAAGAAACAAGAAAATCTTTTAAAGTAATAATTACTGGGGGATTTTCTGAATTATTTAAAAAATCAATAAAAACAAAAGTTAATCACGATAAGGATATTACAATTAACGGACTTGTGAAAATTACTAAATTAATCAAATAAAATGAAAGATGAATTATTATTTTGTCCACTAGGTGGATCTGGTGAAATAGGAATGAACATGAACTTGTTTGGCTATGGCCAACCAAGTGATCATAAATGGATTATGGTTGATATTGGAGTTACATTTGCTGACGATACCATTCCTGGAGTTGATTTAATTTATCCTGATCCTAGTTTTATTACAGAAAGAAAAGATAATTTACTTGGTATAGTATTAACTCATGCGCATGAGGATCATATAGGAGCAATTGCTCATTTGTGGCCTCAATTAAAGTGTAAAATTTATGCAACTCCATTTACAGCTGTACTTATACAAGAAAAATTTAAAGAAAAACAAATAGACATAACTAAAGATTTAAAAATAGTTGAACTAAATGGAAAGATATTATTAGATCCTTTTGAGATCGAATATATAACACTTACACATTCAATTTTAGAACCCAATGGTTTAAAAATAAAAACTCCTGCTGGATCTATCCTTCATACAGGTGATTGGAAAGTAGATCCTAATCCACTAGTTGGTGATAAAATTAATCAAGAAAGATTAAAACAAATAGGCGAAGAAGGTGTTCTTGCAATGATTTGTGACTCAACTAATGTTTTTAGCGCAGGAAGATCTGGTTCTGAACTAGATGTTAGAAAAAATATGTTAAACGTAATGTCTCGTTTAAAAAAAAGAATTATCATAACTTCATTTGCTTCAAATGTTGCAAGAATGGAAACGGCTTTTTATTGTGCAGAAAAAACAGGAAGACAAATTTCCTTGGTTGGTAGATCAATGCACCGTATTTATAAAGCAGCTAGACAATGTGGCTATTTAAAAAATACTATTGAACCAATAGACGCAAGAGAGGCTAAGAATTTTTCAAGAGAAAAAATTGTTTATTTATGTACTGGTAGTCAAGGTGAGCCAATGGGTGCCATGATGAGAATTTCAAACTATATTCATCCAGATGTATTTATAGAAGAAGGTGATGCAGTTATATTTTCTTCAAAGATTATTCCTGGTAATGAAAAAAAATTATATAAACTTCACAATCAATTAGTTAAAGATGGTATAGAAGTAATCTCTGAAGAAACTGAATTTATTCATGTTTCAGGCCATCCAAACAGAGAAGATCTTAAAGATATGTATAATTGGGTAAAACCTAATTGTGTAATACCAGTGCATGGTGAACATAGACATATGATTGAACACATCAACTTTGCAAAAGAAATGCAAGTTCCTCATCCTGTTCAAGTTGAAAATGGTGATATTGTTAAATTATACCCTGGAGATAAACCAGAAGTTTATGATAAGGCTCCAAGTGGAAGATTATACCTTGATGGAAATATAAGTGTAGATGGTGACTCTCAATCGATTAAAGATAGAAAAAACTTAAGCGCAAATGGTTATATGGAAATAACAATTATGATTACTTCAAAAGGAAATATTCATAATAACCCAGTTCTTTCTTACAGAGGATTACCAGTATACGATAAAGATGAATTTGATTATGGACTAGAGTATGAAATAGAAAAGACTACAAGATCATTCAAAGTTGGTAGTCGTCAGCAAGAACATAATTTAATCGATGCTCTTAAAATAGCATGTAGAAAATTTTCAAAAGAAAAAACTGGAAAAAAACCATTTACAAATATTAATTTAGTTCGGATTTAATGAGCATTACTGGTTTAGCCATCATTTATATAATTATATGGTGGATTGTGTTTTTTGCCATTTTACCAATAGATGTGAATAGAATAAAAACAGTTAAAATTGAAGGTGAAGATCCAGGATCACCAGAAAATCCAAAAATGTTAAAAAAGTTTATTTATTGTACTGGTATAACAAGCATTATTTTCGTAATAATTTATTTATTGATGAAATATGAATACTTAAACTTAAGAAATATTATTAATTAATATGCTTTTATCAAAATCATTTATCCCAATTTTAAAAAATAACCCTTCAGAGGCCAAAATAAAATCTCATCAATTGATGTTGAGAGTTGGAATGATTAAACAAGCTTCTGCTGGTATTTATTCATGGTTGCCACTCGGCTTTAAAGTAATGAAAAAGATTGAAAAAATTGTCAGAGAAGAACAAGATAAAATTGGTGCTCAAGAAATTTTAATGCCAACAATACAATCAAGTGAAATTTGGAAAGAAAGTGGTCGATATGATGATTATGGTGAGGAAATGCTTAGGATTAAAGATCGTCAAAATAGAGAAATGCTTTATGGACCAACTAATGAAGAGCAAGTAACTGAAATATTTAGATCATCTTTAAAATCTTATAAATCATTACCACAATTACTTTATCATATACAATGGAAATTTAGAGATGAGATTAGACCTCGATTTGGAATTATGAGAGGAAGAGAATTTTATATGAAAGACGCATATTCATTCGATGTAACAGATGAGGATGCCTTCTTTTCATATAATAAATTTTTCTTATCTTATTTAAGAACATTTAAAAGATTATCTTTAATAGCTATACCGATGGCAGCTGATACCGGACCAATAGGTGGAAATCTATCACATGAATTTATTATTTTAGCTGATACAGGAGAAAGTAAAATTTTTACTGATAAAAGAATTTTTGATTTAACAAATGATGATACTGAGCTAGAAAAATCATCACTTGAACAAATGAGAACAAAATATGAGCAATTTTATTCTGTAACAGACGAAAAATTTAATAAAGATGAATTTGAAAAAATGGTTACTGAAGAAAACAGATTAATTACCAAAGGCATAGAGGTTGGTCATATATTTTATTTTGGTGATAAATACTCAAAGGCAATGGATACCGCTGTAGACCTTCCAGGTGGAAAAAAAGACTTTGTTAAAATGGGATCATATGGAATTGGAGTTTCAAGATTAGTTGGGGCTATTATTGAGGCTAAATATGATGATAAAAATGAAATCATGAAATGGCCACTGTCTGTTGCTCCTTATGACATAGCGCTTATTCCAATGATAAATAAAAATGATAATTCTGCTCTTGAAAAAGCAAATAAAATTAATTTAGAATTAATTAAAAATAATATTGAATCAATTATAGATGATACAGATGAAAATTATTCATCAAAAATAAAAAAGATGAACTTAATTGGTGCTCCATACCAAATAATTATTGGAAAAAAATCAGACGGTGATCTTTTAGAATTTAAAGAATCTGGTGGTGAAACTCAAAATTTATCATTAGAGGAAATAATAGAAATTATAACAAAACAAAAAGCTTACAATTGATTTCTACGTTAGAAAAAGAAATTACTTTTAGATTTTTAAAAGCTAGAAAAAAAGATGGCTTTTTGAATATCATTTCAATTTTTTCATTTATAGGTATTAGCTTAGGTGTTGCTGTTTTAATTATAGTTATGTCGGTTATGAATGGTTTTAGAACAGAACTGATCAACAAGATTGTTGGATTTAACTCACATATAACTGTTAAGTCTTATGAACAAAATGGTATTAATCAAAACAAACTAAAGAACAATAATCTTAAACTCATTAGTGATGACATTATTTTTAGTAACTCAGGTGAGGCAATAATTTTCAAAAATAATACATCAAAAGGAATTGTTTTAAGAGGATATAAAAATGAAGATTTTTCAAAGTTAAAAATTATAAAAAATCAAAAATTTAAAGGAATAAGATCTCATTTAGACAAAAATTCTATATCGATAGGTAATGAACTAAGTTTTAGTTTAGATCTTAAAATTGGAGATAAGATAACACTGATGTCACCATCTGGAGTTGAGACTATAATAGGTAGTATGCCTAAACAGAAAATTTTTAAAGTCACTTCCATTTTTAACAGTGGATTAGCTGATTTTGATAACAATATAGCTTTAATTAACTTAGACACCTTAGATGATTTTTTTGGCTTTGAAAAAAATGATAGAAACTTAGAAATCTATTTAAAAAATCCAAATAATATTGAAACTCAAAAACAAATTGTGCAAGAAATTTTTGATAAAGAATTTATTTACACTTGGGCTGATATGAATAAGTCATTATTTTCAGCTTTAAAAGTAGAGCGCAATGTAATGTTTATTATTTTATCATTAATAATTATTGTTGCAGCGTTTAACATAATCTCTGGCTTAACAATTTTAGTTAAAAATAAGACACGTGATATTGCTATTTTAAAATCAATTGGTGTTTTGAATAAATCAATAATTAAAATCTTTTTTCTAATTGGGGTATTAATTGGTACATCAGCTACTTTATTTGGAATTTTTTTAGGTGTAACTTTTTCATTATATATAGAGAATTTTAGACAATTCTTAAGCTCAACATTTAATATTAGTTTATTTCCTGAGGAAATATATTTCTTAAGTAAAATGCCTTCAGAAATTAATCTTACATCAATATTATTGATATCAATTTGTTCAATACTAATAACAATAATTGTGTCAATATTTCCAGCATTTAAAGCTGCTAGACTAGATCCAATAAAAGCGTTGAAATATGAATAATTATCTTCAATTAAAAAATATATCTAAAAACTTTAATATTGATAAAAAAATTAAAGTATTAAAAAATTTATCATATCATTTCCATAAAGGAAAAGTTTATGCTTTAATGGGACCCTCTGGATCTGGTAAATCTACATTACTTAATTTAATTTCTTTGATTGATAGACCCTCTTTTGGGTCTGTTAAATTTACTGGTAATCAGATTAATTTTAACAACAAAAATAATAATGATATCTTTAGAGCCAAAAATATTGGTATTGTTTATCAACAAAATAATTTGCTTCCTGATTTTACAGCTTTAGAAAATGTTTATTTAGCAAATCTATCCTTGAGCAACAATAAAGATTTAGCAATTTCAAAAGCAGAAAATTTATTAAAAAAAATTGGCTTATCAAATAGATTAAATCATTTTCCTTCACAATTATCTGGAGGTGAGTCTCAAAGAGTTGCGATTGCAAGAGCCATTATCAATGATCCAGAAATTATTCTTGCAGACGAACCAACTGGTAGTTTAGATTTAAATACAGCAAAAGAAATTTTTCAACTTTTAGTGGGTCAAAAAAATCCAAGTAGACTGATTATTTTTGCAACTCACAATAGATTTTTTGCTAATAAAGCAGATTTACTATTAGAGATGAGTGATGGTAATATAAAATCTTCACATGGCTGAGTCTTCAATTCAAAACTTTAATCATCTTAAAATTCACACACAATATTCTATATGTGAAGGTGCTGTTAAAATTGATGATTTACAAGATTTTTCTAAATCAAATAAAATTAAATCATTGGCTCTTTGTGACACCTCAAATCTTTGTGGTGCACTGGAGTTTGCTGAAAAAATTTCTAAAGTTGGAACACAACCAATTATAGGTACTCAAATTAATTTTAAATTTGATGACACTATTGGCTTACTTCCTTTATTTTCTTTAAATGAGGAGGGCTATAAAAAAATTATCAAACTTTCATCTTTATCATTTCTTGAAAATGATTTGCTCTCAGATCCACATGTAGATTTTAATAATTTATTTGAAAATAATGAAGGTGTAGCAATTTTTTCAGGTACAACATTTGGGTTATTTGGTGAATTGTTTAATAAAGGTAAATTTAGAGAAATTCATGATTTATATAAGAAACTTAATTCAACATTTGACGACAGATTTTATATTGAGATACAGCGTCATAATGATCAAAATGAATTAGGATTTGAAAAATTTAACTTAAAAAAATCTCTAGAATTAGAAATTCCTATTATTGCAACAAATGAAGTATTTTATATTAATCAAGATATGTACGAAGCCCACGATGCATTAATTTGTATTGGAAACAAAACTTATATTAATGAAAAAAATAGAAAGCGTTTTAGCAATCAACATTATTTTAAAAGTAATTCTGAAATGTCGGAATTGTTTGCGGATTTACCAGAAGCTTTGGAAAATAATTATAATTTTCCTTTAAGATGTAATTTTAGACCTCAATTTTCAAACCCAATTTTACCAAATATAAGTTCTGACAAAGGTGGAAATGCTGATGATCTTTTAAAAAAAGATTCGTTAAAGGGTTTAAAAATTAAATTTAATAAAATTTTTGGAATAAAAGATAATGAATTAGATAATGACAAAAATTATCTATTCTACAAAGATAGACTAGATCATGAATTATCAATCATAATTGAAATGAAATACTCTAGTTATTTTCTTATTGTTTCTGACTACATTAAATGGGCAAAAAATAATGATATTCCAGTTGGACCTGGTAGAGGATCTGGTGCAGGTTCATTAGTTGCATGGTGTCTTTCGATTACAGATGTTGATCCAATTAAATTTAATTTAATTTTTGAAAGATTTTTAAACCCCGATCGTATTTCTATGCCTGATTTTGACGTAGATTTTTGTGAGGAAAAAAGGGATTTAGTTTTTGAATATTTAACAAAAAAATATCAAGATAGTGTTGCTCATATAATTACATTTGGAAAATTAAAAGCAAGAATGGTCATTAGAGATGTAGGTAGAGTGTTAGGTTTACCATATGGATTTGTAGATAGTATTTCTAAAATGATACCTTTCGATCCATCAAGACCTCAAACATTGACTCAATGTATTTCAGGTGAACCAAGATTACAAAAATTAATAAGTGAAGATCCAAGAGTAAAAAAATTGACAGATCTTTCTCTAAAATTGGAGGGTTTAAATCGTAATGTTGCAACACATGCCGCAGGTGTTGTTATAGCTGATAAAAAACTTACTGAAGTTGTGCCTCTATATAAAGATGCTTCATCAGAGTTATTATTGCCTTCCACACAATTTGATATGTACTCAGCAGAAAATGCAGGATTAGTAAAATTTGATTTCTTAGGCCTTAAAACACTTACTGTAATTAATAATACTCAAAAATTAGTAAGAAAAACTGATAAAAATTTTGACATTGAAAATATTACTTATGATGATCAAAAAGTTTTTGATCTCTTATCTAGTGGAAATACTGTTGGATTATTTCAAGTTGAAAGTGCTGGTATGAGAGAAGCATTAATACAAATGAAACCTAACCATATTGAGGACATTATTGCTTTAGTTGCTCTTTATAGGCCTGGACCAATGAGCAATATACCAATCTATAATGACTGTAAACATGGAAAACAAACACCAGATTACTTACATCCACTTTTAGAAGATATTTTAAAACCAACATATGGTGTAATTATTTATCAAGAACAGGTAATGCAAATTGCACAAAAATTATCAGGCTTTACTGCAGGCCAAGCTGATTTATTAAGAAGAGCTATGAGTAAAAAGAAAAGAGCTGAATTAGAAAAACAAAAACAAGGTTTTATTGCTGGCGCAGTGGAAAACGGAATAGCTAAAGACGTAGCTGCTGGAATTTTTTTAAAGATCGAACCTTTTGCTGAATATGGTTTTAACAAAAGTCATGCAGCAGCTTATGCAATTATTTCTTATCAAACTGCTTTTTTAAAAACTTATTATCCAAAAGAATTTATTGCAGCATCAATGACAATGGATATTTCTAATCAAAACAAACTTAGCGAGTTTTATGAAGAATTAAAAAGACTGAATATTGAAGTTACAAGACCTAATATTAATGAATGTTATGCTGACTTTAGAACAGAAGGTGATAAATTTTATTATGCGCTTGGTGGCATCAAAGCAGTTGGTTTTGAAGCTATATCTAATGTAGTTAAAGAGAGATCAGAAAATGGTAAATTTGATTCTATAAACGATTTCTTGAAAAGAGTTAACCCGAAAGATATGAATAAATTACAACTAGAGGGATTGGTTAAAGCAGGAGCATTTGATAATTTAAATGATAATCGTCAATCTCTTTTTGACTCAATTCCAAATTTTATTCTTAAAACTAAAAATATTTTTGATAATAAATCAGCAAATCAAATTGATTTATTTTCAGAAGATGAAACTTCACAAAATGATATTATCAATGATATTGAAGATTGGAAATTTGAAGAACGATTATCTAAAGAATTTGAAGCTATTGGTTTTTTTATTTCAGACCACCCTTTAAATCAGTTTACTGAAATTTTTGATGATTATAAGATAAAAGATTATTCAAATTTTAATTCTAATGATCAAATTAAAGATGCAAATATTGCTGCAACTTTGTTAAAAATTCAAGAAAGAAAAACTGCAAAAGGAAACGCATATGCTGTTTTAAAACTAACCGACCTAAATAGTGTTTTTGAACTATTTATATTTTCTGATATTTTAGAGTTAAATCGTGAAATTTTAAAAGAAGGTAATTCCCTAATATTAACTCTTATCAAAAATATTTCTAACGATGAAAATAGATTTAAACGTATTAATGTACAAAAAATTGGATCTTTGAAAGAACTCTTTAACGGTCCTATTAATGAGGTGTCTTTTTATGTAAAATCTCAAATAGAAGTAGATGAAATTTCAAATATCTTAAAAGAGGATGGCAAAACGATTGTGAACATTAATATGACGATTGCTGATAAAACATTAAAATTTAAGCTCAAAAACTCAAGAAATTTAGATAGAAAATCATTAAATCTTCTTAGAAAAGAGGAAATTTCAAGTACTATTAATTAAAAAAAACCTTGTTAAATTATCATATTCTTAGTAAACACATCATCAATTAAATTAACACGCACACAGTTGTTGGTTTTATACCTCCGGTCCTTAATTGGAAATTACTGTGGTGGCTTAACCGGGAATAAATATGAAAATACCAGAAATAACAATACAACAATTATTAGAAGCAGGCGTTCATCTTGGTCACAAAACTTTAAGATGGAATCCAAAAATGAAAAAATACATTTTTGGGAAAAGAGACTCAATTCACATTATAGATTTAACTCAAACTTTGGAGTTAACTAAAGTAGCGCTAGAAAAAGTCTACAATACTATTGCAAATAATGGAAAAATTTTATTTGTATCAACAAAAAAACAAGCATCAGAAGCTATTGCTGAAGTTGCAAAAGAAACAGACCAATACTTTGTAAACTATAGATGGCTAGGTGGTATGCTTACTAACTGGGGCACAATCTCTGGTTCGATCAAGAAGATGAAGAAATATGAGACTGCCTTAGCAGCTGAAAACAGAGGTTTCACTAAAAAAGAACTTTTAAAGATGAGTGTTAAAAAAGATAAACTTGAAAGATCTTTGGGTGGCATTGCAGAAATGAAAAAAACTCCTGATTTAGTATTTATTATTGATACGAATTACGAATCTTTAGCAATATCAGAATCTGTAAAATTAGGAATTCCAATTATTGCAATTTTAGATAGTAACTCAAACCCTGATAACATTGATTATCCTATTCCAGGCAATGATGATGCTAGACGTGCAATTGATCTTTATTGTAATTTAATAAAAGAAACAATTAATAATGCAAAAAGTTCAGTTCCTACTGTGGCATTACAAACTGAAAAATCTGACAAAGATAATAATGATAATCAGTCTAAAACAATTCAAGAAATAGATAGAGAAAAACTAGAAAAGAGATTTTCTTCAGAGGACAAGGAGAAATTAAACTAAAATGAGTGATATAGAAAAAGTAAAAAAACTTAGAGAAGCTACTGGTGCAGGTTTTAAAGATTGCAATCTTGCTATCAAAGAATCTGGTGGAGATATAGATAAAGCAATAGAAATATTAAGAGTTAAAGGTATTTCTAAAGCCTCAAAAAAAATGTCTAGAGATGCAAAAGAAGGCGTTGTAGCAGTCAGCGGAGATGAAAATAAAACATCTATTGTAGAGGTAAATTGTGAGACAGATTTTGTTGCCAAAAACGAGGATTTTACAAACTTTGTTAAAGAATTAAGTGAATTGAATAACCTAAAAAATTCAAACATTAATGATTTAAAAAGATCAAAAATGTTAAATGGTGAAACAGTTGAAGATAATATTGTTGCTTTAATTGCAAAGATAGGTGAAAAAATTACAATAGGAAAAACAAAAACTATTGAAAATTCTGGATCATTAAATAATCATTATTTACACACAGTTGTAAAGGATAATATTGCAAAATTAGCTGTAGTTGTATCTTTAGAAACTCAAGATAAATCAGAAACGGTAAAAACTTTTGCAAAACAACTGTCTATGCATATTGCTGCCTCAAATCCTTTAGCTTTAGAGTCTAGCTTAATAGATCAATCAATAATTGATAAAGAACAAGAACTTGTCACAGAAGAATTAAAAAATTCAGGAAAACCAGAGGATATTGCAAAAAAAATTAGCATGGGTAAAATGAACAAGTTTAAGGAAGAAAATGCACTATTATCTCAAGCTTGGGTAATGGAGCCAAAAAAGAAAGTTCAAGATGTTTTGAAAGAACTTTCGATTGCTGACTTAAAAGTAAAAGAGTTTTATAGAATTAAGATCGGAGAATAAATGTTTGATCAAAAATCATACAGCCTTAAAATGGATAAAGCCATTGAGGTTTTCTCAAAAGAATTGACATCTTTAAGAACAGGAAGAGCTAATGCAGCGATGTTAGATTTAGTTAAAGTAGATGTTTATGGCCAACAAATGCCAATTAACCAGGTTGGAAGTATAACAACACCTGAACCAAGAATGATTAATATTCAAGTGTGGGATGTAAACAATGTATCACTTGTAGATGCTGCAATACAAAAATCAGATTTAGGATTAAATCCACAAATAGATGGTCAATTAATAAGATTACCAGTTCCTGAACTTAATGAAGAGAGAAGAATAGAACTAAAAAAACTTATAAAATCAATTGGTGAAAAATGCAAAGTTTCAATCAGAAATATCAGGAGAGAAGCAAATGAAGAATTAAAAAAACTGTTAAAATCAAAAGAAATTGGTGAAGATGAGGAGAAATCATCAGAAAAAAATGTTCAAACAATAACAGACGAACATATCAAAACTGTAGATGAAAAGGTTTCTTTAAAAGAAAAAGAAATAATGACAATATAAATGAACCCTGTAAATCATGTGGCCATTATTATGGATGGTAATGGTAGATGGGGCCTCAAACATAAAAAATCAAGGAATGCTGGACACAAAGCTGGTTTAAATTCAATTGAGAATATTATTAAAAGGTCAATAAAATACAATATAAAGTTTTTAACATTATTTGCATTTTCTACTGAAAATTGGAAAAGACCAAAAAAAGAAATAAATTATTTATTTAATTTATTAGAAAGTTTTTTGAGAAGTAAAATTGGTGAATTTCATGAACAAAATATAAAATTCAAAGTCATTGGTAAAAAAAATTTTTCTAAAAAATTAAATTTCTTATTAAATTCTGCTGAAAAAAAAACATCACAAAATTCAAAAATTCAGATTAATCTTGCATTAAATTATGGATCTAAATTTGAGTTAGTAAATGCAATTAAAAAGATTATAAAAAATAATTTTGATATAAATGAAAAAAATATTGAACAATTTTTATATACCAAAAATATACCTAACCCAGATATATTAATTAGAACTGGTAACACAAAAAGGTTGAGTAATTTTTTATTATGGCAACTTGCTTATTCGGAAATTTTCTTTGAAAAAAAATTATGGCCAGATTTTAATGAGAAAGATTATTCAAAAATTATTAATAAATTTAGAAGAGTAAAAAGAAATTATGGAAACATATGATTAAAAATGAATTTATAAAAAGAGTTTTTAGTGCTCTTATATTGATCCCTATTGTATTTTTTGTAATAATTGAAGGTTCTATTTTATTCAATCTTTTTATTTTAATATGTTTTATCATAACTGCATATGAATGGCTTCAAATGTCAAAACCAAATATCCAAAAAATATTTGGTTTATTTTTTATAATAATTTCATTTTACTCAATATTTAAAATTAGAAATGATTTTAACCAAGATTATTTTCATATATTGTTAATAGCAATAATTTGCATCTCCTCAGATACAGGTGGTTATATTTTTGGAAAACTTCTAAAAGGACCAAAATTAACTAAAATTAGTCCTAACAAAACATATTCTGGAGTTATTGGAAGCTTTCTACTTTCCATTATTATTACCATCTTATTTTTTGAACTAACATTAAAAATATATAATTACAGATTTACAGAAGAAACATTTATTTTTGTAATAATTGTATCTCTAGTAAGTCAAATTGGAGATATAATTATTTCATACTTCAAAAGACTTTCTAAAATTAAAGATACTGGAAATATTATCCCAGGACATGGTGGAATTTTAGATAGAATTGATGGTATGATTTTTGCTTATCCATTTTCTTATCTTGTATTTTTGAATTGGAATTTACAATGAAAAAAAAAATTGCAATTCTTGGATCAACAGGGTCTATTGGTAAAACTTTATTAGACATAATAAGTAAAGATAGTAAAAACTTTGAAATTATACTTTTAACAGCAGATAAGAATTATAAGCTATTATATAAACAAGCAAAAAATTTTAATGTTAAAAATTTGATTATTACAAATACAAAAAAATACAATTTACTAATAAAGAATAATAAAAAAAAAGATTTGAATATTTACAATGATTTTAAAAACTTAAACAGAATATTTAAAAGTAAAGTTGATTATTCAATGAGCTCAATCACAGGAATTAATGGTTTAGAGCCAACTTTCAATATAATAAAGTATTCAAAAAAAATTGCTATAGCTAACAAAGAGTCAATTATATGTGGATGGAATTTAATTAATAAAGAGTTAAGAAAAAATAAAACAGAATTTATACCTGTCGACTCAGAGCATTTCTCTATATGGTATGGTTTACAAAATTTAAAAATTAAAAATATTGAAAATATTTATTTAACTGCATCAGGCGGACCATTTAGTAATATTTCATTAAATAAATTTAAAAATATAAAAATTAATCAAGCCTTAAAACATCCAAATTGGAAAATGGGTAAAAAAATTTCTATAGATTCAGCTACAATGATAAATAAAGTTTATGAAGTTATAGAAGCTAGAAATATATTCAATATCAGCTATAAAAAAATTAAAATTCTAATTCATCCTAAATCATATATTCATGCTATTTTAAAATTTGATAACGGTCTAACAAATATTATTGCGCATGATACTACTATGAGAATTCCAATATTTAATACTCTTTATTCAAATCATGGTAAAAAATTAAAGTCAAAAAATATGGATATAAATTCTTTAAATAAATTAGATTTAAAAATTGTAGAATTAAAAAGATTTCCTATGGTTAAGTTATTAAATTTTTTACCATCAAAACAATCTTTATTTGAAACTGTTGTTGTTTCAGCAAATGACACTTTGGTTGAATTATTTCTGAATGATAAAATTAAATTTATCGATATTCAAAAAAGATTATTTAAAATTATAAACAAAAAGAAATTTTTAAAATATAAAAAAAAATATCCAAAAAAAATTCAGGATATAGTTGAATTAAATAATTATGTTAGATTGAAAACACTTAAAAACAGTATATAAATCTTCACTTATATATGAACAAACCTAAAGTAATTTTATTATCATTAATCTTAAATTTAATTTTTTTATCTTTTTCATTAAGTGAAATAATTAAAAAAATTGAAATTATAGGTAACGAGAGAATTTCTGATGAGACAGTATTAATGTTTTCTAAAATTAATGAAGGGCAAAAATTTAGTAATTCAACGTTAAATGAGGTATTAAAAAATTTATATAACTCAAATTTTTTTAGCGATGTTTCGGTTAAAATTGAAAATAGTATAATTGTAATTAATGTCAAAGAAGCTCCACTTATAAAAGATATAAAAATTAGTGGCATTAAAGCTGATAAGTTTAAAAAATTAATTAGAGAAAGTTTAATCTTAAAACCAAGGGGATCATATAATAATTTTTTTTTGTCAGAGGAAAAAAAAATTATAAAATCTAAACTTAAATCAGCTGGATATTATTTTGCTAAAATTGATC
>CABXRY010000015.1 GCA_902514755.1 uncultured Pelagibacteraceae bacterium
GACCTAGATGTACGCCATCAAAATTACCAATTAAAAGTATTGATTGTTTGTGATGTTTATTAATATTAAAATTGTTATATAACTTTACCATTTCAAATCTGACTGAATATAATTTACAACTGTCTCATATTCCTTTGCTATTTGTTCTATACCTTGATCCATTATCTCATTTCTATGAATGCCATTAGAAATTAATAAAGAATCATAATTCAAAAGATTTGCACCTTTTATGTCTGTATTCAAATTATCTCCAATTGATAGGATTTTTTTATTTCTATTATCTATCGATTGATTGTAAACCTCAGCAAAAGGTTTACCAAAGTAAACGACCTCTCCACCCATTTTTTCAAATACCATGGCAACAGATCCTGCGCACAATTCTCTCGTAGTACCCCTGTCAACTATAAGATCAGGATTAGTACAAATCATTTTTTTACTAGTATGATTTTCTAATAATTTTTTATAATAATTTAAATCTTTATCATGATCATCAAACAAACCTGAACATAATAAATATTGAATATCATTGATGCTTCTTGACTGATTATCTTTAAAATTTTTAAATAAATCACTATCTTTTGATGGTCCAATATGGAAGAATTTGTCAGAATAATGAAATTTTTTGAGATAATTGATAGATGCTTCGCCTGAAGTATAAACATGTTCTCTAAGTGCTTTATCCATTCCCATTTTTTCTAAAATAATTTTGGTAGTTTCATTGGGTCTAGGTGCATTTGTTAATAGAATAAATTTTTTGTTCAATTTTAATAACTCTTTTAAAACAAAGATTGCTTTTTCATGAAGTTTAATTCCATTATGAACCACTCCCCAAAGATCAATATAAAATAGGTCATAATTCTCAGCAATTGCCTGTAAGCCCTCATAATCTAAATTTTTTGTCATATTTTAAGGTATAAACCATAAAATCCTTAATTTCCTAGGATTTTTAGCAACTTATTTTTCAAATTATCTTGAAATAGCTTGGTCAGTATCTATATGAAGTTCATATTTAATAAGGAGAATTTATGAAGTTTAAACCGTTACATGACAGAGTATTAATCGAAGTTTTGGATAGCAGTGAAAAAACTGCCGGAGGAATAATTATCCCAGATACAGCACAAGAAAAACCACAAGAAGGCAAAGTAGTTGCTGTCGGTGGAGGAGCTAAAACAGAAGATGGTAAATTGATTCCAATGGATGTTAAAATTGGTGACAAAGTTTTATTTGGCAAGTGGTCAGGGACTGAAGTCAAAATTGATGGTAAAGAATACAGCATAATGAAAGAGTCAGACATTATGGGTATTTCAGGTAAATAATTTAATTTAAAGGAGAGAGTAAAATGGCAAAAATAATTAAATTTGACGCTGAAGCAAGAGCGGCAATGATGAGAGGTGTCAATGTTTTGGCTGATACCGTTAAAGTTACTTTAGGTCCAAAAGGCAGAAATGTTGTAATGGATAAATCATATGGTGCACCTAGAATTACTAAAGATGGTGTTTCTGTTGCTAAAGAAATAGATCTTGATGATAAATTTGAAAACATGGGTGCTCAAATGGTGAAGGAAGTTGCTAGCAAAACTAATGAAGAAGCTGGTGATGGTACAACTACTGCAACTATTTTAGCTCAAGCTATTGTTAAAGAAGGTATTAAGTATGTAACAGCAGGCATGAACCCAATGGATGTAAAAAGAGGAATTGATGCTGCTGTTGAAAATGTTAAAGAAAATTTAATTTCTTCAGCTAAAAAAGTAAAAGATAGTGATGAGATTGCTCAAGTTGGCACAATTTCTGCAAATGGTGATAAAGAAATTGGTACAATGATTGCAAAAGCTATGCAAAAAGTTGGTAACGAAGGTGTTATTACTGTTGAAGAAGCAAAAGGAATTGATACTGAACTTGATGTTGTTGAAGGTATGCAGTTTGATAGAGGTTATTTATCTCCATACTTTATTACTAACAGTGATAAAATGACAACTGAGTTAGATAATCCTTACATCTTATTACATGAAAGCAAATTAACTAACTTACAACCAATGGTTCCATTATTAGAAGCCGTTGTGCAATCAGGTAGACCTTTAATGATTATTTCTGAAGATGTTGAAGGAGAAGCATTGGCTACTTTAGTTGTAAATAAACTAAGAGGTGGTTTAAAAGTTGTTGCAGTTAAAGCTCCAGGATTTGGTGATAGAAGAAAAGCTATGCTTGAAGATATCGCTATACTAACTGGTGGCCAAGTAATTTCTCAAGATCTTGGAATTAAACTTGAAAATGTTAAGCTTGACGATCTTGGATCTTGTAAAAAGATTAAAGTTGATAAAGATAACAGCACAATTGTTAGTGGTAGTGGTAAAAAATCAGATATCGCAGCAAGATGTGATTCAATTAAAAAACAAGTAGAAGAAACTACATCTGATTATGATAGAGAAAAACTTCAAGAAAGACTTGCTAAGTTAGCAGGTGGTGTTGCAGTAATCAAAGTTGGTGGAGCAACTGAAGTAGAAGTAAAGGAAAGAAAAGATAGAGTTGAAGATGCTTTAAATGCAACTAGAGCCGCTGTTGAAGAAGGTATTGTGACAGGTGGTGGTTGTGCACTTCTTTACGCTGCTCAAGATCTAGACAAAGTTAAAGCCAAAGGTGAAGATCAAAAAGCTGGTGTTGAATTAGTAAGAAGAGCACTAGAAGCTCCTATCAGACAAATTACTAAAAATGCTGGTGTAGATGGTTCAGTAGTAGTAGGTAAATTGTTAGAGCAAAAGAAAACCTCATATGGTTATGACGCTCAAAGTGAAGAATATTGCGATATGTTTGCAAAAGGTATCATTGACCCCGTTAAGGTTGTGAGAACTGCTCTTCAAGATGCTGCTTCAATATCTGGATTATTAGTAACTACAGAAGCAATGATTGCTGATAAACCAGAAGAAAAAGATGCTGGTGGTGGAATGCCTGCTGGTATGCCTGGTGGAATGGGTGGAATGGGTGGAATGGGTGGAATGGGAATGTAATCTCATTTTCTCATCCGAGAATTTTAAAAACCCCAACGGTAGCAATACTTTTGGGGTTTTTTTATTATTCTAACTTTGGTCTTCCATACTTTTAGTTATTAAACTAAATAAATTTCTTGTATACGCTTCTGGGTTTCCTATTTCAGAAATTTTTTTAATTAATTTTCCATTTCTCCATATGCCTTTAATTATATCTTTTCCATAAAATTGAATTGTACATTCTCCATTAGCACGGTTATTTTTCCAATTACCATCACAAACCATTATACCCTCATAATAATTAATACCTTTGCCATTGGGATAATTAAATTTCCATTCTCCTCTATAGATAATTTGTGGAACTTTAAATCCATTTTTATCCTTACCTAATTTAGATTCATTACTACTGAATTCGATACCATATCCATCGAGTCTATCATTTTTGAACTCTCCTTCAAAACCACCAAAATTTTTATCCTTTGATTTTGAATTTAATGAACCATATAAAACTCTACCACTTCCATTCAACCAACCATTTTTAAAATAACCAATATGTATTAATGGGTGACCAAATTGTATATATCCAAGACCATTAAGTCGTCCATTTCTAAATTCACCAATATTGGTACAAAATGGTTTAGAATTTTTTTTATGTACTTCTTCTAATTTACCCCACCCATTAGGTTTATTATTTTTTACCTCACCCAAGTATCTGTAATTTTTAGTTATTAGATTAGTTTTCTTTTTAATAGAATTTACATTTTTATTTACTTGTTTTTTATATTCATCATATTTTGGGTCAAATACAAATCTTTCTCTTTTTTTTAATTTCATCAGAAGTACAATTTAACCCAATTTTAAAACGAAGTCATTTTTCTACTTGCTCCCTTTTTTGAGCATTTCAATTATTTTTTTTTGTGATTGTTTTTGTTGTGTTTGTGAACCTGTATCCATTTTTTTACATAAATCAGATAAAAAATTATTTTCTGTTTTTTTTGATAAATTAATTTTTCCACATTTCTCTGATATACTTTCTTTATTCACCTTTTTTTCTTCTATCAATGGTTTCACTATAAAGTTTAAAATTAAGAACAAAATAGTACCTCCTATTAATCCACTTACTATTTTATTCATTGTGCTTTGATTTGTTTTTTTCTTCATTATTTTATTCTTTTAACTAAGTAGTGCTTGGATAAACACCTTTTGTTTTAAATTTTTTGAGAATAGTAGATGATGATTTTTTAGCATCTTTTAAACTTTTAAAACTATTTAAGATTGAATATTCAGGCATACAATTACTATCATCAAGGTCAATAAAATATGATGTTAAATAATAAAGTTTATCAATCTTTGATTTCAAAATGTGACAAGTCAAAAATGCTGAAATATATTCATTTCCTTCAAATCCTTCTTCTTTTTGATAAGAAAGTTTAAAGTTATTGGATAATTTGGGTATTAATTCTCCACTTCTCCTAAGTTCATCCCAGGTGATATAAAAATTTGATTTCACATCATATAATTGTTTAATTAAAATATCGTAATTTTTTCTACCAAATGAACAAACTGTTAAAATGAGATAATTTAAATCATTAAATTTTTTTATTTCTTTCTTTTTTAACATTTCTAAAAAACCATCTAAGTAGAATTCTTTTTTCAGATAAGTTAATGTTAATTTTTCCATAAATTTAATCCTAACCTACCTCTAAAATGAAGTCATCTTTTGACTTCCTTTTGAATTTGCCCTTAATTTAGATGAACATAGATGAACAATTTTAAGGAAAGATAAGTAAATTAGTACTTATTGAACTAGTGAATGAGAATGTAATCATTTCTACTCAAACAAAAATTCAAAAAGGGCAGTTTTTACTGCCCTTTTTTTTTATCTGAACTAAAAATCTTCAATGAAGTTTTCAATGAATGTTCAATGAAGTTTTTACGCACAAAATAATTTTATCTGTGTAGGTCAAAACTCTTATAAATACTTTTAGATAGATTTAATGAGTATTTAGAAAATAACATTTAAATGCGTATGCTGAAGTTATCTTAAACTTCTATCTATCGGTAAATACCAAGTTTGATGACAACAATTATGGGTCACCGAAGTAATGAAAAGTAAAACATTACGGAATATTTATGATTATTTGATACCAAGTGAGCAATGACTTACCTGTCAACTCACAATCAATTTAAATGCAACTATATTTGTATTTAATTGATGCGTTGTTTTACGAAAGTAAAAGAGAACTGAATAGAGATTATCGCACAACTGGGTCTCGTAGCAATTCAGAATATAGGTCTATGCAATACGATAAACGCAAGACAAAACCTCTTGTTCTGTGAAGCAAGAGGTATGTCTAAACAAAAACAATTTCGCAAGAAAGGATAACCAAATGAACAAAATTAAACAACTAATCCATAAACTAGAAAGAGAAAAAGAACCAATAGATAAACTAATGTGTCTTAATCAAGTTAATAAAGAACTAGAACTAATTAAAAAAGAGTTACTAAAGAAAATTAAATGAAACTAGATAATACTATTAAAAACATATTAAGTTCAAAAGAAGCAGAAACTGAATATGAAGAATTATTATCTCAATCAAGTATTTTAAATACAGATGAATTAAAACATTCAAGAAATGCAATTCTTGGTGATAATAATAATTCTAGTTTTCATATTAGAAGAGTTACCAAGTATGCAAATATTATCATTAATCAGTTAATGAGTAATAGAGATTTTAAAGTCAAAAAAACTAAAGTTGAATTCTTTTAAATATGCATCAGGAGTGGTGATTTATTCAAATACGATAGATATTACTTGTTTTTAGTATTCACTTAAATTTGAATACTCCTCCCCTGTTTGACAACTATAACAAACACACTTTTAAAAAGGAAAATACAATGTGGTCAGTTACCAGAGAAAATTTATATAAAACTCGTAAAGTTAATGTCAACTTTACAATAGACAAACATCTATACGAACAATTTAAGAGAGTTGCACAAAAAGATATGCGAAAATACTCAAATATCGTGGAAGGCAGTATTCGTAGATATGTACAGAGTAAGGTTTAGATAACTATATCTCAAGTATGTTTTTATGTTTTATCAACCATGTTTTTGGGTATTCAATATCCTCATATATTGATTTTAAATATGACCAAAATTTTGGAGAATGATTATGAATTTTTGTATGCGCTAGTTCGTGTAGAACAACATATCTAATGATTTTTTTTGGTGCCATAATAATTTTCCAATTGTAAAAAATACTTCCCATTGAACTGCAACTGCCCCATCGTGATCTATAATTACGAACTTTTACAGATTTAAAATCTAGATCATGTTTTAATGATAATTCACTAGTAGTTTCTTTTAGATATTTATCAGCACTTTCAAAATACCAGTTTTTTAATATTCTTTTAATTTTATCATCTTTAGTGTGTGATTTAATTGTTATAGTTAAATATTTATCACTTAATTTAATATTGTATTTTTTACCCTTTACTATCTTTAATTTGTAATGTTTTCCAAGATACATAAAATCTTCACCACTTACATAATCTTTTTTTCTGGAAGGTAAAATTTCATCTACTTTTGATAATTTATTTTTGATCCACTTAGATTTAGATTTGATAATTTTATTTAATTTTATTTTATCTAAATGTCTGGGGACCAAAACTTTAACCAAACCCCTCTCAACTTGAAATGAAACAGTTTTTTTACGATCTGTTTTTTTTATATTTATATTAAAATTATACATATTTATGTCTTGCCAAATCCATAAAACTTTCTGTTATATTGTTAACTAATTCTTGATCAGTATGATCAGTTTGTAATATTAAATCGTTAATCTTTCTCTTTAGTCGTCTAATCTCATCAGGTTTATTAAAAAAATCTACAATTTGAGAAACTTCATTTAGATATGCCACTAGTTCAGAAGCAATTTTTTTTGCATCTTCATAAGGAACCTCATCCTCCTCAAAATGTTTTTCTAAAACTTCTGTGTAAATATTATAAAAAGGTAGTTCTGCATTAGTTAAACCTTCGGGTGGAGTAGGTTCATTCATGCACTCTTCTTTAAAAAGTAACAGTTGTTTTGCTTGCTCCTCCCAATTATCGTAATATTTTTGAATAATTTCTTCTAATCTTTCAGATAATTTTCTGTAATGAGCAGGATCGTCATCTAAAGATACAGTTATATGATGACGAATTGCGTTCTTAATTTCTACTGCTCTCATTTTAGGATTTTCTGTTTTTGCAACTTCTTCTTTGAATTTAGGATCAAGAAGATTAATTGGTGGTATTTTTGGGTCTACACCAGACGCAGATATATTTTCTTCAATTAGTTTTTTAACTTTCTCACCTGCATCAATGATGTTTAATTGTTCATCTCGATAGGTATTTCTTGCCCCATGAACTATTTTTCCTAATAATTTTAAATCTCTTAAATATCTATTGGCGTATGGATCTGGAAGAACAATATCCATTAATTTTGCAAATTTTCTAAAACTCAATTCAAATTGCTGACGAACATCTTCCTTTTCAAGAACTAAGATACATTCTTCTAAATCTTCTAAATCTCGATCTTTAAAAAATTCTAAAACTTTATTATATGCTCGATCAAGTTTTGGAATTTCATCTTTTAATTCTTTTAAAACTCCCTTTACATCATCTTGAGTAAACTGGTCTAATGCACTAGTTAGATAACTTGCTAGTCCATAGTAATCTACAACAAATCCTCTTTGTTTTCCTTCTTTTGGTCTGTTAACTCTTGCAATTGCTTGAAGTAAACTATGATCCATTATCTTTCGATCAAGATACATTACCTGACAGATAGGAACATCAAATCCTGTCAGCAACATATCTTTTACAATAATAATATGACATTTTGATTCACTCAGATCATTTTCTTTAAAATCTTTGATAATTTTTTTATGTTCAGTGCTGTCTGTGTATTTTCTCAATTCTTCTGGATCATTATGGTCACCAGATATAATTACATTTGAATTTGGTGCATTCAACTCATCTAACATGTTTTTATACATTACAGCAGCATGTCTACTTGAGGTGACAATCATTGCCTTAAAACCATTAGGTTGAATTTTTTCTCTATAATGCTTGATAATGTCTAAACAAACCCATCTAATTCTTTTAGGTGCTTCTAATACTGCTTTTTCTATTCCATATTTTCTTTTGATTTCATTTTTTTCCTCTTTGGTTTTATCTGAAAAATATTCTTCAAAAAGATTATCAAGAGACTCTCCCTCAACCTTTGTTTTAACTTCTCGACCTTCATAAAGTATTTGAAGTGTTGCTCCATCCTCTACAGATTGTTCAATTGTATATTTGTCAATATAATCTCCAAACTCTCCTGTAGTTAATTCACTTTTTAATAAAGGTGTTCCAGTAAACGCTATTTTTGCTGCATTAGGCAGGACAGTATTTAATACCATTCCAAATGTTCCATATTGTGTACGATGTGCTTCATCTATTAAAACAACGATATTTTCTGACTCATTTAATACTTTTAAATTCTCTCCTCTTATTTCTTGAAATTTTTGAATAGTGCTTGTGATAAGATCTGAAGAGTCTTTAGAAATTAATTCTCTTAAATCTTTGGCAGAGTCTGCCTGAAGTACGGTTTCATCTTGAGTATTTTGGAAAGTGGTTGTTAGTTGAGAGTCTAATTGTGTTCTATCAGTAATATATAATAACTTATATTTTTTAAGTTCTTCATTTCTTCTAAAAACTTGTGCAAGAAAAACCATAGTTAATGATTTTCCAGAACCCTGGGTGTGCCAAATCACACCACCTTTTTCTTTTTTATTTTTACCTTTGCTTATTTTTTCAACAGTTTTATGAACTGCACGATATTGTTGATATCTAGGTATTTTTTTTATTGTCTTGCCTTCTACAACTTCAAATATTGTGAAATTACGAATTATATCTAAAAAGTTTTTATGATTAAAAACACCTTCAATTAAAATTTCTTGTGAACTATTATCTTTAAATTTCTCAATATTTTCTGGATACACATCTTTCCACTCTAGATAATGTTCATATCTTGATGAAATTGTTCCTAATCTTGCTTGGTTATTATAAGTAGATACAAGAATTTGATTATAATAAAAAAGTTTTTCAGCACCTTCATTTTCTTCAAGTTTTCGATTATTGCAATAACGAAGTAATTGATTAATTCCTGCTTCCATCGGATTTGTAATAAATGGTGATTTACATTCAATAACAGAAAGCGGAAGACCATTAACAAACAAAATAATATCAGGAATTATATTTTGATTTATTCCAGCAACTTTAAATTGATTGGTAATTAAAAATTCATTATTTTCTAAATTTTCAAAATCAATAATTTTAACAGTATGACTTTTTCTTTCTCCTTCAAGATTTTGTTCTACAGATATATATTTTGTAAGTTTTTCATATATTGTTTGATTTGCCTCCATTAAATTCATATTTGAAATTTGGGTAAACTCTTGAACAACTATTTTAATATTTTCATCACTTATCCATGGGTTTATTTTTTTAATAGATTGAGAGAGTTTATTTTTTAAAACAACATGCTTAAAAGATTTTCTTTCATCAGACTCGTCAGGAGAAAGTTTAGATCCTTCAATATATTTCCAATTAAGTTTTTTTAATTGCTCAATCGCGGGTAGTTCAACTTTAATAAATTCGTCATTGGACATGTTAATCCTTCTTTATTCTAACTTTGCCTATCAGAAGATCTTGCATCAAAGATTTCTTAAGTGATTGAGTTTGTGTGAGTTTATTTCTCTTCGCATTAATTGTCTTTGTATAGGATAGTAGAAACTCTGTGATTTTATTTTGTTCTACAATTGGGGGCAGTCCTATTTTTAGTTGTTTTATACCTGACGTATAAACATGAATTACTGAACTCCCTTGCCCAAATTTTCGTAATTGAATTCTTGTTGAGTCATCATTTAATTGATAGGATAAAAATACACTATCACACTCAATATTTGGAGAAAAAATAATAGTGTCTCCACCAACATAAGCATCAAAATTTGATACAAACGCAACTGATTTACCTATTTCATCTACAGTTTCTCCTGAACCCGCAAAAATAATATCGTTTGTCTTAAGTTTTTTTGTGGTTTTTTTTGTTTCACTTAAAATAAATGATTTAAACTTATCGATCACATAATTGTATTCTGTATAAATTTCAGCATACCTAATACAAGGTATACCTTCTAGAGTAGTTTCTTTTTTTGAAATGCCCTTACCTTTTGTAAAATCACCTATGTTTTCAAGAGTAGTAATCTTCCAACTTTTTGGAATTCTTCCCAATTCACTGTCTTTGAACTCAGAATGACCAATGCCTTTCGTCATAAACTCATTAATGCTTGCCTTTTTTAGATCTAGAAGTTTATCTATTTGTTTTTTGGTGGTCTCAATTACCTTATCTAAAGAGTTAAGTATTGATGCTATTTTCTGTTGTTCTGTGAGTGGTGGGATTTTGACTTTAATTGAACTTAGATTTTCAAACTTCAAATTAAGAGTGTCATCCACCAACCCCTGTGAATATTTATGAAATATTTGAATGAGACGCTCATCTTTAAAAAGATGTTTTGCATAATCAGATGTTATTGAGTGGTTAGGTTTTAACACGGTATAAGCGGGACTGACCAAACCATCCTTAGGAACACTACCTGAAACCCCCTGCCACATCCTCATCGTATTGTAAACAATATCACCTTTACACACACTTAGATATTTAGATTTATCCGCATTGGACGTATCCCTTCTTTCTAACGTATCCCTATCGATAACCCCACCTACTCCAGTGACAGACAGTAGAGGTAATTCTGGTCTATTCTTCTCCTGACGATTACAAAATATTTTGCCAATGCTAGTATTATACCAGTCGGTTATTTCGGTAGAGAGAAATTCTTCCCATTTTGAGTAATTATTCATACCCAAGTTCCTTCAAATAATCCTTCATCACTTTATCTGATTGTCTGACCTGAGTATCTATCTCATGTAGAGATACTTTATACTTATCCCACCAACGTTCAAATTGATCTATGATAGATTGTTCGTCGGTTTCAAGATATTCTTTAATATGTTCCTTTGTCTTAATTACAGTTTTGAAATCATAATATTCATTATCTTTTCTCACAAAAACGCAGGAGACATCCATTCCTTTAAGAGTTTCCTGAACATAATCATCTTCAATCTCAGAAACTGGAATACCACCTCTCAGAATTGCCTTTACATCAAATTGTTCTGGTGGAGGTGAAGTATCTGCATATCTGCGGATATTGAGGTTGTATTCGTTATCTATTATCTCATCCATCGAGACGACTTTAGAATATCGTCTTTCGTCCTTAAAAGTGTTGTAGACTTCCAAAATATGCTGAATATTACTTTCCTGTAATCTGTTCTGATTTTTACCTTCTTGATATTCTAACTCTCCATTGATGATGAGGACTTTACCTTTTCTCTTACTAGGTTTCTTTTTGTTGATGATTAAGAGTGCTGCTGGAATACCTGTTCCATAAAAAAGTGATGCAGGAAGTCCAATCACTGCCTCTAATAAATCATCACTCAAAATACCTTTACGTATTTCCTTCTCGCTAGAACCTCGAAACAAAACTCCGTGAGGAACAACTACACCTAATTTTCCGTCTGCATTCAATGATGCGATCATATGCTGAACGAATGCTAAATCTCCCGTATCTTTAGCAGGTATACCATATGAAAATCTACCAAAACTATCATTGCTTGCTTCTTCCTTTCCCCATTTTGCAAGTGAGAAAGGAGGGTTTGCAATAACACGGTCAAATGTCATTAATTCACCATTGTTGAGATGTTTAGGTTCTCTTATCGTATCTCCCTTTTTAATGTCTGCATTAAACACAGAATGTAAAAACATATTAATTTTACAAATTGCCCAAGTTCCTAAATTATCCTCTTGTCCATATAAAGAAATATTTCTTGGGTCATCATTATTTTCTATTAAATATTTTCTAGATTGAATTAACATTCCTCCTGAACCACAAGTAGGATCATAAATACGCATTCCAGATTTTGGTTTAATCAATCGAACAAGAAGATTAACCACTTCGGATGGAGTGTAAAATTCACCACCTTTTTTACCTGCACTATCAGCAAACATTTTTATTAAATATTCATAAGCAGATCCCATTAAGTCTGGATTTTCAAAATCTGAATTTCTCAATCTGTATTTTCCAAAATGAGAAATCAAATCTCTTAGTTTTTTATCTGAGATTTTATCTTTTTTATTAAAGTCAATAGAAACTAAAACTCCTTCGAGCACAGGATTTGTCTCTTCTATTTCCTCAACTGCCTTATTAAGTTCTTCACCAATGTTGTGTTTTGTATCTTTAATATGATCCCAATGTGCTTTCTTAGAAATAAAGAAAGTATCATACTCAATTGGATTTTGTGCTAGTTTTTCTGCCTGACTTAAAGTTTTCTTCTTATCTAAAAATTTGTTTATTACTTTTTCTTTTTCCTCATCAAATGTGTCTGAAATTCTCTTCAAAAACATTATTGAAAAAATATATTCTTTAAATTCTGAAGCATCCATTTTACCCCTTAGAATGTCTGCTGCTTCCCAAAGAAATGACTCGAGTTGTGCTAAGGTAATTTTTTTAGACATAAAACGATTATGCTATAAATTATTAAATTTTCCCAGTTATAGTTGCAAATGCGTCTATAACAATTTGTTGAAAACCTTTATTTTGTAACCCTTTTCATTTCTGAAACTAGTTTTTTGAAGTTTTGTTTTAAAACTTTATGACCTTTAAGATTTTTATAATAACACTTTCCTAGACTTTCATAATACCAACAGACTTGTTTTTTATTTGCTGAAAATCTGTTCCATATCTTTTTACCAACACGATAATAGTCATTAATAATACAAGATGCGTTATGTGTCTTATCGCAAATTGATACTAACAACGATGATTGAGGTTTCTTCTTTAAGTCTGATATGTATTGTTTTTTTCTTTCAAACCATGGAGGTTTTGGAATAACTTTAGTATCAGTGCAATCTTCAACTATTTTTGCAACTTTATTTCCAAATTTCTTATTGATTAATTTTAGTGTTTTTTCACCACCTTGGTCTTCAACTGCATCATGTAAAAGACCTGCTATTGCTTCATCAGTATCTCCACCATTTTCAATGACATGATTACTTACTGATGATAAGTGAAAGAAATAAGGGATTTTAGTTCCTTTTCTGAATTGTTTTGAATGAAGTTTAAACGCAAAGTTTAATGCTTCTAGATATTTTTTTTGATTTATTTTTTTATTCATTCAACAATTTTTAACAAAGGTTTTGTTTCTTTCTTTTTTGAAGTTCCATCATATATCTGTCTATCAAGTATCTCATCCGTTAATTTATGTTTTTCCCCTTCCCCATCTTCATAATAATTTTCTACGCTATTATTAGGGTCAAAACACATAACTATGTAACCATCATATTCTTTTAAAGGTAACTTAGTTATGAAAGGAATTTCGTGTGATTTAAGATACAACCTAAACTCTCTAAAAAATGTATGTGGATAAATCTTTTCTAACTTATCAATTTGATTTTTTATCAACTCTTTTTGAAGATTAGAAATATCTTTTTTTAATATTTTAATCTGAATTTGTAGTATTTTATCTTTGTTTTTTACCTCTCTAACATAGGTAATATATCCACTGCTAATCATTTACTTTTTAATAATCTAATTGTCTTTTTGTAAAGAAATAAAGGTAAAACACCCAATAAGAGAAATTCCCAAAACATCTTAATTTTATAAAGAAAAAATATGTTTAAATTTAGTTTTGAGAAGTTTGATAGATAGCAAACGCCATTGCTACTAATTCAACTGCAATTAGGACTTCTAACATATTATTATTTCTCTGTTACTAATTCTCTTAAAGTTTTTCCTTGATAACACCAATAACCAGCACCTTGTACTTGACCCCAGTCGTAACCCATATTTTTTTGAAAATAAACTTTTCCATAAACTTTCGCTCTCAAACGAACGCACTCAACACATTTTGAACTTTTTGTATATCTTCTCGCCTTATGTCCATTAGGACAAGGTTTTCCAGTATTGTAAAATACTAAACCTTTCTTTCTTGCATACTCAAGTTCTTTTGGAGTTTTCATTATAACTATTTTATCTCTACTTAATAATAAAGTCATCTGGTATGGTTATTTAAATATGGATAAATCAAACAAAAATAAGTGGACTAATAAATTTCGTGATCTTGGTAAAAAGAAGGGTTCAAGAAAAGATTTTATCAATCTTTATAAGGAAATGAAAAAAGAGAAAGATGAAAAAAGAGAGACTTATATTAATAAAGATGATGAAAACAAATAGTTAATTTATTATTTAGTCTTCACTATTGTTTTCTTGAATAATCTTTTGAAAATCTATCTTATCAACATCTTTCTTGGTTATTTTTTTAACCTTTTCTTGTGGAATTAAAATATTTTCTGGAAAGAGATTATTGTCTATATTTATTAAGGGTAACACCATATCAGTAAGACTATCTTTAATATTGTTAATAGTTTTTTCTTTTTTTGAAAGTGATAACATAAATGAATCTTTATCTTTTTCTAATTGATCTTTCATATTTTTAATATCAGAAACCATATTAGTAATTGGAATTGTAAAATTAGGACTATTTAAAATTTCAAAGCACTTCTTCATTACTGCAGGAATTTCGTGATCTTTATTTTCCCTAGATTTCAGAATTAGTATTGTTCTTATTCTATTAACCACCCCATGAATAATAGGTTTGAACATTGGTATTATGGTTATGACATTTCCATGCCTTTCAACATATGATCTCTCTTTATCTAAATCGACTGGCATACAACTTGGTGCACATACTATAATTCCATTTGAAATACCCTTTTCCTGCATATCTTTTAACAACTTTGTTACCCATTGTTCATTGAATACTTTTGTATCTTTGCTCTCAAAATAAATTTTTGCTAGATTATTTTTATCTTTATAGTTAATTGTCTGAATGCAATCTCCACCCTTCTTTCCTTTGCTGACATCTACAATATCGTCCTCTGGGAAAATTTTTTCTAAATAATCTTGTAACCTTTCCTCTTGTATTTCACCTTGCAACTCCATACTTCCTTGTTTTTTCATTCTGGCAATTTCATCCATTTTTTGTTCTAGTCTTCTGTCTGAAATTTCTTGAGATTTTTTTAATTTTTCTAATTCATCATCTTTTTTTTGCATTTGATTTTGAAATTCTAATGCTGATTTATTTTTAATTTTTAACTCTGCTTCTTCTATACTTTTTTTGTTCTCCTTATCTTTTAATGCAAGTTGGTTTTTATATTTTTTTTCTGCTTCTTCTTGTGCTTTCTTTTCAGCATCTTTTTTACTTTTTTCAATTTCTTTATCTTTTGCTTCGATTTGAGATTTAAATTTTGCAGTAGCAGATACTTCTGCTTTTTTTGCCTCCTCTATTTTAGTCTTTTCTATCTCCTTGTCTTTTAATGCAAGTTGAGATTTGTATTTTTTGTCTGCTTCTATTTGTGCTTTCTTTTCAGCATCCTTTTTACTTTTTTCAATTTCTTTATCTTTTGCCTCAATTTGAGATTTAAATTTATTTTCTGATTCTTTTCTTATTTTGTCCTCTTTTTGCTTAGATACATTTTTAATGTGATTATCGATTGCTGAACCAGGATCAAACTTTTTTCCACACTCAGGACATGTTATTTTGAATGCATCAGGCATATTCTAATAAGAGAACTTTAACCTCAGTTTATAACTAAGTCACCTTTTGAATTGCTTTGTAATTGCTTGATATAGTGATGAAGAGTGATGAAGGAATTTTCAAAATGTTAAGTAATTCAAGTATTATTAGAAACCAGTATGAGAATGTAAACTCATTCACTCAATTCAAAATTCAAAAAGGGGCAGTCTTTACTGCCCTTTTTTTTTGTCCTCAATTAGAATTTGTATAAATTTTATTTAATAAAATTTTTTATTTCTGCTTTAATTTTTTATGAACTATTTTCTTCCAATTATAGTGTGTGTATAAAGAATTAATCACAATTATTTTTTTACCTTCAACATCAATAATTATTTGTTGGCCACCTTTGCCACCCATACCAAATATTTTTTTATTTTTTATACCAATTATATCAAAATGAAATTGACCTCCATAACTTGTTGTGGCCCCTTCAACTTTTTTATAATTTTTTTTCTTTAGATTCTTTTTAATTCTGCTTTCATAAATATTCTGTAAATACTTTCCTATACAAGTATCATTATTCCAATCTTCCATTATTGTTTTTGCTATTCTTAAATAATCATATCTTGTTGCGTAGAAAGTATATCTTCCTGATCCTATAGTTTCATCAGAGCTATTTTTCAAAAAATAAACACTATTTTCTACTTTTATATGTTCATTAAAAATTTTATTTAATAATTTTTGGTAATCTTTTCCTGTTTTAAAAATTGTATAATTAAGAGCGACATGGGTAGCTAAAGCACTATAATTATATGTAGGTTTAGATTTTTTCGTATTTTGTAAATTATTTTCCATTAAATATTTCAGTGCTAATATATTTGAGCTTGGTGAAGAGTTTCCTTTAACAAGATCATCTCTTTTATATTTCAATTGACCCACATATTCTTGATCTCCAGCTGTCATATTTAAAACATCGATTAGCTTTTGACCTTCATACAAGGTATTTTTAATTATTGGCCAATCATTCATAGTTGTATCTACGCTATTGACATAACCTTCGCAGATTGCGTGCCCAATGACATACGAAGATAAGCTTTTACCGACTGAGTTTGACTTAAGTAATCTTTTTCCATTAACAGTTGCTTCAGGAAATTCCATAAAATTTGAAGATTTTTCATCTATAATAATTTCATCATTTTCAAATAATAGATAACTAATTAATCCTGTTTTTTTATAATTCTTAATCTGTTTGATTACAGCCTTATCCTCAATTAAATTTGACTTAAATTTATAGTGTTTATCTGAACCATTAATCTCGTATTTAGGAAAAAAATTAAAACCACGGGGAAACGCATCATGATCTCCTCGTGAAGGTGAGTTTAATAAAAGACTAAAAAGAATTATAAGTAAATATTTTTTCATAAAAAAATATTATCAAAATAAAAAAAAAAATTCTAGTTTTGTTGAAAAATGATATGATTTTGATATGTCAAAAAGATATAGTGGAAAATCATTTAAAGATTCAAGCGTTAGTAAAAAACCAAAATTGAGTCTTAAAGAAAAAAGGAAAATAAAAAAAGAAAAAGCAAGAAAATCTTAATTTTATCTTCTTTTTTTATTGTGTTTTTTAAATGTAAACTTTTTTGGTCTACTGTTTCTGCTTTTAAACTTTTTCTTATCTTTAAAATTAAATTTTTTTCTTTCTCCATCTGATGAAGTGTTATTTAAGTATATTTTTTCAAGATACTTTGGGTTGTTTGTAAATCCAGCTGGTTTTGTTTGCTTTTTTTTAAAAAATTTTTTCTTACCCTTAAAACTATAATTTTTTTTTTCTGTCTCTCTTAATGGTTTTTCAGGATTTCCTTTTCCAAAAGATTTTCTTTTATCTTTAAAATTTGATTTTTTTTTAAATCCAAATTCGCTATTATTACTGTTTCTACTTGATTTATTGCGTTTTCCTTCGCTAAAAGTTTTTCTTTTTTCTTTAAAATTCAATTTTCTTTCTTCTCTTAATTTTCTTTTTTTATTATTTGGTCCCTTGCCTTTTTTTTTGGTTTTCGAATTTCTTCTTATATTACCAGGGACTGACTTAAAATTTGGATCAATAAATTTATTTATTGAGTTCCACATCGATCTGTCATCAGGTGTCAAAAAGGTCAGGGCAGATCCATCAGATCCAGCTCTAGCCGTCCTTCCAATTCTATGAACATAATCTTCTGGAACTTGTGGAAGATCGTAATTAATCACATGTTGAATTAAAGGAATATCAAGACCTCTGGCAGCTACATCTGTTGCAATTAAAATTCTTTTTAAACCTTTTCTAAAAGAATTTATAACGCGATCTCTTTTACTTTGGCGTAAATCACCATGTATTCCATCTGCAGAATGGCCTTCTTCCTTTAGACGTTTTACCATTTTATCCGCACTTCTCTTGGTTTTAACAAAAACTAATATTGATCCTTTTCTTGCTAAAAATTGATCGATTAATTCATCATATTTATTCTCTTTAAAGACTTGAAGTGTCTCTTGTTTAATTTTAGCAATTGGAACTGAAGTTGCTCCAGTAGAAATTCTTTCAGGTTTATTTAAATATCTCTCTGAAATTCTTAAAATATTTTGAGGTAACGTTGCAGAAAATAGTAATGTTTGATGATTTTTTGGTACAAATTTTAAAACCATTTCGATTTGAGGAGTAAATCCCATATCCAACATTCTATCTGTCTCATCTAAAACTAAATATTTTGTTGCTGATAAATTAAGACTTTTTCTTTTTAAATGATCATTAATTCTTCCAGGAGTGCCAACTATTATTCTTGATCTATTTCCTAACTGTCTAAGTTGTTTTTGCATAGACTCACCACCGATAAGTAAGGCTGTTTTAATATTTATTTTATCGCTAATAATACTTTTAATTGCATCCATCACTTGAGTGGCTAACTCTCTTGTTGGACACATGACCAGTGCAAATGCATTTTTATCTAAAATTAATTTATTAATTAATGGAATACTGAAGGCTAGTGTTTTTCCTGTGCCAGTTTGTGCCGTTCCAAGTATATCTTTTCCCTCCAACGCGGTTGGTATCGCCATACCCTGAATAGGTGTAGGCTTCGTAAAATTCATTTTATTTAATGAATTTTTCAAAGAGTCTTCAATTTTTAATAATTTAAAATTTTCCATTTAATGATTAAAAGGTCAGGATATTGATTCTTTGTTATGTCTAACTTTAATGGGATATCTATATGTTTTTAAAACAATCACAAGCAATGAATTTTTAGTTATAGCCAATTTATCCAGTAAATACTGAATTTTTTTAAGTTTTCAAATCAATGAATTAATGTATAAGAGCCAGGATTTATGAACAACAATATCAGAAACATCACCATCATTGCCCATGTTGACCATGGCAAAACCACTCTTATTGATAATTTAATGAAACAAAGTGGATCGTTTAGAGAAAACGAGGTTGTTGATGAAAGATTAATGGACTCAGGAGAACTTGAAAAAGAAAGAGGAATCACAATTTTAGCTAAACCTGCTTCTATAAATTGGAAAGACTCTAGAGTTAATATCATAGATACTCCAGGGCACAGAGATTTTGCTGCAGAAGTTGAAAGAGTTTTAAGTATGGCTGATGGTGCATTATTGCTTATAGATTCAGCTGAAGGTGTAATGCCTCAGACAAAATTTGTACTATCAAAAGCGTTAAAACAAGGTTTAAAACCAATCGTAGTAATAAACAAATTGGATAAAGCAGATCAAAGAGCTAATGAAGTTTTAGATGAAACTTTTGATTTATTTGTGAGTTTAGATGCAAATGAAGAACAATTAGATTTTCCTGTATTATATGCAAGTGGTAGATCTGGATGGGCTGATACCGAGGTCGACGGTCCTAGAGCAAATTTAAATCCCCTTTTAGATTTAATTGTAGAACATGTAAAGCCAACTCAACTTGATAAGACAAAACCTTTTGCAATGCTTTCAACACTTCTTTATGCAGATAGTTTTTTGGGAAGAAGCTTAGTTGGTAGGATTACACAAGGAACTGCAAAAGCAAATCAATCAATTAAAGCAATTAATCTGAATGGTGAGAAAGTTGATGAAGGAAAATTAACTAAAATTTTTAGATATGAGGGAACTAAGAAAGTTCCAATTGAAGTTGGTGAAGCTGGAGATATTGTAGTTGTAGCTGGATTAGAAAAAGCAAATGTGGCTGATACTATTTGTGATCCTGAGGTAGTTGAACCAATACCTGCGACACCTATAGATCCACCAACAATGTCAATTACTATAACTGTAAATACTTCTCCTCTAGCAGGAACTGAAGGTAAAAAATTAACTGGCACTCAAATAAGAGATAGATTGCTACAGGAAGCTCAAAACAACGTTGGTATTACTTTCTCAGAAAATGATGGTAACGACTCTTTTGTTGTAAGTGGGCGTGGTGAACTTATGTTGGAAATCTTACTTACTCAAATGAGAAGAGAAGGATTTGAAATGACCGTAAGTCCTCCTAAAGTATTATATAAAACTGACGAAAAAGGAAACAAACTTGAGCCAGTTGAAGAAATAACAATGGATTTAGATGAAGAACATTCTTCAAAAGTTATAGATTCTATGAATAGAAGAAAAGGTAAACTTATAGATTTAAAAGATACTGGTAAAAATAAGAAAAGATTAATATTTCACGCACCTACCAGAGGATTAATGGGATACACAAGTAGATTTCTCACTCTCACAAAAGGAAATGGTGTAATTAATAGAATATTCCATAATTATGGTCCTTTTGAAGGAGATATGGAAGGAAGAAGAAACGGTGCTTTAATATCGATGGAAAAAGGTAAAGCAGTTGCTTTTGCTATTTTTAATTTACAGGCTAGAGGAGAGATGTTCATAACTCATAATGATCCTGTATATCCTGGTATGATAGTTGGTCTATCTCCAAAACCCGGTGATATGATCATCAATGTTATGAAAGGTAAAAAATTAACCAACATGAGAACACAAGGAACAGATGAAAATGTTGTGTTAACCCCAGTTAGAAAAATGTCTATAGCAGAACAATTGAGTATGCTAAATATTGATGAGGCTTTAGAAATAACACCAGATTCATGTCGATTAAGAAAAGCGATTTTAGATCCTCATGAAAGAAAAAAAAGTGAAAAAACTGGCGCTGCAGCCTAATTATAAATTTTATTCACTAAATATAATCCTAAAGCAACACAGGGGCCTATTCCAAAAGCAAATAATAAAGTTCCAACTCCAACTGTGCCTCCTAAGTACCAACCAATTGACATAACCGTTATTTCAAGAGCTGCTCTTACTGAGGCAATTGGAAAGTTAGTTTTTTTTTGAAGACCTATCATTAAACCATCTCTTGGTCCTGCTCCTAAATTAGCAACTAGATAAATTCCACCTCCTATACCTACAGTTAGCACTGCAAAAGCTCCAAGTAATATTTGTGAAATAAAATTTTCTGGTGTTGGAACATATCTAATGCAAACATCAATCATTAATCCTATTATTAAAGCATTTAAAATAGTACCAATTCCAGGTTTTTGTTTTAAGGGTAACCAAAATAACAAAACCATAATACTTATTAAAATAGTCATGACGCCGATGGAGAAACCTATGTTTAAGTATAAACCTTGAGCAAATACACTCCAAGGTGATGCTCCAGATGCTGAAACAATTAATAAACCTTCGCCCAAACCAAATAAGGTCAAACCAAAACAGAGAAAAAAGAATGTTGAAATTTTTGGTTTTAAATTTAGTGGTTTTTCAGAACTCCATGTAACCTTTGGTATATTTTTAATTTGTAAAAACATTTTAATAAAATACTTCTTTTATTATCAAAGTCTATTAAACTAATTTTTTAATGAAAAAATTTTTATTATTAATATTTTTCTTTTTATACTCTTTCAGTAGTACAGCTCATATGGCTCACTATAATAAGTATAATAAGATTGAAATGGAAATTTTAAAAGATGGGGAAGTTATTGGATATAATTATTATTTTTTTAAAAAAAATAAAAATGAAACGACAGTTACAAATCAAATAAAGTTTACTGTAAAATTATTAGGTGCAACTTTGTTTGAAATAGAAGGTTATGGAGAGGAAAAATATTTGAAAGATAAACTAATTTCATTTAACTCAAAAACCCGTCAAAATAAGAAAGAAAAATTTGTAAATCTCAAATTAAATAAAGATACTAATGAATTTGAAATAAAAGGATCATCATACTCAGGGAAAGCATCAACAAATAATATAGTTGGAAATTGGTGGAACCATAAAATACTTCAATCTAGTAGTCAAATAAGCCCAATATCTGGAAGTATTAAAGAACAAGTGGTCACATTTATTGGTAAAGAAAAACTAGATCTCTACGGAAAATCTTATGATGTTGAACATTTCAAATTAACATCCAAAAATATGTCTATTCCAAAAAATAAAAGATTAAACTTTGATATCTGGTTTGATAAAAAACATGCTTTAATTATGAAGGTTACATATTCTAGAATGGGTAATTGGGAATACAGAGTTAAAAATTTTGAGTAGAATTATTTAATTATTTTTTTATAAAGATCATTAGCACTTAGCCAACCTGCCTCTAGTCTGGGTCCTACAAACCAGTCTGCACAAACACCTAAATTTATTGAAGGATCCCAAAAACTCTTCATTTTCAACGGATTTGAATTTGAAGAATATTTCCATCCATGATTAAGCGAATGTAATACTTTTGTTTTTTTTATACCAGTAAGTTTAAAGAAATGATTAATTAAAAGTTGTGAATTTAGATCTTTGTTTTCCTTATTTTTATTAATTTTTTTGTTTGCCCAATTGTATGTACTTTGCAATGTCCATAAATCAAAATTACTTTTAAATCTTTTTTTACTATTTTCTTTAGCAGCCCAACCTAAAATTTGATCATCAAAGAAGTAACTACTGATATTACTTTTTGTTTTTTTTATTACAATCATCACAGTAATATTTGCATCCATTTTAACTCTTGATTTGATAAATGAATTTTTTATAAATTTTTTAGATAATTTATTTAATTGTTCAAATGGACAAGTTAAAATAAGCTTATTATAAATTTTTTTCTCTCCATTAGAAAAAGTTAAAAACCATTTTTTTTGTTTATAATCGATTTTTTTAAGCTCATGGAAATAATTGCATTTTATATTTTTTAAAAGATATTTACTGATATCATTATTACCTTTCCGACCAATTATTTTTTTATGATTTTTAATCTCTTTTTTACTTTTATTTAGAAACAAATGTTTGCCCCTCCAGTTTTTTAAAACCTTCTTTTTTATTAATTTTTCTAAGAATCTTTTAAATGCTAAAGTTTTAGGTGAGATATATTGAGTCCCATGATCAAATCCTTTTGTTTCATCAAGCCTTTTAAAAGATGCTCTACCACCAGGACCTCTAGCTTTATCAAAAAGATCAACAGAATTTTTTTTGCTTAAAAGATTTGCAATTGTTGCTCCTGAAATCCCTGAGCCAATTACACAAAAATTACTCATTTTCCAGCAACAGTCATGCCTTCAATCATTATAGTAGGTGAGTTTACTGAATATTTAAACTCTAAATCATTCGCTAATGTTATATTTTTAAACATGTCATTAAAATTTCCAGCTATTGTTATCTCATTTACAGGATGTTTAAATTCTCCATTTTCAATTAGGAAACCTGTAGCACCTACAGAATAGTCGCCAGTTACTAAATTGGTTCCATGACCAATTGTTTCTGTGATGTATAAATTTTTAGAATTGATTTTAAATAATTCATCAAAACTCATTTTGCCATTTTCTAAATAAAGATTAGTGCTACCACCACTTCTACCATTTGATTTTAATTCTAGTTTTCTGCCATTATAAGTATCCACAAGATATTCTCTAAGAAACCCCTTTTCTACTAACTTTAGAGTTTCTGATTTAACACCCTCTGAGTCAAAATATTGTGAGCCCAATCCTTTAACCAAGTCTGGTTTATCAAATATATTAATTGTGTCAGAAAAAATCTGTTGATCAATTTTATCTTTTAAAAAGGAAGTGCCTCTTGCAATAGCTGATGAGGATATCGCACTTGCAAAAGAACTCAGCAACCCTTTTGCAATTCTCTTATCAAAAATTAAACTTATTTTATCACTTCCAATTTTTTTTGGACTAAGCTTTTTTATTGTTTGTTCAGCAGCAATGTTTCCTAAATTTTTTGGCTTTATAATATCGTTTAAATGACATCTGCTTGTAAATTCATAATCTCTTTCCATGCTATTTTCATCTTTAGCGACTGTCACACACGATGCGGTAAATGACGAAGATTTATAACCATTACAAAAACCATCACTATTTGCTAAAATAAAATTTCCTCTATTTTCCGAAAAACTAGATTCTGTATTTATAATTTTTTCATCTTTTGATGCTGTGTCTTCTAATTCTCTTAAATAATCTATTTTCTTATCATTATCTAAATGTGTTTCATCGTATAAATCTAATTCTTTAATTTCTTTTGCTAGCAAATCTTGATCAGGTAAGGAATTATATTTATCTTCAGGTGTAATTTTTGTTGTTTCAATACATTTTTCAGTCAAAGTTTTTAAATTTTCATCTAATAAATTTGATGAAGATATTGAAGATTTTTTTTTACCTACAAATGTTTGGATACTTATAGCTAGACTATCAGATCTATTAGATTCATCTAAAGCCTTATTTCTAAAATTCACAGTCTCTGATATAGAATTTCCAACTGTTACACTTGCATCAGTTGCGCCTAATTTTTTTGCTAAATCTAGGCAATACAATGCTTTAGACTTCAAATATTCTTGATCTTTAATCATTATCTAGAGTCTGGTTCCGCCGACAGTCATTTTATCTATTAAAATTGAAGGCTGCGCTACTCCTACCGGAACACCTTGACCAGCTTTTCCACAAGTTCCAATACCAGGATCCATCATCATATCATTTCCAACCATTGATACTTCTTTTAAAATTGATGGACCATCTCCTATTAAGGTTGCTCCTTTAATTGGTGAACCAATTTTACCATTATTAATCTCGTATGCCTCAGTGCAATTAAAAACAAATTTGCCAGAAGTAATATCTACCTGACCTCCACCAAAACTTACTGCAAAAATTCCCCTATTAACTGATTTGATCATCTCATCTTGAGTATGTTGACCACTCATCATCATGGTATTTCTCATTCTTGGTAGAACGATATGTTTATAATTTTCTCTTCTTCCACTTCCAGTAGATTTAGTATTCATCAATCTTGCATTTAATCTATCTTGCATGAAATTTTTTAAAATTCCGTTTTCAATTAATACTGTTTTTTCAGTAGGTGTTCCTTCATCATCAATTGTTAAACTTCCTCTTCTTTTTCCAATAGTTCCATCGTCAACAATAGTTACACCCTCACTTGCAACTTTTTGACCCATTAAATTATGAAAAGCAGAGGTTTTTTTTCGATTAAAGTCTCCCTCCAGGCCATGACCTATAGCTTCATGAATTAAAATTGCTGGCCAACCAGGGCCTAACACTACTTTCATTTCACCTGCTGGTGCTGGTTTGCTATCCAAATTTACTGAAGCAATTCTTAATGCTTCTTCACAAACATTTTTCCAATTATCATTTTTTAAATATTCATCATAAGATTGTCTTCCACCAATACCGTAAACGCCAGTTTCTTTTCTCCCATTTTTTTCAAGCATCACAGAAACATTAAATCTTATTAATGGTCTAACATCTGTTAAAGCTTCACCACCCGAACGTATAATTTCAATTGATTTTTGTTCTCCACTAAAACTTGCTGTAACCTGTTTAACTGAAGAGTCTTTTTTACGTAAATAATCATTAACTTTATTTAAAACTTCAAGTTTTGAGTCCAGTGATTTTTGTTCTATTGGGTTAATATCTTCATAAAATTTATTGTTAGTTTTTGGGATCTCATGATTATAAGTTCCTTTGCTTGACTTAAGAGTTGATTTAAGATTTTGTGAAGAATTTCTTAATGACTCCTTTGAAATTTCATTGGAATGAGAGTACGCAACCACCTCATTTGAAATAGCCCTAAATCCAAAACCTAAATCAGAACTATAATTTGAGCTTTTAATTTTGTTATCATCCAATAAAATTGACTCTGATTTTGTATCTTCTAAATACAATTCGCCATCATCACAATTCTTAAGTGTATCAGAGACAATATCATCTACATCTTTTCTGTTTAAATCTGATTTATTTAAAAAATTACTCATGATAAAATACATAGTTATTTAAATATTATTTTCAATGGATGATTTTACGCATGTACAAAATAATCTTTATAGCTACTTAAATAAACTATGAAAGTTTATTTCAATAATTCTTGTAAAATTTGTAGGGCAGAAATTAATTTATACAAGAAAGAAAATATTAAAGAAATTGATTGGGTTGATATCACTAATAATTTAAATGCAGAAAAAGAAACGCTTAAAAATGATAAAGATCTTTTAAGAAGATTGCATGTTAAAGAAGGTGAAAAAATAATCGAAGGTGCAGAAGCTTTTCTTTTTGTGTGGAAAAAAATTCCAAAATATAAATTTTTGTATAAATTTTTTAAACTTCCAATAATTTTTACTTTATTTAAATACGGATATGAAATTGTTGCTTTTTTTTTATATCTAAAAAATAAACATCAACTTAAAAACTAGTTTATAAAAAATAACATAAATTTACTTAGCAAAGACATAGAGGCAATAAACATAATCATTACTATGGAATACATAAATGTAATTATTTTATTTTTTTTTCTTCTTAGCCTAATAAAAGATTTATCATCTAAATCAGAAATATCTCTTTCACCGACTACTTGGTAATCATAACTCCATCTCCAAGTTGAATCTCCAAGTCTAGTATCTAAATTATTAATGTACCTTATCCATGCAAGAGTGTATTGAAGTATTAAATACAAAATTGCCATTACTAGAGTTCCAAAAAACATCCTAAAATAATACTTAATTAATTAAGAAATTTTAATTGGTATTTTTGGCTCTTTTTCTAGCAATTAATTGGGTTAAAGAATCAACCATTGTGTCTGAAGCCTTAAAAATTTCATTATTTTTAAATTCATGAGAAATATTTTTTTCAGGATTTGTTTTATCCTCAATAACAATTCCTTCATCAGGTGAATTATTTTTTATATAAATTAATAATAACCATTCATCATCGACTGACTCATCCCACTTTATAAAGATCTCTCCTGTTTCAAATCTTCTATCAATGCATCTAAAAATAGACATATGTCTTGTAATGTGTCTTTTATTTAATTGGAAAACTAAGCTACTGGCACTTCTAAAAAAACTTTCAAGAGCAAATTCAATTTTTTGTCTTGCTAAAGTATATTCTTTTTCTTTTTTTAATAATGTTTCTTTATCTTCATCACCTTGAATTTTAACACCTAAAGCCTCTACTCTTTCTCTAATCTTTTGATCTCTTATTATTCGGTACTTTTCTTTTAATTGTTCTATTCTTTTTTGTAGACCTGCATAGTCGTCTCTTTTTTCTTTTAGAGATATTTTCTCAAGTTTTTCTAATTCCTTAACTTCTCTTACTCTAAATTTATCAATCTGTTTTTCTAATCTTAATTGTTTTAAAAATTGTTTTTGTTTTTCTGCTTGTTCAATTCTTAATATAGCCTGCTCTTTTCTAAGAAATAGCTTTATGTCCTTAGCTCTTTGCTTTTCTAGTTTAGCCTCATCCTTTAAAGCTTGTTCTTTTAATTTAACTCTTAATTCTTGTTCTTTTTGCCTTTCTTTTACAATTTCAATTTTTTCCTGTCTTTCTCTTTCTTGTTTTTCTAATTTTAATCTTCTCTCTTCATCTTTTTTGAGAATTTTGTACTGAGAAATCGTAGATGCAATTTTATCGAAAAATGCTTGAATATATTTTTCAAAACTAAAATT
>CABXRY010000016.1 GCA_902514755.1 uncultured Pelagibacteraceae bacterium
TCTGAGAATGCAATTGCATGAACTACAAAATCAATTTCTCCCCATTGAGACTTTACATCTTCAAATAATTTTATTACGTCTTCTTTTTTTTCAACATCACAACTAAATGTAACATTTGAATTTAATTTTTCTGCTAAAGGAACTACTCTTTTTTTTAAAGCATCACCTAAATAAGTGAAAGCAAGTTCTGCACCAGCTTCTGCAAGTTTTTTTGAAATACCCCAGGCAATAGATCTTTCATTGGCAACACCCATGATTAATCCTTTTTTACCTTTCATCAAATTCATAAATTAAACTTTCTCAAAAATTAATGCAGCATTAGTTCCACCAAAACCAAAACTATTAGACATTACAGTATTTAAAGTTGTACCAGTTTCAGTTTTCGCAACTATTGGAAATTTTTTAGCCTCTTCATCCATCTCACTTATGTTTGCAGAACCAGCAATAAAATTATTCTTCATCATAATTAAACAATAAATAGCTTCATGAACTGAAGCGGCACCTAGCGGATGTCCAGATAAAGATTTAGTTGAACTAATTTTTGGAATATTGTCTCCAAAAGTATTTTTAACTGCATTTAACTCTGTGATATCTCCCACTGGAGTAGAAGTTCCATGAGTATTGATATAATCAATTTTATTTTTAGCTGTAGACATTGCCATTTGCATACATCTTACGGCTCCTTCTCCTGATGGGGCTACCATATCGTATCCATCTGAAGTTGCTCCATAACCAGTTAATTCTGCGTATATTTTAGCACCTCTTGCTTTAGCATGTTCGTATTCTTCAAGCACTAGTACACCTGCACCACCAGCTATTACAAAACCATCTCTTGTTTTGTCATATGCTCTAGAGGCTGTCTTAGGTGCATCGTTATATTTTGACGATAAAGCAGTCATTGCATCAAACATTGCAGTCATTGCCCAGTGAATTTCCTCACTTCCACCTGCAAAAACAATATCTTGTTTACCCATTTGAATTAATTCCATTGAATTACCAATACAATGACCACTTGTTGCGCAAGCTGAACTCATTGTGTAGTTAGTGCCTTTTATTTTAAAAGGAACAGCAAGAGTTGCCGAAGCAGTGCTTGCCATAGTTCTTGGAACAATAAATGGTCCCATTAATTTTGGAGTTTTAGCTCTAGTTTTATCTGCTGCTAATATGACATTTTCGATAGAAGGTCCTCCTGAACCCATAACAATTCCAGTTTTAAAATTGCTTACTTCAGCATCTTCTAACCCTGAGTCTTCAATTGCTTCTTTCATAGCAATGTAGTTATAAGCTGAACCTGAACCCATAAATCTAATTGTTTTCCTATCAATATGATCTTCAAGCTTTATATTTGGTTTTCCATGAACATGACTTTTAAGATTATGTTCTTTATATTCCTCAGCATAAGAAATTCCTGAATTTGAATTTAATAATGATTTATGAACTTCTTCCTGATTATTACCCAAACAAGATACAACTCCTAAACCTGTGATTACTACCCTTCTCATTATTTAAACAACCCCACTTTTAAACTTTCTGCTGAATAAATTTTTTTATCATCTGCAAATACTAAACCATTTGCAAGACCAACCGTTGTTCCACCTGGAGACATAATTTTTTTCATATCTATTTCGTATCTTACATTCTTTACATTTTGTAAAACTTCACCTGTGAATTTTACAGTACCAACACCAAGAGCTCTTCCCTTTCCAGGGTTACCTAACCAACCTAAATAAAATCCAACTAACTGCCACATAGCGTCTAAACCTAAACAGCCTGGCATTACAGGGTCAGCTTTAAAGTGACAATTAAAAAACCATAGATCATTTTTAATATCTAGCTCAGCTTTTAAACAACCTTTATTGAACTCACCATTATTCTCATTAATTTCTGTTATTCTATCAAACATAAGCATTGGAGGAAGTGGTAATTTGGCATTTCCAGGGCCAAAAAGATCACCATTTCCACATGTTATTAGATCATCATATGAGTAAGAATTTTTTTTCATAAAATTTGAAAATCCTTAATACTTGATTTATGAACATTATAATATAATAATAGTTTAGAATAATTATAAAGAACTATGAATTTAACAAGTATTTACGATAAAAAACTGAGAAATTCAGGATTAAGACCTACAAAACAAAGAATTAAAATATGTGAGGCTCTATTCGATAGTGAAAAAACCTTTCACTTTTCTATAAATGACCTTGCAAATATTATTAACAATAAGTCCTCTCTAAAAATATCATTAGCAACAATTTACAATACAGTGCATGCTTTTAAGGAAAAAGGCTATTTAAAGCAAATTCCATTAAATACAAACCAAGCTTATTTTGATACCAATATTTCTGATCACCACCATTTTTATGATGTTAATGATAAAAAATTAATTGATTTAGATAATTCAGATGTGGGGCCAATAAATATTTATAAAAAAATTAATGGTAAAAAAATCAAGTCTATTGAAGTTCTAGTAAAACTAGAAGATTAATTTAATTGTTCAGATAGGCGACAATTTAATACAATTGACACAAACTTTAGAATCATTATAAACTACGAAAAATTAAGAAATTTATAAACAAGGGTAATTAATGAGTACAGAAAAATTTAAAAATAAGTCCTTTAAAGCAAATCAATTAAGCAAGTGTCCGTTCACTGGAGCTGGCACTCCAGCAAAGTTTTCTGCTGGTAGAGGTCAATCAGTAAGAGATTTTTGGCCTAACAGTCTAAATCTTAAAATTTTAAGTCAACACTCTAGCTTATCAAATCCAATGGATAAGTCGTTTAATTATTCAAAAGAATTTAAAAAGCTTAACTATAAAGGCCTTAAAAAAGATTTAAAAAAATTAATGACATCTTCCCAAGATTGGTGGCCAGCAGATTATGGTCATTATGGACCATTATTTATAAGATTAGCCTGGCACGCCGCAGGCACGTATAGAACTGGAGATGGAAGAGGTGGGGCTGGAACAGGCAATCAAAGATTTGCACCACTAAATTCTTGGCCTGATAATGTTAATTTAGATAAAGCAAGATTACTTCTATGGCCAATTAAAAAAAAATATGGAAATAAAATTTCATGGGCAGATTTATTTATTTTAGTTGGAAATGTTGCATTAGACTCAATGGGCTTTAAAACTTTTGGATTTGGAGCAGGCAGAACAGATATTTGGGAACCAGAAGATGATATTTACTGGGGATCAGAAAAAGAAATGTTAGGTGTTGAAAGATACACTAAAAAAAGAGATTTAGAACAGCCATTAGGAGCGTCACATATGGGTTTAATATATGTAAATCCACAAGGTCCTGACGCAAATCCAGATCCAAAACTTGCAGCACATGACATTAGAGAAACATTTGGAAGAATGGCCATGAATGATTATGAAACTGCAGCATTAGTGGCTGGTGGACACACATTTGGAAAATCTCATGGTGCTGCATCTGAGTCACACAAGGGTCCTGACCCAGAAGCATCAAGACTTCAAGATCAATCGACTGGATGGAACAGTGGATATAAATCTGGAAAAGGTGCTGATACAATTAGTAGCGGTATAGAGGGTGCTTGGACACAAAACCCTATTCAATGGGATATGGGATATTTAGATTGTCTTTATGATCATGAGTGGGAGCTAACAAAAAGTCCAGCTGGTGCTCATCAATGGACGCCAAAGAAAAATGGACAGAAAATTAAAATGGTCCCTGATGCACATGACAAAAATGTTTATCATCCACCAATGATGCAGACAACAGACATATCAATGAAAATTGATCCAAGTTATGGACCCATTACTAAACATTTCCATAAGAACCCTGAAGAGTTTCATGACGCGTTTGCAAGAGCGTGGTTCAAATTAACTCACAGAGATATGGGCCCAAGAGTTTGTTATCTTGGAACTGATGTTCCAAAAGAACAATTAATTTGGCAGGATCCAATTGATAAACCAAAATACAAACTAAAAACAAAAGATATTAATGATTTGAAAAATAAAATTTCAAAATCAAAGTTATCGGTTTCTGATCTAGTTTCTACTGCATGGGCTTCAGCTTCTACATTTAGAGGCTCTGATAAAAGAGGTGGAGCTAATGGTGCAAGAATAATGTTAAAACCTCAAAAAAATTGGAAAGTCAATAATCCAAAAAAATTATCAAAAACAATTAAAGTTTTAACCAAGATTAAAGATAAATTTGACACTAAGAATAAGTCTGTTTCTATGGCTGATCTAATTGTTTTGGCTGGTAATGTTGGTATTGAGATAGCTGCAAAAAAAGCTGGTCATAAAGTTAATGTTCCTTTTTCACCTGGCAGAGGAGACGCTAGACAAGATCAGACAGATGTAAATTCATTTGGTTTATTAGAACCTAAAGCAGATGGTTTTAGAAATTATTTAAATGATGGTGAGTCAATTGTTTCTGCTGAAGAGAAATTAATTGATAAGGCTCAGTTAATGGGTTTAACGGCCCCAGAAATGACAGCACTTATAGGTGGAATGAGAGTTCTAGATACTAACTATAACGGCTCAAAACATGGTGTATTCACAAATAAACCTGGTTCACTTACTAACGATTATTTTATCAATTTGCTTGATATGAATATTACATGGAAAGAAGAAAATAAATCGGAACAAACATTTTTAGGAAAGGATAGAAAAACCAAAAAAACTAAATGGAAAGCTACAAGAGTTGACTTAATTTTTGGATCAAACTCTCAACTAAGAGCTTTAGCTGAAGTTTATGCATGTGAAGATTCAAAGGTTAAATTTGTTAATGATTTTGTTTCTGCATGGGTTAGAGTGATGAACTCAGACAGATTTGATTTAAAGTTAAATTAATTTTAAAAAATAGAAATATTCATTATGGCAACAGTAAGTTTTGATGATTTTCATAAAGTTCAAAATCTTGAATTTGATATTTTAAAACTTAAAGAAGATTTAAATAAGATATTAAAAAATAAAAAATTTAATTCTCCAGGTGTTTCACATTTTGGAGCTATACCTATAAACCAAATCCCAAATGATAAAAACTCAATAGAGGGGAACAATATTAGAGGAAAATACTGGACTATTGCAGATGAGACTGGACAAGAAGTTTCAAGAGATGTTGATATAGATGAGAGCAAATATACTCAACTAGTTCCTGAATTTGAAAAAACTTACTTCAAACATGTATTTGAAACACTTAGTAAAAGATTTAAATTAGGAAGGGTAAGACTTTTGTTGAAGGAACCAAGATCAACTTTGAGTTGGCATAAAGATCCCGAGTGTAGACTTCATGTGCCAATAGTTACAAACAAAGGATGTTCAATGGTTATAGAGAATGTTGCAAAACATCTTCCCGCTGATGGAAAAGTATGGATAACAAATAATACAAAATACCATAATTTTTTTAATGGTGGAGAGCAAGCTCGGGTGCATTTGGTTGCGTGTATACTTGAAAGTCCTTTTGATAAAATTTAATTTTAAAAAATGGAAATAACCAACGGAATTTTTAAAGCCACAAGTGACATTTATAAAAACAATAAAGGTTCAATATTAAGAACTGTCATTTATACAATTGGTCATTTTGCGATAGCAATAACAGTTTTAATGTTAGTTGCAGATGTTACATTTGGAGTAGCATTAACTGATGCAATTGTAGAACCAATAGCAAACTCAATTTGGTATTTTATACTAGATAAATGGTGGGCAAGTAAATCAAAATAATAAATTGTATATATAAATACTTAAAAGTTAATTGATACTTCCCCAGAGATGTGAGATGTCGACCCATCCCTTATAATTTTCTGTTTTAATATAACACCATTTGTCATCACACCTTTCTAAGATTAACAGTCTTCCTTTTTGTAATAGAGCCAAGGGTTTTGCAAAAGATGTTGGTTTTTTGAATAAAACCTTATCTTTGGTGATAATAACTGAATTGCTTCTTTTTAATTGTGAAACATGTATCCAGCCACTATTATTTTTTAGATCAATTATTCGTCTAAAGTTTTCCTTTGTGTCTATTAGTTTAATAGGAAGGTTTATTTTTTTATAAATATATTTAACTTCAGAGTTAAAACTTGGGCCATACCTAACATTAACTTTATTTTTTTTTAAAGATAAAAAGGTTTCTGCTGAAGCACTATAAGAAACAAAAAATATTAAAAAAAATAAAGTATAAATTTTTTTTTTCATTAGCTACATTTACATTTTTTTCTTTTATTTATTTTTACTTTTCTAAAATTTAAATTTAATAAGTCTATAATTAATATTGAGCATTCTAAATTTTGACCAATATTAAGTATCTTTTTTAATAACTCATTTGCTTGCATAGTTCCCACTATACCAGCTACAGTTCCTAAAATTCCCTCATATTCACAGTTTAAAATATCATCCGAAATACTTTCTTCCTGATAAAAACACCTTAAACAAGGATCTTTTTTGTTTTTAAAGTTAAAAGTGAAAATATGGCCATCAAATTTACTAATAGCTCCGGTAATAAGAATTTTTTTATTTTTAAGACTTAAATCATTAATTAAAAATTTACTTTTAAAATTGTCTGTACCATCAACAATATAATCATAATTTTTGATTATTTGATCTGAATTTGTATTGTTTAACTTAACAGCAAAAGTATTAACTTTGGTTTTTGGATTAATATTTTTTAACTTTTTCTGGGCCACCTTAACTTTTAGCTTATTCAAATCTCTTTCATCATATAAGCTTTGTCTATGAATGTTAGATGCATTAATAATATCATGATCTATAATTCCTATTGTGCCGATTCCAGATCTAGTTAAAAATTCTGCAACTGGGCATCCCAATCCTCCCATGCCAACTATAAGAACTTTAGAATTTAGAATTTTTTTTTGGCCTAAGGCTCCAATATTTTTTAAAATTATTTGTCTTGAAAACTTTTCAATTTCTTTTTTACTTAGTTTTACAGTCATTTTCCAGTTGAACCAAAACCACCTTCTCCTCTTAATGTATTTGGAAGATCATCAGTTTCCTCAAGATCCATTTTAACAACTGGTGTTAAAACCATTTGGGCAATTCTATCTTTATTATTTATTAAAAAATCATTACTCCCATGGTTAAATAAAATTACTTTAATTTCACCTCTATAATCACTGTCAATTGTTCCCGGTGTGTTTAAAACACTAATACTACTCTTAGCAGCTAAGCCAGATCTAGGTCTTATTTGAATTTCAAATTCACCGGAGAATGCTACAGAAATACCTGTTGGAACTAGGCAAGATGCATAAGGTTTTAAATTTATAGGTTCTTTAATAAATGCCATTAAATCCATACCTGATGCTCCATCAGTTTTATATGAAGGTAGCTCCACAGACGAGTCTAATTTCTTTAAAAGAACTTTTACCATTAATTTAATTGATAAATTATTCTATCAACTATTTCATCAGATATTTCAGATTTTTTCTTATATGAAAGCTTTTCTGGTTTTATATCTTGATTTCTGTAATAAATTTTTACTTCATTATAATCAGAGTCAAAACCAATTTTTTTATTAGATACGTCATTAGAGATAATCCAATCACAATTTTTGTAATTTAATTTTTCTTTTGCATTTAAATCAATTTCATCAGTTTCTGCCGCAAAACCTATTACAAGATTTGGTCTCATTGAGTTGTGATTAGAAACATAACTTAAAATGTCTACATTTTTTTCTAAAACTAATTTTAAAAAATCTTGTTTTTTTATTTTATTTTTAAACTTTTTATTTATTTTAAAATCAGCTACTGCAGCTGAAAAAATTGCTACATCAGCTGGTAAATTTTCTTGTGTAGCAACCAACATTTGGTCAGCAGTTTCTACATTAATTAATTTAATATCTTCATCAATACTTAGACTTGTTGGTCCAGAGATTAAAGTTGTATCAAAACCTTTTTTGGATAAAGATTTAGCAATTTCATATCCTTGTTTACCACTTGATTTATTTGTTAAAAATCTAACAGGATCTAAATATTCATTTGTTGGGCCCGCAGTGACTATTGCTTTAAGTTTTTTATTATTTTTTCCTTTTAAAAAATAATTGTCTACTTCTGTAGAAATAGTTATTGGATCTGACATTTTGCCCTCTCCATATTCTCCACAAGCCATTTCACCGATTTCTGGTCCAATTATTTTATAACCAAAGCTTTTAAGTTTTTTTAAATTTTGTTTTGTAGATTGATGTTCCCACATCCTAACATTCATCGCTGGAGCTAAATAAATATCTTTATCTGAAGCTAATACCACTGTTGAAGCAAGATCATCAGTTGTACCCTGCGCTAATTTAGAAATAGTGTTAGCTGTTGCAGGAGCTATTAAAATTATATCGGCCCATCTTGATAAAGCGATATGATCCATTTCTGTTTCATTTTCTACATTGAACAATTCGCTGTAAACTTTTCCTTGCGAAAGAGAGGCAACAGAAAGAGGAGTGATGAACTCTTTAGCACTATTAGTAAGTATAGTTTTAATTTCTGCTCCATTTTTTTTAAAAAGTCTTATTGTTTCAAGACTTTTGTACGCAGAAATTCCTCCGCATATAATTAATAGAATTTTTTTATTTAACACATTTTCCATTTTGAAGAATTAAAATACTAATAGTCCAATAATTACAAGACCTAATAAGCCAATAATAGATTGATTTCTAAATGCAATCATTTCAGATTTCTTATCATTTAGAGCAGTAAAAGAGTTTGAATTTTGAGGAATTTGACCACTTGCTAAAAATGTTAAAGCTTGATTGGCTTTATCCATAATTTCAGGAAATTCAGGTAATCTTTTAATAACTTCAGAAGTATTTTTTAATGTTTCGTTTAAATTATTAATAGGATCTTTTGTTTCTCTTAACCAACTTTCAAGGACTGGTTTTGATGTTGTCCAGATATTAGTGTTAGGATTTAATTTTCTTGCAACACCTTCAACAACAACCATTGTTTTTTGTAACATCAAAAGCTGAGGTTGTGTTTGCATGTTAAATTTTTCAGTTACATCAAATAATTGTTTGAGTAATTTGCCACCCGAAATGTCCTTTACAGCTTGTCCAAAAATAGGTTCTCCAATTGATCGCAATGCTTGTGCTAAGTCATCAATTGGAACGTTATTTGGTACTAATCCTGCAACCAGGTGAACTTCAGCTACTTTTTTATAATCTCTCTGTATAAATCCGAATAAGATCTCAGCCAAAAACCTTTTACTGACTTTATCTAATCTTCCCATGATACCAAAATCAATAGGTGCTATTTGACCGTTATTATCAATAAAAATATTTCCTTGATGCATATCTGCGTGAAAGAAACCATCTCTGACAGCATGTCTTAAAAAATGTTGTATTATATCTTCAGCAATTTTATTTGTATCCAGATTTCTATTTTTTAGTTCTTCCGTCTCTCTAATTGAAACACCATCTATCCAATCTAAGGTCATCACATTTTCACTGGTAAAATTCCAGTATATTTGTGGTACTTGAAATCCTACATCATTTTTCGTATTTTCAGCATATTCATTTGCTGCCGCTGCCTCAAATCTTAAATCCATTTCAAGATTAGTTATTTCTTTTAATAAAAAAACAACCTCAACAAGCTTTAATCTTTTTGTCTTTTTTATAAATGACTCGATGATGAATGCAAATAACATCATAGCATCGATTTCTTCATTAAATATTTTTTTAATGTCTGGTCTCAAAATTTTAATAGCTACATCTTTAATTGTTCCATTGTCATTAATTTTTGCTTTGTGAACTTGTGCAATAGAAGCAGCTGCTACAGATTCACTCAAATCTATAATTGAATTATACGTGTCATTACCTAAATCATTTTTTATTATTTCCTTTGCACGATTAATTGAAAAAGGCGGAAGACGATCTTGTAAGTTTTCAAGTTTGGTTGATAATTCTTCTCCTATTATGTCTGGCCTTGTTGCTAAAAATTGTCCAAGCTTAATAAAAGTAGTTCCCATTGACTCTAATGAGCTAGAAAGTCTTTCTCCTTCATTTTGGTTAAAATCTTTCTGTTCTTTTTTAAAAAATGAAAAAGACAAAATTTGAAAAATAATTTTTATAGCCAAAGGTGGTTTTTTAAATTTTGAAGTAATACTTAAAATATCTGATTTAGCTATTTTCCTTCCCAATTTAAATAAAGTTATAAATTTTCTGATCATTATAATTTCCATCCGCTATGAATTGAAACAATTCCTCCAGAAAAGTTTCTATATGTGCATTTATGAAAATTATTTCTTTTCATTAAATCAACCAACTCTTCTTGATTAATAAATTGTTCAATGCTCTTAACTAAATATTCATATGGTTCTTTTTCACCAACAACAAATTTACCAATGGTAGGAATTAATTTTGAATAATTTTTATAAATAAAATCTAAATTCGAATTTTGAATTTTAGAAAATTCAAGGCACAGATAACGTCCACCTGGTTTTAGAACTCTATAAGCCTCTGATATGGCTTTATTTAAGTTTTTAGTATTTCTTAGACCAAAACTTATAGTATAAAAGTCATAAGTATTATCTGGTAATGGTAGATTTTCTGCTGGTGAAATTATCCATTTTATATTTTTATATTTTGATAATTTTTTTCTTCCTTGGTCCATCATTCCTTTATTTGGATCCACACAAGTGACTTTCATATCTTTGTCGGTACTATCTAAAAAAAGCTTACCAATATCGCCCGTACCACACGCAACATCTATTAAATTCTTGTTTAAAGAAGGGCTCATCATGTTAATTAGACTTTTTTTCCAAAATCTATGAACACCTAAAGACATAAAATCATTCATCAAGTCATATTTATTGTACACTTGATCAAAAACACCATCTACTAGCCCTTTTTTATTTTGAAGATATTGTTGCATAAAAAAAAAATTATATTCAATATAGTGTCAAATGCCAGAATTACCAGAAGTAGAAATTGTTAGACAGTCATTAAATAAAAAAATTAAACAAAAAAAGGTAAAAAAAGTAATAGTTAGAAATAGAAATTTAAGATTTAAAATCCCATGTGATTTTAGCAATTATTTTGAAAATAAGAAAATAATTAAAGTAGAAAGATTTTCTAAATACTTAATTTTATATCTTTCAAAAGATACCTATTGTTTAATTCATTTAGGTATGTCGGGCACTATTCATATTATTGAAAACAAGATGAGTCATATAATTACGAACACAAGTTTTTATAATTCTCCATTCCTTCCAAGAAAACATAATCATGTTGAGATTATTTTTGATAAATTTAAGTTTGTTTATAATGACCCAAGAAGATTTGGTTTTTTTCAGATTATAAAAAATAAGAAAAAATTAAAAGAAAGATTTAGTCATCTTGGTCCAGAACCATTTGATGTAAATTTTAATTTAAATTATGTTTACAATTATTTTAAGTACAAAAATAGAGATATAAAAAGTCTTTTGCTTGATCAAAAATTTGTATCAGGAGTAGGAAACATTTATGCAAGCGAGATACTATTCAAAAGTAAAATAAACCCTTATAGAAAAGTTTGTTTTTTAAGCAAAGAAGAATGTAAAAAAATAATATTAAATTGTAAAAAAATTCTTTTAAAAGCTATAAGCAAAGGAGGCTCAAGTATAAGAGATTTTAAAAATACGTCAGGGTCAAATGGTGGATTTCAAAATGAGTTTAAAGTTTATCAGCAACAAGGTATGAGGTGTAAAAATTTTGGATGCAGCGATTTTATTAAAAAAAAAATAAGCTCAAATAGATCAACTTTTTTTTGTGAATCTTGCCAAAAATAGTCAATTATTTTATTGACCACTTTAAATTCTCAAGCTATACCCCTGCGAATATGGCAAACACAAAATCAGCAATTAAGAGAATTAGAAGAATATCTAAACAAACAGTAGTAAATAAAGCAAGAAAAAGCAGATTTAGAAATGTTCTAAAAAAAATGAACCTTCTGATTGAAGATAAAAAGAAGGATGAAGCTTTAAAATTCTTGCCTAAATTGAATTCTGAATTAATGAAGATTGCTAAAACTGGGATAATTAAGAAACAAAACGCGTCAAGAAATGTTTCTAGAATAACTAAAAAAATATATTCAATCTAAAATTTTTTTATTTATATTATTTTAAAGACAACTTTTAGTATCCACTGTATGTATTCAAAGATTATTTTGTTATTACTACATTTAGATTTAGTAAATAATCAATAAATTTAAATTCAATCTATGTTTGATTCAATCTATATTTGATTCAATTATAAATATAATTTTTTTAAGAGTTAAAAATTTTTTTTTAAATTTTTTTTTAAATTAAAAAACTACAATCATAGATTTTATTTTTTTTTTTATTTTTTTATTAAGTTGTTGCAAATTTTTTTAATTTGTTCTAACTGAGATTTCCCTACAAGTTATGAATAAATCTACAAAAATAAATAATTTAAACCCTGAAAGTTTCGACTGGAAGCTAGTTCAAAACGAGATGAAAAGTAAACTAGGTATAGACATTTATGAAAGTTGGCTTAAAAAAATTGTATTTGTAGATGAATTTAATAATTACCTTTTGTTATCAGTTCCAACAAGATTTATTCGGGATTGGATCACGTCGAGATATTTAGATCAAATTTTACAAATTATTCGATTATTTAAAAAAGATATTATTAGAATTGAATTTAAAATAGACGATCAAGATAAATCACAAAAAATAGATGAAGTTATAAAAAAATCTGTAGAAAGAAATGAGAATGTTTCTTTTATAAAATACTCGTATCTTCAGTATAATAGAATTGATCCTAATAAAAGATTTGATAATTTTATAATAGGCACAAGCAATAAACTTGCTTATGAAGCATCTCTAAAAGTTTCTGAAAACACATCTCATTATAATCCACTTTATATCTATGGAGGAGTTGGTATGGGAAAAACTCATCTTTTAAACTCTATTGGTTTAGAGTTAAAAGATAATAATAAAGTAATGTTCATATCAGCAGAACGCTTTATGTATCAATTTGTTAAATCAATAAAAGCAAATGATATGGTTAAGTTTAAAGAATATTTTAGAAATACAGATATTTTGTTAATTGATGATATCCAATTTATTAGTGGCAAGGAAGCTATGCAGGAGGAATTTTTTCATACATTTAATGCATTGATAGACAAAGGGTCACAAATAATTGTATCAGCTGATAGAGCTCCAAATAAACTTTCAAGAATTCAAGATAGAATTAAGTCAAGATTTTTGGGTGGTTTAGTGGTTGATATTCAAAAACCTGACCTTGAGCTAAGAAAAAAAATTGTTGAAAAAAAAACAGAAGAGTTAAATAGCTTGTATGCAGATCAGCTACAAGTTTCTAAAGATATACAAGATTTTATCAGTACTGAAATTACAGCAAGTATCAGAGAGCTTGTTGGTGCAATAAATAGAGTGGTTTCGTTTTCAAGAATATATAATAAAGCGCCTAATTTATCTGAAATAAAAGTCATTTTAAAAGACTTGTTAAATCTAGCTGAAAATAAAGTTACAATTGATTTGATTCAAACAATAGTTTGTAAGTTTTTTAAAATTAGTAAAAATGAAATGTTGTCATCAAGAAGATCAAGATATTTAGTTAGACCAAGGCAAACAGCTATTTATTTGACAAAAATTTTAACATCAAAATCTTTACCTGAAATAGGTAGAGAGTTTTCTAATAGAGACCACACGACAATAATTCATTCAGTAAAAACTATTGAAAAAATTAGAGAAAAGGACACAGAAATGGCTGATAATATCAACAAATTAAAAAATCAGATATTATATAATAATAAAGATAATGAAATTTAACGTTAATCAACAAGACCTTCAACAAGCTTTAAATTACTGTCAGGGAGTTATTGAAAAAAGAAGCACTTTACCAATTTTATCTAATATTTTATTAGATGTTAGTAATTCAAAATTAACAATTACAGCTACAGATTTAGACTTAATATTTGTTCATGAACTAAACAATATTGAAGTATTGGAAGAAGGAAAAACTACTACAACTTCTTCAATTATGTATGATATTATTAGAAAGTTTTCTTCAGGAAAAAAAATTAATTTATCTTTATCAGATGTCAGTAAATTACAAGTAGAGTCAGAAAAATCTATTTTTAATTTAAATTGTATCAGTGCAACAGAATTTCCGTTGACAGATGAAAATTTTAATCAAAATGAATTTGTTATAAGGTCAAAACAACTTTTAAAACTATTAAATAAATGCAAATTTTCTGTTTCGAATGATGAAACAAGACATTATTTAAGTGGTATATATTTTCATCAAACTGAAGTTGAAGATAAAAATTATTTGACTGCTGTTGCAACGGATAGCCATCGTATGTCAATTTCGAAAATTAGATTAGAACAAAAAATTGATTTTGAACCCATTATTCTTCCAAAAAAAACGATCTTTCAGTTATGTTCATTATTGGATAGTTATGATGGTGACGTAAAGGTTTCTAATCTTAAATCTAAAATTAAATTTGAATTAAATAACAGTATTTTAATTTCTAAATTGATTGATGGAAAATTTCCAAACTACATCCAAGTAATACCAAAAAATAACCAAAAAAAATTAGAAATAGATCTAAAATTATTTCTAAATTCTGTTGATAGAGTTGCTTCTGTTTCTCTAGATAAAAAAGATGGAGTAAAATTTAATTTATCAAAAGATATTTTGGATCTCTCAGTTAATAATACAAATAGTGGAGACGGTAAGGAAACTTTAAATGTAAAGTTTGATCATGATTTAGAGATAAGTTTTAACTCAAGATATTTAATTGATGTGGCATCTCAATTAGATGGAGAACGAGTTGAGATATTTTTTAATGATACTGGCTCACCAGCGTTAATAAAAGATCCGGGTGATTTTGACAGTATATTTGTAGTAATGCCGATGAAGGGCTAGTTTAGTAAATCTAGTTCTTCATATATTTTCTTTTCTAAATTGTTTATAAATTCTTCTTTTGAAAGTCCAGCAGCTATAGGTTTTAAAATAGAAATATTAATTGTTTTGTGGCTTGATTTTAGACCTTTCTTTGGCCAAACATATCCAGAATTTATTGCAACAGGCTGACATGGAATTTTTAATTCTTCATAAATTCTAGAAGCACCTTTTTTAAAAGGTGGTCTCTCGTTAGGTAAAACTCTTGTACCTTGAGGAAATATTATTAGTGGTCTGTTTGATCTAGAAACAATCTTAGCAATATCTTGAAAGAACCCTAAATTATCTTTAGTAATTTTATTTCTTTTAATCGAAATAGATCCAATTTTTTTTAAATACCATCCAAAAATAGGAATTAATAATAATTCTTTTTTTAAAATAAAGACCGGAGAATTGAAAATTGTTTGAAGATAAAATGTTTCAAACATTGATTGATGAGATGCACCAATGAAAAACTTTTCATTATTAATAATATTTTCTTTACCTTTGATTATAATTTTTGTTGATAAAAAAATTTTTAGACATAATTCAGTCCAATGTCCCATTAGTTTTCCACCTGATAAAACAACTTTTTGGGGTAAAAAAAAAGCAGGTAAGAAAATTAGTGAAATTAAAATTATTCCTAAAAAGAAAAAAATTGAAAATATAAAGTTTCTAATCATTATGATCAAAAGCTACATCAAGTCTTTGTACTTTTGTTTTTTTCTTATAACTTTAATTTTTGATCCTTTAATCAATATTTCTGGTGGTTTTAATCTAACATTGTAGTTAGAGCTAAGGGACATTCCATAAGCCCCAACATCGCATATTGCGATTAAATTTTTCTCTTCTAATTCTTGAAAATTTTTTAAAGTAATAAATTTATCTGTACTTTCACATATTGGTCCAACAAATTCGTAAGTTTTATTGGATTTTTTTTTACTTTTCGTAGATGGTAAAATTTTATGATGTGCTCCGTACAATGCTGGTCTCATTAAATCATTCATAGCCGCATCTAAAATTATAAAATTTTTTGAATCATTTTTTTTAACGTAAATTATTTTAGAAATAAGAATTCCAGTATCTCCTATTATTGATCTTCCTGGTTCAAATATAATTTTTGATTTATGTTTTTTTAAAAATTTTTTAATTATTTCACTGTATTTTGAATAATTAAGTTTTTTATCTTCGTATTTGTATGGAATTCCCATACCACCACCAAGATCAATGAATTCAAACTTATGATTAATTTTATGTATTATTCTATCGACTACTCTAAGCATTCTTTCATAAGGCTTGTGATCTAAAATTTGACTTCCAATATGAACACTAAGACATTTAAGGTCTATGTTTTTTGAACTTTTACAAAAGTTAACTAGTTTAAAAAATGTTTTTTCATTTACCCCAAATTTGTTCTCTTTTTTTCCAGTTGAAATTTGACTTAAGGTTTTTGCATCTGTATTTGGATTTAACCTGATACCAATTTTTACTTTTCTTTTTTTTATTTTAGCGACTCTATCAATTTCTCTTATTTCACTTTCAGATTCAGCATTAATTAATAATATTTTCTTTTCTACTGCAAAATTTATTTCCTCAGATGTTTTACCAACTCCTGAAAAAACAATTTTTTTTGGGTTTACACCAGCTTTTAAAGCCATCATGAGCTCTCCCTTTGATACTACATCTGCCCCAAGTCCAAATTTTTTAATTTCTCTTATAAGGTTAACATTAGTGTTAGATTTAATCGCAAAACAAATTAATGGAGAAAACGATCTAAAATTTTTTTGAAAATTATTAATATTTTTTTTCAATCTAGCATAAGAATAGCAATAGGTTGGTGTGCCATATTTTTTTGCAATATCTTGGACTTTAATTTTTTCAATTTTTAGTTTGTTATCAACGTATTCCATTAAACCTTATTAATAAGGATAGTTTTAAATTCAGCCTTTTTTTCTGGCTCTTTGTATTCAGGATCCCCTTTTTTTCCACAAGAAACAATTAAGCAGCAACACAAAAAAATTAAGCTTATTTTTTTCATCATTAAAGTTTTTTATATTTTATTATCATTTTTTTAATATTATCAAAAGATGTTCCTCCATAAGATTTTTTCGAATTAACAGAATTCTTTAAATCAAACACTTTTAAAACATCATTTGTTAACTTTGGTTCAATTTTTTTTAATTCGTCTATACTTAATTCATCAAGTTTCTTTTTCTTTTTCTCAGCAAAATTAACTATAGCTGCTGTTTTTTGATAAGCTTTTCTAAAAGACATTGAATGATTTTTTACAAGATAATCTGCTAAGTCAGTTGCTGTGATGTACCCAGAGCTTGCAAGTTCAAGCATCTTTTTTTTGTTAGCACTGGTATTTTTAAGTATTTCATCAAAGATTTTAAGACAGTTAATCAAAGTATCATTTGATTTAAAAACAATCTCCTTATCATCTTGAAGATCCTTATAGTAAGATAGTGGAAGGCCTTTTAGAATAGTAAGCATTGAAAATAAATTACCATAACTATTTCCAGATTTTCCTCGTAAATATTCTAGTAAATCTGGATTTTTCTTTTGAGGCATTATTGATGAACCTGTCACAACTTTATCTGAAAGGTGAATTAGATTAAAACCATCTGAACTCCAAATAATAAGTTCTTCAGCTATTCTTGAAATATGCATTGAACATACAGAAACACAATATAAAAAATCTAAAACAAAATCTCTATCTGATACAGTGTCAATTGAATTATTTGTTGGTTTTTTAAATCCTAGTTTTTTACTTGTATAATTTCTATCAATATTAAAAGAGGTTCCTGTTAGTGCGGCAACACCCAAAGGATTTTCATCTAAACTTTCTAAATTATTAGTAAATCTTTTTTTATCTCTGTTAAACATTTCGACATAAGCCATAAGGTAGTGAGCAAAAGATATAGCCTGTGCATTTTTAAGATGAGTAAAGCCAGGCATAATAGTATCTATATTTTTCTCTGCTAATTTTAACGTGCTTTTAATTACTTTATCTATTGCAATATTTATCTCCTTAGTTGAGGTTCTTATCCAAATTTTAAAATCAGTAATTACCTGATCATTTCTTGATCTTGCTATGTGAATGTAACCCGCCTCTTCTCCTATTATTTGAAAAAGTCTTTTTTCTATATTCATATGAATATCTTCATATTTTTTATTGAACTCAAATTTTTTTTTAGAAATTTCTTTTTCTATTTTAGTAAGCCCATAGATAATTTTATTTTTGATTTTAAAAGAAATAATTTTTTGTTTAAATAACATCTCAACATGAGCAATTGACCCTTTAATATCTTCTTTATAAAGTCGTTTATCAATATCAATTGAATTACCAACTTTTTGAAATAAGCTTGATGCACTTTTCTGGATACGAGTATTCCATATTGCTTGGTTGTTTTTATTTTTTGCCATGGTATTTAATTATATCTATTTAACATGAGATTTTTAATAATATTTATTTTTTTGACAACTAATGTCTTTGCCAATGATGTATCCGAAATAAAAAATGTTGTCATTCATAAAGATCCAAAAATCTATGATAATGTTATTTTTTTAGATAAAAAGGATAAAAGAATTAATTTAAATGATTTCAATGGGAATTTAATCTTATTAAATTTTTGGGCTACTTGGTGTGAGCCATGCAAAGAAGAAATGCCGTCTTTAGATAGACTACAAATTAATGAAGATTTGAGTAATTTAAAAATTTTTGTAATTAATATATCTAAAGAAAGTATAAATAAGATTGATAGTTTTTTTAATGATTTAAATATTAAAAATCTTGAGCCATATTTTGATGCCCCAACCACACTTGCAAAAACATTTAGGTTACGTGGAGTTCCAACATCAATCCTTATTGATAAAGAGGGAAAAGAATTTGCAAGAATAATTGGATCAATAGATTTTGATGATGAAAATTTTATAGGTTGGTTAAAAAACTATAATTAGTTTTTAAAAAAATAGGCAAATCCTACAAGAACAAGTATGGCTATGAATTGAAGAAGAACTCTTAGTTGCATCAATTTATTTGAGTATTTTTTGCTTGTTTCTCCTCCTTTAAAGAGAGTTCCAATTCCTAAAATTAAAACAATTCCTACAGCTATTAAAAGTACTATAGATAGGATTTTTACAAATATTCCTGAAAGCATATAAATATTGTAGATTGTTTTTAAAAATAAAAAACATAAATAATTAACTATGACATTTTGCCTAGACTCAATAATAATAAAGCCAGAAGAAGGAACTGAAATTAAAAACGCTATTATTTTATTCCATGGATACGGTGGAGACGGCAATGATATTAGTATGTTGACTTTAAACTGGAAAAGACATTTGCCGAACACAGTTTTTATTTGTCCAAATGGGCATGAAACTTGTCATATAAATCCATCAGGATACCAATGGTTTGATCTCAGCAAAGATGACTCAAGTTATATACTTGAGCAATCATTGAAAGCTGAGGAAAAAATTAAAAGGTTTATCGTTGAAATCAAAAAAGAATATAATTTAACAAATGATAAGATATGCTTATCGGGATTTAGCCAGGGCTGTATGATGTCACTTAATGTTGGTTTAACTTCGGAAGAAAAATTTTTATGCATTGTAGGTTTTTCTGGAAAAATAATAGATCAAAATAATTTAAAATTAAGAATTAAAAACTATACTGAAACTTTATTAATTCATGGTGATGCTGACCAAATTGTACCTTCAACACATTTATTAGAAGCAAAAGATTTTTTAATTAGAAACAGTATTGAAGTTCAAACACTTTTGATAAAAAATTGTGATCATCATATTCCTATAGAAGCCTCAAGTACAGCTCTTAATTACATTTTAAAAAAATTTTAATATCTCTTGATATTGATAAAATAGTTCAACTAAGTTAAAAATACTTAATGAATAATTTTATTGAACAAGATGTTTCATTGGAAAAATGTCCAGCTTTAGTTCTTAATGCTGATTACAGGCCATTAAGCTATTACCCACTGTCTTTATGGTCATGGCAAGATACTGTTAAATCTGTTTTTTTAGACAGAGTTATAATTGTCAGTAACTATGACAGAACAATAAGAAGTCCTTCATTTAATATGCAATTACCTAGTGTTATTGCACTGAAAGATTATATTATTCCTCAGACCAAACCTAGTTTTACAAGATTTAATGTTTTCTTAAGAGATAAATTTTCATGTCAATATTGTGGAAGTAGTGAAGAGTTAACTTTTGATCATTTATTACCAAGATCAAAAGGAGGTGAAACCAATTGGGATAATGTAGTAACCGCTTGTTCGTCTTGTAATGTTAAAAAAGGTGGAAAATTATTAAAATTTTCAGGGATGAAGCTTAACCAGAATCCATATAGACCCTCTACTGAAGATTTACATAAAAATGGCAAAAACTTCCCACCAAATTTTTTACATAAAAGTTGGATGGACTATTTGTATTGGGATGTCGAGTTAGAGTCTTAAATTTTTTCAGAGATATTTATTGCAATTTTAGAACCAGTTTTAATTATCTTATCTAATATTGAGTAGGCGCCTTTTTTTGTTGCACCCTTATCATAGGCAATATCCTTATGATGTATTTCATCTTCTCTAAATTTAATAATCTTTTTTTTAAGATTTTTTTCATCATTACCAAGTTGGTTAATTTGGTCGAGATAATGTTTATCAATAACTTCTTCCACTGAAGCAGTGCAAAGCATTGCAGCTTTTTTACCTAATAAAGTTGATCCAAATCCTAATCCTACTCCCAATAAATCCCATAGAGGCAAAAATTTTGTTGGTTGAATATTTCTTTTCTTGATTTCATTTTCAAAAAATTCACAATGTTCTTTTTCGTGTTCTTTCATTTCTTCAATAGTTTTTTTTAAACTATCATCTTTAATAAATGTATTTAAAGCAAGTAATTGACCTTCATAAATTTTGATTGCACCTCTTTCACCTGCATGATCAACTCTAATGAATTCTTCAACTCTTTTATTATTAATTTTTGTCATAATTTAAATAAATTTTTAATGTGTATATTGTAATTAATAAAGATATTACAATATTATAAGTTGTAAGAGATAATCCAAAAATCTTAAATGTTACATCTTTGCAAGAAACGCTTTTTTCTTGTAATTGCTTTAAAATGTCCTCTTTTAACAACAAATTTGACTCACCTTTTAGATCACAAACCATTGATTCTTGAATATAACCTTGCTCAATACCTAAATGATATAAAGATAGAATGGTTGCAATAAAAAATACAATTGAAAGCAGGATTAAAAAATACTTTTCAAGATGATTAAATTTATAATTTAATAAAATTAATATAATTGCTAGCAAATATGGTATTCGTTCTAAAATACAAAGATTACAAGGCTGATGACCCAATTTATATTCAATAAAGAACGCAGATACTAAAGCAATAATACTAATTAAAAAGATAAGTTTTATTAATAAATTTTTACTATTTTCAGCCATTAATTTTTAAAAATAAATAAATTAATACAAAGATTATAACTATTAAAATCCCAATAACAGTAAACCATTTTGATCCATGTTTATTCATGTATTCAGTAAACAATTCTCCAAATTTATAGGATAGAAATGCAACAATAAAAAATCTAAGAGATCTTGAAACTAGACTAACAATTATAAAAATAGGTAAATTAAATGCAATTAAGCCACTTGAGATTGTAAAAGCTTTATATGGCAAAGGTGTAAATCCTGCTAAAAAAAGTATACTCAACCATGCAAGGAAACCACTCCCTTTAGACATGCTTGATTTTAAATTTTCAACTTTATCCTCATAATTATAAAATTCGATAACATACATTGCCAAATCCAAAAATAGGTAGCCAATTAGATATCCTAAAATACCTCCCAAAACTGAAAATACAGAAGCTATTAAAAATATTTTAATAAATTCTTTTTTTTTAGCTATTACCATTGGAATAATCATTACATCTGGCGGTATAGGAAAAAAAGAGCTTTCAATAAAAGATACAAGACCCAAATAATAATTTGAATTTTTATGTCCAGCCAGATTCAAACATTTTTTATAAAGTCTTTGAAACATTTTTTGGTTTTAATATAAATTTAGTTCTTATACTATTTAAATATAATTTAATAAATATTAAGGGCGAATGGCGGAACTGGTAGACGCGCACGACTCAAAATCGTGTTTCGCAAGAAGTGAGAGTTCGATTCTCTCTTCGCCCACCATAAATAATGAATTTAGATAACTTAAACAACTTAATTGAATTATTTTCTATTCAAGCAGACAAACAAAATAAAAAAGATATTTTTTTAGAATGGCTAAATCCAATAAATAAAAAAACATTCACATGGGAAGAAACACAAGATAATATTTTAAAATTATCAAAAATAATTCGAGAAAACATAAAAGAAGATGATAGATGTCTTTTAGTCTCTGAAAATAGACCAGAATGGTTTATTTCCGATATGGCAATTATGTTATCAGGAGGAATTACCGTTCCTGCATACACAACATACACCAAAGAGGATTACAAATATTTAATTGAGGATTGCGAACCTAGCTTAGTAATAGTTTCGAGTAGTGAGATGCTCAAAAAATTGATTAATACAGTTAATGAAAAAAAATTTATAAAAAAAATAATAACATTAGATGAAGTTAATAAAGTAACAAATGACCTAGATATAATAGATAAAAATAAATTTTTAGATTTTAATACGATACTAAAAAATAATTTATTAGACGAAGACAAAATACAGAATAAAAAATTAAAAAGAACTTCACCAGCCTGCATAATTTATACATCAGGAACCGGGGGTAACCCAAAAGGTGTAATCTTAAGCCATGGTGGAATTTTAAATAATCTTGTGGGAGCTTTTGAGATTTTAAAACCACTTATAGACTCAAGGCCAGTATTTTTAACATGGCTTCCACTTTCCCATTCTTATGAACATAGTGTACAATTTGTTCAAATTGCTGTGGGAGCGAAAGTATTTTATGCAGAAAAAATAGAAAAACTTTTAGAAAATATATCTGAGGCAAAACCCACAATTATGACAGCAGTTCCAAGATTTTATCAAAATCTTTATAATAAAATTAATATTAATTTAAAAAAACAATCAGGTTTTAAAGCTAAATTAATTGATGCAACTATTCGATTGGGCAAGAAAAAACTATTAAACCAAAAAATGACTATTTTAGAAAAATTTGTAAATATGATAGCTGAAGTCTTAGTTAGAAAAAAAATAAAAAAACAGTTTGGTGGTAACCTAAAAGCTTTTGTTTCTGGTGGAGGTGCTCTAGATAAAGAAATAGGAGAATTTTTAAATTCTGTAGGACTGCCTACGCTACAAGGTTATGGTCTAACAGAAACATCACCAGTAGTAAGTTGTAACCCCATAGATAAGATAAAAGTTGAAACTGTAGGACCACCTTTTAGAGGAAACCAAGTAAAAATTGCTGATGACGGGGAAATTTTAGTTAAAGGGGAAAATGTAATGTTGGGGTATTGGAATAAAAAAGAAGAGACAGATGAAGTTATTATTGATGGATGGCTACATACGGGTGATATTGGAGAAATAGATCCAGAGGATGGTTATCTAAAAATAACTGATAGAAAAAAAGATATTATTATAAGTGCGGGAGGAGATAATATTTCACCAGCTAAAATTGAAAATATGATTACAAATGAACCAGAAATAGACCAATGCATGGTTTATGGTGATAAAAAAAATTATTTAGTTTCATTAATAGTGCCTAGTAAAGATTTTTTAAGAGAAAAAGAAAAAATTAATAATGTAATTGAAAAAATAAATAAAAAGCTAACTTTATTAGAAAAAATAAAAAAAATTCAATTAATAGATGAAAATTTTTCAATAGAAAATGGTTTAATGACACCAACGATGAAAGTAAAAAGAAAAAAAGTTACTGAAAAATATAAAAATCAATTAGAAAAACTTTATTAAATTACATTAAAATATTTGGTTATTATGCGCATAAACATTAACAAAATTAATTAAAAAAAATTTTTAAAAAAAATAAAAATAAAAAATTTTTTTTATAAATTTATGTTTTAATTAAAGAATTGACATAACTTACTAAAAAAAATAAAAATATAGTAACAACGAATCAATTTGATTCGTTAAACTTAAACAGGGAGCTAAAGATGCCTAAGAAAAGAAAAAAAGCTGCTAAAAAAGCTAAGAAAAAAGCAGCAAAGAAAACTAAGAAAAAAGCAAAAAAGGCTAAAAAAGCTAAAAGAAGAAAAAGATAGTAATTTACTAATCTTTACTAAAAACGCTTCTCATTACACTTCTTATGAGAGGCGTTTTTTTTATTCGTCTAAATGTTCGTCAGTATCTGAGATAGGTTCTTCTACTGGTAGTTCTGTAGAAGAAGTTTTTGGTGTAGAGGCAACAGGTTGAGTTTGCCCACCTAAATTTCTCTTTAAAGCTTTATCAAGTTTCTTTTGAGTGTCTTCTAATGATACATTTAAAACTATCTGGAATTCAGATAATATTCTCTCATAAGCTTTTTCAAATAGTTGTCTTTCACTGTAAGATTGATCAACCATGAGATCATCACCTTTATTTAAATCTCTAACAACTTCTGCTAATTCATAAATTTTACCTGAAGAGATTTTAGCTTCATATTCTTGTGCTCTTCTACTCCACATAGATCTTTTTATTTTTGGTTTACTCTTAAGAATAGAGATACATTTATTTACTTGATTGATAGTAGCCAAAGGTCTCAAATGAGATTGTTTGTTAACTGGAACCATGCCATTTGCTTTATCTTTTTCAAATTTTATTACATAGGTCTCAACGTCTATTCCACCTATATTAATTTTTTTAAATTCTGTAATTTGACCAACGCCATGTTTTGGATAAACAATGTGATCTTTAATTTTGTATTCTCTTTTTTCAGTCTCTTGTTTTTTTACTTTCTTTATTTCAGGCTTAACCTCATTACTTTTAGAAATTCTTAAATTATCTACTTTTGGTTCCTCTTTTATCTCATTTTTTTTTGATATTTTTTTGATTTTAGTTTTTTTCGGTGCAATTTTCTTTGCTGCTTTTTTCTTAGTTTTTTTAGCAGCTTTTTTTGGTTTTATAAATTTTTTGATTACTTTTTTTGCTACTTTTTTTTTCACTTTTTTTTCAGTCTTACTTTTAAAGATTTTCTTTAAAATATTTTTCGTACTTATTTTGCTCATCTTTAAATTTTTCATGATCCTTTGGTGGATCTTTTTTTTCACTTATGTTCGGCCAGATTTCAGAATATTTTGTATTGATTTCTAACCATTTTTCGCTACCAGGCTCTGTATCTGCAGTTATAGCATCAACAGGACACTCCGGCTCGCAAACGCCACAATCTATACACTCATCCGGTTTAATTACAAGCATATTTTTACCTTCATAAAAACAATCTACCGGGCATACATCAACACAATCAGTTAATTTACATTTGATACATTTGTCATTTACAATGTAAGTCATTTAAGGTTTTTGATTTTGAATTCTATTCTTAATATCTCCCATAGTTTTACTGTCAATATATAAAAGGCCAGCAAGGCGTCGCATCAAATTAGTCTCATAAATATCAGCATCTTCATTTGAATAAATTATAGACCATAATGCTTCAATTATTTTAATTTTATCTTCTTCGGCTAGGTTTTTGACTTCTCTTGTAAAATCTAAAATTTGATTTGAATTTTCTTCAATAACTTTTGCATCTTTAATTGTTTTATCTAATTCATTTTCATTAGAGCCTAGTTCCAGTAAGGTTTTTCTAATTATTTCTTCTTCATTATTTGTATAATTTTCATCTATCTTAGCCGCATGGATCAATAAAGCACAAATTTTTATTAAAAAATTATTTTCTGTTTTATTTTCTTTTTTTTTAAAAAACATAAAAATTATCTAAGATTTAAATTTTTCAATACTTTAAATGGATTTTCACTAGAAACTTTTTTTACCGGATTTTTTTTAAACTGTTTTATAGGGCTGTATTTAAAAAATGTTTCTTCTTCTTTTTCGAAAATTTTATAACCCATTTTCTTTAAAAGTTTTTTAAAATTGTCTTTGCTACAACCCAAAAGATTTAACATCTCAGGTACCATTTTTATTTCTTTCTTTTCTTTTGGATTAGAGTTAATTATTTGCATAAAAAGTCTTTCCAAAATATCAATTCTAACAAATAAGTTTTCAAATTTTTCAAAACCACAAAGAAGCATAAAATTTCTATTTCTAGACTCTTGATCATCTAAAAAATTTAGCCCAAAAGTGGGTGGTTTTAATTTATAATATTTTTGATGAAAATTTTTCCACAATAAGGTTCTCAGTGACACTGCCTCAGGCTTGATCAATTGATATAAAAAAACATGGTATCTACCAAATTTAACACCAAGTTCTCTTAAAATTTTTCTTTCATTTTGACCAAGTTTTTTTAAATATTCTGAAACTTGCTCTCGTTTAAGTACTCCGTTATTTTCATAAAGTTGGTAAGCTAAGGCTTTAATTGAAGAGTTTTTTTCTTGAAGATTTTTTAAATCAATAAGACTTTTTAAAATTGTGTTAATTTTTGTTTGTATCCATTTGCTAGTAAAATCAATTAATTTTTGTTTTGGATTTTGATCAATGGTATCGTCAATTATAAGTTCAACACTTGGGTTTAAGTAATCATTTCCTGCAGACAGTTTTGCTATGGGAAATTTATTCCAATAAATTTTAAAATCATCACTCAACTCAATTAATCCGGTGTCTATGATTATTTGAATTCTTTTTTCAAGCTCAGGCCCTATAGACTGCCTAGCTGCTTTTTTTAATGATTTAATATCGGTTTCTAGTGCTCCTTTTTTAAAATCTAACTCTAGTTTAAGACCTTTTATTTTTCCTATAAACTGATCATCGATCATCACATCGTTATTTTCTAAAATTTCTGTCTTAAATTCCATATCCTGTTTT
>CABXRY010000017.1 GCA_902514755.1 uncultured Pelagibacteraceae bacterium
ATTGATGGTATTAGTTATGGATCCTATATTGTTCCAGGATTACTGATGTTAACATTGCTAACTCAATCAATAAGCAATACATCCTTTGGAATTTTCTTTCCTAAGTTTAATGGAACAATTTATGAAATACTTGCAGCACCAATTTCAACTTTAGAAGTAGTTTTGGCATTTGTAGGAGCAGGTGCCACTAAAACACTGATTGTAGGCGTAATTATATTTTTTACATCAACTTTTTTTGTTGAAGTCAGCGTAAAATATCCATTCTTAATGATATTTCTATTAGTATTAGTATCTTTTACATTTGCATTATTTGGATTTTTAATTGGTTTAATGAGCTCAAACTTTGAGCAGATGTCTATAATTCCTACACTTGTTATAACGCCGATGGTATTTTTAGGTGGAAGTCTTTATTCTTTAGATATGTTACCACCGTTTTGGCAAACAATTACTTACTTTAATCCAGTAGTATATCTAATAAACGGATTAAGATTTGCTTTTTATGGCGTATCGGATTTCAATATATGGATTAGTATAGTTTCCATGGTAGTTTTTTTAATTATTTGTATTACCGTTGTCTCAGTCCTTCTTAAAAAAGGTTATAATATTAAATCTTAACTGCTACTAGCAATTTTCTTTTTTGGATCATAAAAAGGTTTTTCGACGACAGTACAATTAAATTTACCTTCATTAGAAATTACTTCAAATTTATTACCTATTTCTGTTTGTTGAATTTCAACCATTGCTAAAGCAATATTCTTTTTAAGTCTTGGAGAGTAAACGGCTGAAGTAACTTTACCAATTATTTTATTATCTTTTTGTAACTCCCAAAATGTAGTGTTAGGTCCTTTTAAAGGTTCACAATCAATTTCAATACCAATTTGTTTTCTTTTAATGCCATCTTGTTTAATTTTTTTTAATGCATCTTTACCTACAAAATTTATATCTGCATCTAAATTTACAAGTCGGTCTAATCCCAGTTCGAATGGGTTGGTATTAATGTTAGCATCTGCATGGTAAGATAACATTCCACCTTCAATTCTTCGAATGGAGGATGTGTGACCTGGCTGAAGACCATGTGTTTTTCCAGCCTCCATAATTTTTTCATATAATTCATTACCTTTTGATCCGTCTCTTAAATATATTTCATAACCCAGTTCACTTGACCAACCAGTTCTTGAAACTATTAATGGAATACCATCTAGATCGCATTCTCTTAACCAATAATATTTTAATTCCCTAATACCTTCTCCAAATAATTTAACCATGATTTCTCCTGAGTTAGGACCCTGTAATTGCAAGGGAGAGACATCTGGTTCTTTGATTTGAACATTTAAACCTGAGTTAACTGCAACGCCTTGTGCCCATAACAAAACATCACTATCAGCAAGGGATAACCAAAAATGATTTTCAGCTAGTCTTAATAAAACTGGATCATTTAATATACCACCATCATTATTAGTGATTAATACGTATTTACATTGACCAATTGCAAGTTTTGATAAATCTCTGGGTGTAAGCAATTGTATAAATTTATAAGCATCAGGACCTGTTATTTCTACCTGTCTTTCAACAGCAACATCGCAAAGAATAGCTGTTTGAATTAGGTTCCAAAAATTCTGTTCAGGATTTCCAAAATCTCTTGGGATATACATGTGGTTGTAAACTGAAAAACCTTTCGCGCCCCATTTTACAGTAGAGTCAAAATATGGTGATTTTCTTATTTGTGTACCAAAACCAAAGTTTTTATTACTCATTTTTTGTTCCTTAACAGTCTCTTGTAATCATTACAAACAAAAAAATAGCCCAATTAAGGGCTATTTAAAATAATTTGAGGGAAGCTATTTTTATTTAAAATTGTTCAGATTCAGTTGAACCTTCCATTGCAGTAGTAGAGCTTGTGCCACTGCTAATAGTATTTGATACAGAGTCAAAATATGAAGTTCCAACTTCTCTTTGGTGTTTAACACTAGTATAGCCATCTTTTTCTCTTAAGAATTCCTGTTCTTGAATTCTAGAGTAAGCAGTCATACCTTCTTTTTTATATTTTTCTGCAAGTTCGAAAATTGCAATATTTTGTGTATGAAAACCAGCTAAAGTTATAAATTGGAATTTATATCCCATTTTGGAAATCTCTTGCTGGAAAGAAGCAATTTCATCATCATTTAAATGCTTTTTCCAATTAAATGATGGAGAACAATTATATGCTAATAACTTTCCAGGAAATTTTTCATGAACTGCATCAGCAAATTTTTTAGCTTCTTCTAAATTTGGTGTCGCCGTTTCACACCAAATCAAATCTGAATATGGAGCATAAGCAAGGCCTCTAGATATTGCTTGGTCAATTCCTTGTTTTACATAAAAGAAACCCTCTGGTGATCTTTCACCTGTTAAAAATGGTTTATCATTTTCATCATGATCATTTGTAATTAGTTTTGCAGCATTTGCATCTGTTCTAGCTAAAATAATAAGTGGAACATTAGCAATGTCTGCAGCTAATCTTGCAGCCTTTAGATTTTTAATCATAGTTCCAGTTGGAACTAAAACTTTACCACCCATATGACCACATTTTTTTTCACTAGCTAGTTGATCTTCAAAATGAACACCAGCAGCACCTGCTTTGATGAATTTTTTTGCAAGTTCAAATACATTTAAAGGCCCACCAAAACCTGCTTCACCGTCAGCAATAATTGGCAACATGTAATCAACTTTATTTTCTTCTTTCATATCACCATCTTTAAGTTCCATGTGTTGAATTTGATCTGCTCTAATTAATGCATTATTCATCGACTCAACTAATTTTGGTGCACTATCATAAGGATACAAAGATTGATCAGGATACATTTCTCCAGCACTATTTGCATCTGCCGCTACTTGCCATCCACTTAAATAAATTGCTTTTAGTCCGGCTTTAGCATGTTGTACAGCGTGATTGCCAGATAAAGAGCCAAGTGTATTAACATATGATTCTGTATTTAATAATTTCCAAAGCTTCTGAGATTGCATTTTACATATTGAATATTCAATTTTGATTGAACCTCTTAATCTTTCAACTTCTTCTTCAGTGTAATCACGTTTAATTCCTACAAATCTTTTTAAGTCGTATGAGATATTTTCGGCGCTCATTATTATTAGTCCTATTATGTTTGTGGTTTAAAAAGTCGAATTAGCAAGAAAGGAATAGAATTAAATTTTTAGTGACGAATTTTAATTATTGTCGTCTAAAGATTTAATAATATCACTCATCCCACTTGAACCCCAATCACAATGATCATCCCTCATGTAGATACCTCTACTGTTATGTTGATCTAAATCTTCTTTTCTTATGATTTGAGCTTCGTTTTCAGAATTATTTAATTTTTTGTTCATGTAAATCTTATAATTTACAGAGTTTACAAAAGCTATAAAAAAGATAAAAAAGCTTGTAAATATTATAAAAAAATTGTAAAAATAAATTTACAAAATTTACAAATAGAAAATATGAGTCAATTAGATTTAAAAATAGGGCCAAAAATCAAAGCTTTTAGAAGGCAATTAGGTTTGCAAGCTAATAAATTAGCTGAAGATTTGAGCATTTCTCCAAGTTATCTAAACTTAATAGAGAGTGGTAAGCGTAAAATTGATGGGGATCTTTTATTAAAAGTATGTGAAAAACTTAATATTGAGCTCTCTCATCTTACTTCTAAAACAGATATTAATTTACAAAATACTATTTCTGAAATCTTAGATGATAAATTATTTGAAGATCTGGATATTTTAGGACCAGAAGTAAAAGATTTAGTGAGCACAAATCCAAAGATTGGAAAAGCTATTGTGAGATTAGGTGATATTTTAAAAAAAAAGGATCATGAACTATTTGATAAAGTAGAAAAAATTTCTGGAAAGATAGTTGATAATAGAAAAAATTCATTTCCTGGAGAAGTAATTTCAGATTTTTTACAACAAAATAAAAATTATTTTCCAAAATTAGAGGACTTTGCAAATAAAGTTTTTGATAAAATTCAAAAAAATAATCGAACAAGATATATTGCTCTTTGTGAATATTTGAATTCAGAATATTCAATTAAAGTAAAAGATGTAATTCCTGAAGAAAATAAACCTTTTTCTAAAATATTTAAAAAAAATAAAAAAGAACTTTTATTAAGTGATTATAGTTCATTGGAGACAAAAAAATTACATGCTGCAGCCCAAATAGCACAAGAGGGAGCCAGTGATGTAATTGAAGAATATTTATCAACATTTAGCTTTCCATCAGAAGAGTCAAAAAAATTAACAAAAGTTGCATTACTAAATTATTGTGGTGCAGCAATATTAATGCCTTATAAATTTTTTCATTCAGAGTGTAAAAAACTTAAATATGACTTAGAGCTACTTCAAAATACTTTTGCTACCTCATTTGAACAAGTTGCACATAGAGTAACGTGCTTGCAAGATCCAAAACTTCCAGGAATTCCTTTTCATTTTTTACGAGTTGATATGGCAGGTAATATATCAAAAAGATTTTCTTTATCAGGAATTGATATACCTAGGTATGGAGGAGCCTGTCCAAGATGGAATGTTTATTCTGCTTTAACTAGACCAGGAGTTATTCAAGCTGCAGTTAGTAAAATGACTAACGGTGAAAAATATGTATGTATTGCAAGAACTGTTGAAAAAGGTATTGGAAGATTTGGACAAGCAAAAAGTATATTATCTATTGGCCTTGGTTGTGAAGCCAAATATGCTAAAGATTTTGTGTATACAGAAAATATAAATATCAATGATAAATCAACTGAAATTCCAATTGGTGTATCTTGTAGAACTTGTGATAGATTAGATTGTTCACAAAGAGCATTTCCACCATTACATAAAAAATTTGATGTAGATTTAAACACAAGAGGAGTTTCTGTTTATGTTAGTGACAACAATTCTTAGATAATGATTAAATATTTATTACCAGCTATTGTTATTTTACTAATAGTTTTATTTTGGGAGAAAATTACTGATTTTGTTCAAAAAAAATTCAATATAAAGCTTAATTATATTGTCGTTATTATTATTATAGCTGTAATAACAGCCATCTTACTTCTCCTTAATTTCTAGGTTTAGACTACAGAATTCTAATTATTGATTTCTAATTAAAGGATATATTTTAGGATTTAGATATTTTAAATTAGTTAATAAAATTAAGACTAAAGTTACCAGGCCAATAGAAAGTCCAAGGTAAATTAATACTTTAAAGTCAAATTTCCATACAAGTTCAAAGATATTTTCCATTATAAATTTTGAACCAATTACTGCAAAAAAAATTGAAATCAAAATTACAGATTTGAAAATAATTATAAATTCAATTAGTGATGATAAAATCACTTCTTTTTTTGAAAACCCTAAAATTTTAAATACTAAATTTTGGTATTCTTTTACTTTTCCTTGAACCATAATAGCGCTAGAAATAACAATTAAACCAATAATAATAGTGACCGCTGAAATAAGGGTTACAGCGATAAAAACTTTATTTAAAACATCAGTCACTTTATTTAAATAGTCAGCAATCTTAATCATAGATAAACTAGGCAATACATCCAACATTGAAGTTTCATCAAATTTTTCAATTGTTTCAAATTTAGCAGTTGCTAAATATTCATGAGGAATATTTTTTGCAAATTGAGGATTAAATAGCATTGCAAAATTAATACTAAGATCACGGTAATCAACAGCTCTAAAATTTACTATCTTACCATCAATTTCTCTACCATAAATATTAAGTGTAAATACATCGCCTAACTTAATATTTAAATTTTTTGCAACTTCAGCATCCAAAGAAATTTGTAGTTGATCAGGTTTCGTAAGATCCCACCATTCACCTTCAGTCAACGGGTTATCTTCTGGAACTTCATCTGTCCATGAAGATCTTCTATCACTACCAATTACCCAATAACTATCATTATCAGGCTGGATATAAGTATTTGGATTGATCCCATTAATCTTAATAATTCCAGATGATACCATAGGTACCACCTCAACTTTTGCATTAGCATCCATATTCAATATATTTTTTTCAAATATTTCTTTTTCTCCTTTTTGAATACCAACAAAAAAATAGTCAGGAGCTATATCAGGTATGGATTTAGCAATTTCTCTTTGAAAATTAGTACCAACTAATGCCAGCGTTAAAAGCAATGTTACACCTAAACCTAAAGACATAATTGTAATTGGAGTAATGCTTTTTGTTTGAGTTATGTTTTTAATAGATACTTTTAAAGATATATTAGATATAGATTTATATTTTTTTAAAAAATAAATGATTATTTTTGAAAGTAAAAAAAATACGATTAAACAAACAAAAAAAGCCGCAAAATATCCAAGACTATAAATAGGTCTTTCAGATCCAAAACTAAATAATAAAACTAAAATAGATAATAATATTATACTTAAAGTCGTAGATTTTTTTGAATAATAAAATTCTAAATTTTGAAAGACATTTCTAAATAAATTTGATGCTTTTACTTGATCAATTGAACTTATGGTTGGAATTGAAAAAATGATAAGGACCAGCAATCCAACTAAAAATATTTTTACAAAATTTATAATTGAAAACACTGGAGAGACATTTAGCCCTAATCCCTCTGATAAATATTGATCTACAAAAGGAACTATTAAAAAACTTGAGCCATAAGCAAAAGTTGTGATTATCAAAAGTAAGATAAATAATTGAAGATAATAAAGTGTTTTGATGTTTCCTGAATAAAATCCAACTGCTTTCCTGACAGCAATAGACATATTATTTTGATTGATAAAAGAAAGCAGAGTGTTTGCTATTCCAATTCCAGCAATCAACATCGCGCTAATAGAGACTAATGATAAAAACTGAGAAAAATTGTTAATAATTCTCTTTAATCCACTAGCAGAATTTTCAGGATACCTAAGCTTAACTTTTTGATCATCTTTAAATATATCTTCAATTTTTTTTTCTATCTTATTAGCATCATCACTTTCATCGAATTTTACTTTGTATTCATAGTTTAGAAAACTACCAATTCCATTTAATTTTAATATTTCTAATGTTTGATCACCTGCAAGTGCCCAATCACCAAATGCAACAAAACCACTTACATCAGGAACAGATTTTACAATTCCTATAATTGTAAATAATTGATTTTGAACTTTAATTTTTTCATTAATATTTAGATTTAAATTTTTTGATAAACTTTCATTTATTAACAAAGTATTTGGCTCATTATGCATTCTATCAAACGCACCTATAGGCTCATAATCTACAGAACCATATAAAGGATATTTGGTATCAACCGTTTTTATTCTAGTAAAAAGAGATTTGTTTTTTTCTCTATCAATGGTTGAAACCATTGTACTGAACTCAATCATTTGAGAAATGGTTGCAAACTTTTTTACTTGATTGACTAATTCAAGATTTCCTTCATTACGATTATAATCAATTTCTAAGTCACCACCCAATAAAGATTTAGCATTATCATTAAGTTCTTTTTTTAAACTATCTTCAATTGTGAAGATGGCACTTAAAATGAAAAGGCTAATAAAAAGTGTTATTATAATACTTGATAATTTTTTAAAATTTCTGCTTAAATCTTTTAAAGCGTACTTAATAATTAAATTTAATTCAGATGGATTATTTAATTTTTCCATCTTTAATTTTAATTTTTCTTTTTGCTTTATTAGCTAATTTTGGATCATGAGTTACCATAATTAGTGATGAACCTTCCTCTTTCACATATTTAAATAATATATTAGAAATCATTACAGAATTGTCAGTATCTAAATTTCCAGTAGGCTCATCTGCTAAGATTAATTCTGGTTTCATTGCAATTGCTCGAGCTATAGCAACTCTTTGTTGTTCTCCTCCTGATAATTGGCTTGGCAAATTATTAAATCGATGACTAAGACCAAATCTATCCAATAATTGTCTTGCCTCTTTTTCTGGGTTTTTAAATTTATTAAGTTCAAGTGTTAACGCTACATTTTCAACTGCTGTATAATTCGGGATTAAATAAAATGACTGGAATATAATTCCAATATTTTTTCTTCTAATTTCAGAGACTTCATCTTCAGTTAATTTTGTAATTTCATTATTTTGAAAAAAAATTTTTCCAGAGGTAGCTTTTTCTAGACCTCCAATTAACATTATAAGACTAGTTTTTCCCGATCCACTTTCTCCAATAATAGAAATTGTCTCTTTTTTCTTAGTAGTTAAGTTAATATCTTTTAAAACTCTGATATTATCCTTACCAGTTTTGTATTTAAGATTTACCTTATTTAATTTAAGAAGAACACTCATGAATAAAAGTTTTATTATTAAAATAATAGTATTATGTCTAGTCACCATAAAGGTGGGCGCTATAGAAAAAGTAATTTTGTTTGGAGATAGCTTGATGGCAGGTTACGGATTACCGAATGAGCAACATTTATCAGTAGTTTTACAAAAAAGCTTAGAGTTTGATGGACACAATATTGAAATTATTAATGGTAGTGTTTCGGGTAGTACTTCTGCAGGTGGATTGAATATAGCTGAGTGGACTTTATCAGAAAATAATATCGATCTTATGATCCTATGTCTTGGAGCTAATGATATGCTTAGAGGTATTAACCCTAAAGAGACAAAAAATAACTTAGAGGAGATAATTGAAATTGCAAAAAACAAAAATATAAAAGTGATTATTGCAGGAATGATTGCACCAACATCTTATGGTTATGCCTACAAGAAATCCTTTGATAAAATTTTTTCTGATTTATCAAAAAAACATAAATTACAATTAATTCCATTTCTACTTGAGGGTGTAGCACAAAAACCAGAATTTAATTTAAGTGATGGCATGCATCCAAATGACCGAGGCACAATTATCATTGGTAATACTCTAAAAAAAGCTATTTTAAAAAATCTATAAAGACTAAATATTAATTATTTGTTATCATTTTCAAATGAAGGGGATTCTAACAATTATTTTTTTATTTTTTTCTACTACTATTTTAATTGCAAATGAAAGAGAAGTTGAGCTTGATAATTTATTTTCAGAATTAAAAAAAAATAATCCCGCTGTATCAAAAAATATTGAACAAAAAATTTGGACCCTATGGAGCACACATCCTAGTGATGATAAACTAACATCAATTTTAAATGAAGGATCTAGATTAATGCAGGATAAAGATTTATTTAGGGCTATTTTAGTTTTCACAGAAGTAATCGAAATGGATCCAACTTGGGCTGAAGCTTGGAATAAGAGAGCTACTGTGTACTATATGATTGGTGAATTTGAAAAATCACAAAGTGATATTAATAAAGTTCTTAATTTAGAAAAAAGACACTTTGGTGCTTTAGCTGGTCAAGGCTTAGTAAATATTCAACTTAAAAATTATGAAAAAGCAATTCTTAGCTATCAAATGGTAGAAAAAATCTATCCAACTATGAGATCTCCAAAAATTATGATTAAACAAATACAAGATTTAATAAAAAGAGACTCAATTTGAATGTGTGGACGATATGTTGTTAAAAATTCTGTAACCAAAACAAATAAATTAGTCAAATCAGCTATTCAAGTTGAAGACACTGAAAATTATAATGCACATCCCTATCAAAAACTTCCAGTTATTAAAAAATATAAAAATGGGAATACATTAGAGTCACTTAGATGGGGCTTAATTCCAGGCTGGGCTAAAGACAAAGATTTCAAAGCATTAATTAATGCTAGATTAGAGACTATCGATGAGAAAGTTTCATTTAAAAAACTAATTAAAAATAATAGATGTGTTGCTATAGCAGATGGTTTTTATGAATGGAAAAGAGAGGAAAAAGAAAAAACTCCACATTATTTCACAAGAAAAGATGGAAATTCAATATTCTTTGCTGGTATTTTTGAAGACGATCAATTTTGTTTAATTACTGAAGAAGCCAAAGAAAACATAAGCGTAATTCATCACCGACAACCAGTTATAATCAATCAAACAGATGTTAATCGATATTTAAATTTAGAGTTACAGGGTTCGACCTTCTTAAATGAATGCAATAAACCAGATCTGATATTTCATGAAGTGTCAAAGGATGTAAATAAACCTACAAATAATAATGCATCTCTAGTTCAAAAAGTGAATAATGAACAATAAAATTGAATTAAAAGGTAAATGTTTGTGTGGTGCAGTTAAATACAAACTTTCTGAAAAACCATTATTTACTCAGGCTTGTCATTGTAAAGATTGTAAAATTTTAACAGGCTCATCTTATGTTATCAATTCAAGTGTTTTAGAAAATACATTAATTACTGAAGGTGAAATTTCATCAACTATTAAACTTCAAGCTGGTAGTGGTAAGTCTGTTAGAATATTTTTCTGTAACAAATGTGGGTCTTATATTTATACAGATTATGAGTCTGCGATTGGTAGATTAAATGTTAGAACTAAAACTTTAGAAAAATCTGAAGAATTTCCTCCCCAAGCTCACATATTTACTAAAGATAAAGATGAATGGGTAAATCTATCAAATATTAATAATTGTTTTGAAAAAATGTATGACCCAAAAGAAACCTGGCCTAAAGAAAGTATTATTAGAATTAAAGAATATCTAAATACAAAAAAATGAAAAATATCTATCATTCAGATATTTATAAATTTGAAACACCAATCAATAGTTACTGGGAAGATATCTCACAAGAAAACTTAAACATAGAAAAACTAACTAAAGATACCAACTCAGAAATAGTTGTTATTGGTGGTGGTTATACAGGATTATTATGTGCGATTAATTTGATTGAAAATCATAACTTAGATGTGATTTTAGTTGAAGCTGGAAAAATAGGTTGGGGTGCATCATCTCGTAATGCTGGATTTAACTGTTTACCTCCAAGCAAATTGTCATATAAAAAAATGCAATCTAAGTTTGGAAAAGAAGAGACCAAGAAATTTTTTCAAAATGCAGTAGAGGGCTCAAATCATACTAAAGATATTATTAAAGAATATAATATTGATTGTGATGTAACAGGAGATAATAATTATGTTGTTGCTCACCACAAAAGTAAATTTGAGCAAATTAAAGAACAAGCTAAAGTTTATAAATCTGAGTTTGGTATCGAAACTGAAATTTATTCAAAGGAAGCATTCAACGATATTGGACATGGAGGAACTGAACAATATGGGGCCTTTTCCTACCAACCTGGTTTTGCAATAAATCCACTTAAATTTTTAAATGGGATTGCAAGATATGCTTTAACTAAAAAATTGAATATATTTGCAAATACTAAAGTTGATGAAATTAATAAAGAAAATGGATCTTATATTTTAAAAACTAAAGAAGCGATTATTCGAACTAAAAAAATAGTATTAGCAACCAATGGATTTTATCAAGAAGGATTAATTCCTCAAATGGATGGAAGGGTATTACCTGTTATTTCAAATGTAATTGTGACTAGAAAGCTTAATAATGATGAACTTAATGCTCACAATTTTAAAACATCATCACCTATCGCTAATACTAAAAACCTCTTATATTATTATCGAAAGCTACCTGATAATCGGATTTTGTTTGGAACTAGGGGGGATTTAACAGGAAGTGATCAGTCAAATTTAGCCATGTCTAAAAAAATGGAGAAGTTTTTAAAAGATATCTTTCCAAATTGGTCAAATGTCTCAATTGATTATAATTGGCGTGGGTTAATTGCTTTATCTCGAAAATTAACTCCATCTATCGGCAAAATTGATAATGAAGAGATTTATTATGGATTTGGATACAATGGTGTGGGTGTTAGTGCAGCCCCTTGGACTGGTAAACAGTTATCTAAGCTAGTTTTTTCATCAAATAGTAAAGATCTCAATATTTCAAAGATTTATAAAGGTTTACCAAAAAAATTTATATTTCCTCAATTAAGGACATTTTATTTTAGATTGGCTGTGTGGTTTTATACAATTAAGGATAAACTAAACATTTGATATAAGATTTTATAAATTACTAAATATTTGTTAATTTTAATAAAGATAATAAGGAGATTTAAATGTTAAAAGTTTACTTAGCTGGTGAAATTCATACTAATTGGCGTGAAGAAATTATTGATCTTTGTGCTAAAGAAAAATTAGATATTAAATTTACTTCTCCTGTAACTGATCATGAGGCCTCTGATAATTGTGGAGTAGAGATTTTAGGAGAAGAAGAAAAAAACATGTGGAAAGATCGTAAAGGAGCAAATATTAATTCAATTCGAACTAAAAAGTCAATTCAAGACAGTGAGGTTGTAATTGTTAAATTTGGTGAAAAATACAAACAGTGGAATGCTGCTTTTGATGCAGGTTATGCCTCAGCTTTAAGTAAATCTATAATTGTTATTCATAATGAAGATCATCTACATGCACTAAAAGAAGTTAATGCTGCTGCTGCAGCAGTCGCTTCAGATCAAAAACAAGCTGTTCGTATATTAAAATATGTTTTAGAAGGATCATTAAATTAATTAATTATGCTTACATATATAGTCCCATTTATTATTTTAATTCTAGTTGTTGTATTTATTCATGAATATGGACACTATTATTTTGCAAGAAAATATGGTGTAGGTGTTACTGATTTTTCTATTGGATTTGGAAAAGAAATTTTTGGATGGAATGATAAATCTGGAACTAGATGGAAGATTTGTTGGATACCTTTAGGTGGATATGTTAAATTTTTTGGTGATAGAAATGTGTTTTCACAAGCTGATCATGAAAAAATTTTAGAACAATATAGTAAAGAAGATCAAGAAAAATTATTCGTTATTAAACCATTATATCAAAGAGCATTAATTGTATTTGGTGGTCCATTAGCTAATTTTTTACTAGCTATAGTTATCTTTTTTTCTATTTATACCTTTATAGGTAAAGACTTCACTCCAGCTGTTATCAATGAAGTTCAAAAAGATAGTCCTGCAATGATTGGAGGACTTCAGCAAAATGATATTATTTTAGAAATTGATGCCAATAAAGTAAATAGTATTATGGATGTCTCAAAGTTTATTACTACTTCAACAGGGGACGTTATTGATTTTAAAGTTGAAAGATTAGATCAAGAATACTTACTTAAAATAAAACCAAATATAGTTTTAAGCGACGATAATTTGGGAAACAAAATAAATAAAAGAATGGTTGGTATTAAACTTGGAGCTTATAATAATGAAATCAATCATATTAAACTTGGTCCTGCGCAAGCTTTAATTCATTCAGTTAAAGAAGTTTATTTTGTAAGTGAATCTTCACTTAAATATATAGGCACCATGATAAAGGGGTCGGGTGATAGTTCTCAATTAGGTGGTCCAATTAGAATAGCAAAGATTACTGGACAAGTTGCTGAAATTGGTATTCTTCCTTTCATTTCTATCATGGCTTATATTTCTATAAGTCTTGGTCTTATTAACTTATTCCCAATACCAATGTTGGATGGTGGTCATTTAATGTTTTATGCTTTTGAAAAGCTTTTAGGTCGTCCATTATCTCAAAAAACTCAAGAAGGTTTTTTTCGAATCGGTTTGTTTTTACTGATATCATTGATGTTTTTTACAACCTTTAATGACTTAAAAGATCTTGGTTTATTTAATTAGTTATACATTTCATTTTGTTAAATAAGCATTAAAAATCAATGCTTATTTAAGTTTTATCTATATATTGTATAGTAAAAAAGATAAGACACTAAAAAAAAAGCTTGATTTATCAACGTTTATGATAAGTATGATATTTAACCAATTAAACCGGAGCTAAAATGAACAAAAAACAACTAATTGCACAGCTTTCAGGCTCGCTAAGTATGAGTAAAGCTGATGCTGAAAGAACATTTGATATAATAACAAACACCATTTTGGACGCATTAAAAGGTGATGATTCAGTAAAAATTGCTGGATTTGGTACTTATAAAGTAGCTAAGAGAAAAGCTAGGGTTGGAAGAAACCCAAGAACAGGTGAGCAAATTCAAATCGCTGCCTCTCAAAAAGTAAAATTTTTACCAGCAAAAGCTTTAAAAGAAGTGTTCAATAAATAATTATATTTCAACAGCCCTAACGTTTTTAAAACACGTTCAGGGCTGTTTCTATATGCAAAAAATGCATAGGCAATTTAACTAATCAGCATTAGTTTTTAAAATTAATAAATTTATAAGTCTACTCTTTAACGGGAGGTCTTATGACTAAATTAATTAAAAAAGTAAGCCTGCCATTCATAAGTTTAATATTTTTATTAAACATGAGTAGTGCAGGTATGGCGGAGACAACAGTTTCTGCAGAAATAGGTTTTATATTCAATACCTTGCTTTTTCTAATTTGTGGATTCTTAGTTTTTTTTATGGCTTGTGGATTTGCAATGTTAGAATCAGGAATGGTTACATCTAAAAGTGTATCTGTTATCTGTGCAAAAAATATAGGTTTAATATCGATATCTGGAATAATGTTCTGGATGGTTGGTTATAATCTCGCTTATGGTATTCCAGAAGGTGGATATATTGGTAGCTTCATACCATGGTCAGATTCTAGTGCAGTAGATACAGGTTATGCAGATGGTTCTGACTGGTATTTCCAGATGGTATTCTGTGCAACAACAGTATCAATCGTTTCTGGAACTTTAGCTGAAAGAATTAAATTATGGCCGTTCTTTTTATTTGCAGCTATCTTATCTGGAATTATTTACCCAATAGTTATGGGTTGGCAGTGGGGTGGTGGCTGGTTAGCTGCTGCTGGTTTCTCAGATTTTGCTGGATCAACACTTGTTCACTCAACTGGTGGGGCAGCAGCTTTAGCAGGTGCTTTAATGTTAGGACCAAGACTTGGTAGATTTACTAAGTCAGGTGCTCCAGCGCCGTTGAAACCATTTGCTGCATCTTCAATTCCATTAGTAACTGTAGGTGTATTTATTCTATGGTTAGGTTGGTTTGGATTTAATGGTGGTTCACAATTAGCAATTGGAACTGCTGATGATGCTATTGCAGTATCAACAATATTTCTAAATACTTTCCTAGCTGGTGCTGGCGGTGTCATGGCTGCTGCAACAGTTACAAGATTGAACTTTGGAAAAACAGATGTTGTTCAAATGTTAAATGGATGTATTGGTGGTTTAGTTGCAATTACAGCAGAACCATTAGCGCCTTCACCTATAGCAGCAATTTTAATTGGTGCTGTTGGTGGTGTAATCGTTGTCTATGGTACTAAACTCTTATTCTCATTAAAAATTGATGATGTAGTAGGAGCTATACCAGCTCACTTATTCGCTGGTATTTGGGGTACTTTAGCAGTGCCGATTACAAATCCAGATACTTCATTTGGAACACAGTTATTAGGTGTGTTTGCTATTAATATTTTTGTTTTCGTGGTTGCTTTAGCTGTATGGGGTATCATGAAATCAACCATTGGTATCAGATTAAGTAAAGAAGCTGAAACTAAAGGAACAGACGTTACTGAAACTGGTGTAATAGCTTACGCAATCAGAGACTAATTGCATGTAATAAAGAGGCTCTTCGATCTCCATATCGTTATCTCATTGAAGAGCCTCTAAATAAAACAGATTAACTTTCTCTCTCTCTTAAAGTTAGTAAAAGGCCCCTTTTAAGGGGCCTTTTTTTATTTTTTTGAAAATGTTTTGAGGGCCTCAAGGACTTCTTTAGCGTGATCTTTAACTTTTACGTTATCCCAAATTTTAATAATTTTTCCTTTTTTATCTATTAAAAAAGTACTTCTAACTACACCCATAAATTCTCGTCCCATAAATTTTTTTTTACCCCAGACTTTATATTTTTTAACAACTTTAATCCTTTCATCAGACAATAGATTAAATTTAATTTTATATTTATCCCTAAATTTATCATGACTTTTGATGCTATCTTTAGAAATACCAAAAACCTCACAATCTAATTTTTTAAATTTTGAGATTAATTTATTAAAATCATTTGTTTCTACTGTGCATCCTGGGGTATCATCCTTTGGATAGAAATAGATCACAACAAATTTGCCTATAGAATCTTTTAAAGAATATCTATTTTGTGTAGTTGATAGAAGTTTAAAATTAGGTGCTATTGTTTTTTCTTTTAACATTAATTTTTATTTTCTTCCCAAAGTTTTTTATAATCAATAAATGGTGATAGACCGTAGCTTGAATTTATGTTTGTCAAATGTAGAGATAGACTTTTTAAAGGTGAAATACAAATTTCATTCTTATAAATTTCGTTTAAATATTTCTCAAAAGGATCGTGTCTATCAAGACATGTTTGATAAAAATTATCCCAATATTTATCCAGTAAATTTTTTGTTGTTAAAAACGTACATAATGATTTACTAATCGTTCTCCAATGACGTTTATTTCCTATTAAAATATTCGTTTTTTCATTATTCATATAAAGATAAGGATAATCAGCAGGACATATAAAAATATCTTTATTAATTTGTGAGGCTATTCTCTCATAAGAAGAAATTGTTTCCTCCATCATTGACTTAAAATGCAAATAGTCATCTTCAATAAAAAAAATTAAATCTTCACCCTTTTCTTTACCTATCTCAAAGCATTGAAGTAGACTTGCCAGGTTTGCAAAAGTTTCATTATTTTTTTGTTTTTTAATTATGTTTCGGTATTTAGAATAATCAAGTTGTAAAATATCAATATTTTTATTTTTGATAATTTTTTTAATTTGAAATAGATTCTCATTATTAGAATTATCGTCAACAATTATAGTTTTTATATTAATATTTGAATATGTAGATTTACAATAATCAATAGTTTTAATTAAAGAGTTTAGAGATCTTTTTGAATATTCAATTTTTGGTAATTCAAATAATCTTCTTCTATTTTGGTCCCAAATTTCAACATCAGTATTCATTCTTAATACTATTAGAATAGAACTAACTTTTTTAGTAATTTTTACCTTGCCCAATGGTAAAATTATAGATTTTTCATTTATAATCGATAGATTCTCGTCTAATTTTTTTTCTAGTGTAGGAGAAGAGAAGGTATTTTGGTCTAAAATTTCGAACCCTAATAGTTTACAAATTTTAATAAATAATTTTTTTAATATATTTGATTTTGTTGTTTTATTTTGAACTTTCATAAGCTAAAAATAATTAATAATGACAATTAAATCAATTCAAACATTGGTATCAGAAGCAATGCAAGAAATAAAAACAATTAATGCAGATGATGCTCATAAAATGGTTGAGGATAATGAATGCAATTTAATTGACATAAGAGAAGCTAGAGAATTAGAAAAAACAGGTAGTGTTGAAAATTCAGTTCATATTTCAAGAGGAATGTTAGAAGTCTTTTTAGATCCAAATAGTGTTTATTTCCAAAAAGAAAAATTAGATAAAAATAAAGAGATGGTTTTATTTTGTGCTGGAGGTGTTAGATCAGCTTTAGCAGTTAAAGCATTAAAAAATATGGGTTATGATAAAGTTTCTCATATAGACGGTGGATTTGGAGCTATTACTCAGAGTAAGTTTAAAATTATTTAGTTAGAGCTTACTTCATCAACAGCATAGTCTAGACGATCTTGACCCCAGAAAATTTTATTATTAGCAACAAAAGTTGGAGCTCCAAATAATTCTTTATTAAATGCTTCTGTTGTTAATTCTTTTAATTTATCTTTAATTAATTCGTTATTTATTCCTTCAAAAAATTTTTTATTATCAATATTTAAACCTTTTAAAATCTTAGTTATTTCAATTTCATCAGACAAATCTATATTATCTCTCCAATAGGCGTTATAAAATGCTTCTAGATACAATTCTTTTAAATTTTCTTCCACATATAAATATCCTCTCATCATATAAAGAGAATTTATTGGAAATTTAGAATTCCAAATAAAGGAAATATTATTTTTTTCTGATACTAATTCACAATCACTTTGTAATATTTTTATTTTATACTTATTAAATGCTGGAGCATCTATTTCAGCCAACTTATGTAAACCGCCCAATAGAATAGGCTTATAATTAAATAAGACTTTTTTATTTTGAACGATTTTTTGTATTTTTTTGTGAGCAATAAATGAGAAGGGACTAATTATATCAAAATAAAAATCTATCTGATTATTCATATAGACCAATTCTTTTGGCATAGAAAATTCTAATTATCCAATAAATGAATAAACCAATTGGACCTATTAGATAAGTAATTATTAAAGGTACTGCTAAAAGAATTTTATTTATATAAAATTTTTCAGCATCTTTTACAATCCATCCACCTAGAAATAAATTTATAGCAATGAAATGAGTCCAGAAAACCATCAAATATAAATTGTCTTCAAATAGTCTAGATAATTCATATAAACCCAAATAAAGAGAGAAGTTCCCAACAAAATCATAACCTATCAAATATGATTTATACAAAATGAATACATAAGCCCCACCTAACAAAAAGAATGGAAATATCGATGTTACAAAATACCTACACAAGTGAGATTGTGGAAAAAAAATTAAAATAAACCAAAATGGCAATACACCTAAATTAACCCACATATAAAGTGTCTCAATTGTAAAGTAAGTATAAATTTGTTCGATCATTTAAATATATTATATAAAATCTAACCATGATTCCTATAAGAAATAGAAAAAAATCCTTAAATGTAACAGTTGAAGAGATGAGAAATTTTGCTTTAGCTTATGTTGACAAATATGCGCCCTCAAAACAACAATTAAAAACCTATTTGTTAAAGAAATATATGAAGTTATCAGCAACAGACGTAAAAAAAAAAGATGTAAGTAAACTTATTGATATTGTTCTTATAGATTTAGAAAAAAGTAAATTTATCAATGATAAATTTTATTCTGAGAGTAAAGCGAAAAGTATGATCCAAAGAGGAAATTCAATTAATAAAATCAGAAATTATTTAATTGGCAAAGGTATCAATGATGAGTTCATTAAAGATACAGTTGAAAAAATAAATGAAGATAATTCTGATCAAGATTTTTTTTCAGCAATAAAAATTTGTAAAAAAAAAAGAATTGGTCCAGCAAGAGTAGAAGACAATAGGATTTTATTTTACAAAAAGGATATATCTTTGCTCGCTCGGAATGGTTTTGATTTTGAAACTTCAAAAAAGGTAATGGATATAGAAAAAGATGAATATTTAAAAATAATAAACTTACTTTAATTTTTTTTTATCTTCTTCTTCAACTAAATTATTTATTTTATTTCTAATATAGTTTTTAACAAATACAAAAACTAATAAACCAAAAATTGCGACAGAAACTAGTATTATTAATATTATTCTTAATTGCTCATCCATTATAATAAATTTTTGCTTTTTAAAATTATACTTGGATTTTTAAGATCTTTTTTACCATACAATATTTCATTTCCCTCAAAATCAGTTATTGAACCACCTGCTGAAAGTAAAATTGCATGTCCTGCAGCAATATCCCATTCGTATGCTCTTGGTTCTGCAACATAACCATCGTATTCTCCAGTTGCTACAACGCAAAATTTTAAAGAACTTTTCATTTTTACATTTTCAGTAACACCTAAGTTTTTATATATTTTTTGAATTTCAGGTTTAATTTTATTTGAGTAAGAAATAAATTTTAAAGATTGATTATTTTTAATTGTTTTATCATTTAGATTAATAATCTTTCCATTACTCAACTCATATGCATTTCCTTCACCATAAGCATAAAACATTCTCCTCTTAGCAGGAGCATTGATTAATCCAGCAACTGGTTTATTGTTAATAATTAAACCCGCATTGATTGTGAATTCCTCAAGATCATTTATGTAATCGTATGTTCCATCAATTGGGTCAACTAGCCAAAAGTCTTTTAGAGTTGAATTACTTTTATTGTCCGATGTTTCCTCAGAAATAATTGGTATATCTGGTGTTATTTTAGAAATTTTTTTAGTAATAAATTTGTTAACTTCTAAATCACCATTACTTACTGGTGTATTGTCAGATTTAATTTCTTTTTTTAATCCTTTATTTCTTAGTAAAATAGATAACTCTCCAGCCTTTAAAAAGGTATCTACTAATTCTTCAATTATTTTTTTTAATTCCATTTTGCATTAGCCAATTTTTTTTAAATCAACGTTATTAGCATTAATTACTTTTTTTCCAACATTTTCAAAATTAACAGTTACTTTGTCATTAATAATAGATTGAACTTGCCCTATTCCCCAGTCTTTATTGTTGGGATTAGTGACTTTGTCACCTGGCTCATAATCTAAAATCATTTAATTTAACTTATATTGTAAATAAGTATAAATACCACCTTATGAATAAAGAATTAAACTCCATTGGAATTAATAAAAAACCTGAAGATACAACTGTAGTAGTCGCTATGTCTGGTGGAGTAGATTCTTCAACTGTAGCCGGTATTATGAAAAATGAAGGTTATAAGGTTATAGGAATTACTTTAAAACTTTATGACGATGGCAAAGAAGTTGCAGCATCTAAACAATGTTGTTCAGGGCAAGATATTATGGATGCTAAACGTGTAGCAAATAAGTTAGGCATAGAACATAAAATTTTATATTACCAAGATAAATTTAAACAAGGGGTAATAGACAACTTTGTAGAAAGTTACTTAAATGGAGAAACACCAATTCCATGTGTTCAATGTAATCAAACAGTAAAGTTTAAAGACTTATTTAAAGTTTCTAAAGAACTTAATGCCGATGCATTGGTTACAGGACATTATGTTAAAAATATTACATCAAATAATATAAATAATATGTATAGAGCAATTGATGAAAATCGAGATCAAAGTTATTTTTTGTTTAACACTACTCGCGAGCAATTAAATTATTTGAGATTTCCTCTAGGAGGTATGCTTAAGGACAAAACAAGAGAGATTGCTAAAAATCTTGATTTAAACGTTGCTGATAAGCCTGATAGCCAAGATATTTGTTTTGTACCAAGCGGAGACTATGCTTCAGTAATTAGAAAATTTAGACCAGACTCGTTTCAAAAAGGAAATATCAAAAATTTGAATGGAGATGTTATAGGGGTTCATGATGGTATAATTAATTTTACTATTGGACAAAGAAAAGGAATTAAAGTTTCAGATAAAGAACCTTTATACGTTCTTAAGATAAATTCAGATAATAATGAGATAATAGTAGGACCAAAAGAGAATCTTGGTAAGAAAGATATTCTTTTAAAAGATTTAAATTTATTAGCAGATAAAGAAGTTTTAGATCAAAATATTTTTGTGAAAGTAAGATCAACTGGTAATCTTCTTGAGGCAAAAGTAGATTTAAGAGAACATAACACAGCTCATGTTTGTTTAGCTAAACCTGAAGATGGAATTTCTCCAGGGCAGGCATGCGTTTTTTACAGCAAAGACCAGTTTGGTCATAGAGTTCTTGGGGGTGGTTGGATTAAAGAATAGAAGAATTATTTTTTCTTATTTTTTCTTTTAGCTCTTCTCTTTTTAGAGCCCTGTTTTCTTCGGCCTCTATGTTTTTTTGGGTAACTCATTTAATCCTATTTATTAATTTTATTGACGTTTTTTACGGGATATAGCATTGTCTTATAAACATATCAAATTTTATTATGAGCAATTCTTTTAAAACATTTTTAAAACATACCGCAAAAGACTTTCATAACCAGGCTGTTAACCCACCTATAGTTAGAGCTTCTACAATAATCTTTAAATCAATGGGTGATATTAGAAAAATGCAAAATAAAGCTAAATCTGATCCTACAGGAGGGCATTTTGATTATGGTAGACAAGGCACATCGACAACACATGTTTTACAAAAAATTTTATCTAAATTGGAGGAAAGTTATCATACTTTTTTAACACCAACTGGCTTTGGTGCAGTTTTTTTAGCTATTTTTAGCACTACAAGACCAGGTGATGAAATTTTAGTTGCCGATCCTGTTTACAGCCCAACAAGAATTTTATCACAGAATTTTTTAAAAGAATTTAATATTAAAACAACATTTTATAATCCTCATGATCTTAAAACTTTAGAAAACAGTATTACCAAAAAAACAAAACTAATTTTTGTAGAAAATCCAGGAAGTAATACATTTGAATTTCACGATATAGGTAAGGTTCTATCAATTGCAAAAAAATATAAAATTTTAACTGCAATTGATAATACATGGGCAACTCCTTATTTTTTAAAACCAATTAAATTAGGTTTTGATATGTCAATTGTTTCAGCAACTAAGTATTATTCTGGTCATTCTGATGTTATGGGGGGGTCGCTAGCTGTTAACAAGAAAGTCTTTAAACAAGTTACAAAAACTGAAAAAATTACTGGATTACGTTTGGGACCTGATGATGCATATTTGATTACAAGAGGATTGAGAACTTTGGATGTTAGATTGGATAGACATAGAGAAAATGCAATGAAGGTTGCTGAGTTTTTATCCAAATTTAAAAATATTAAATTACTATATCCTTATAAGAAAAATTCTCTTAATTTTAGGATGTGGAAAAAATATTACTCTGGTGCATCTGGATTGATGGGGCTAAGAATCAAAGCAAAGAGTGAAAAATCAGTTATAAAATTCGTAAATAATTTAAAATTATTTGGACATGGATATAGTTGGGGTGGATTTGAAAGTTTAGCTTTACATCAAAATTTAAGAGAACAAGGTGATAGAAGATATCTTAATTTAGCAAAAAATGAGCATCTTGTTAGATTGCATATAGGTCTCGAAGATCCTAGCGACCTTATCACTGATATAAAACAATCTTTAAAACATTTAAAGTAGAATTTGAATGTCTACTGACAAGTTTATCAAAAATAAAACAGTTCTAATTACATTAATTTCAGCTTGTGCGATTGTTATTGTATCTCTTGGAATTAGGCAAACTTTTGGGATGTTTTATTTTGATTTTTCAACCGACTTAGGAATAACTCTTTCACAATTTGGATTTGCCCTAGGTCTTCAAATGTTTTTATGGGGAGCTTTTGCGCCTTGGTTTGGTGTTATTACAGATAAATATGGAGGTCACATTGCTGTATTTATTGGTTTTGTATTTTATCTATCTGGTATTTTGATGCTAGTTTCAGAATATAATACCGGACTTTATTTTGTGACCGGTATAGGTGTATTAATTGGAGTAGCACTTGGTGGAACTGCAATTAGTATCCCAGTTTCTGTTGTCGCTAAACATTTTCATGACTCAAACAGAACTGTAGCTATAGGCATTGTTACTGCAGCTGGTTCTTTTGGTTACTTTGTTTCACCAGTTTTTACAAGGTACTCCTTGGTAGAATTTGGATGGGAAAACACATTATTAATTTTTGCAGCATTTATCGCTGCAGGATTATTTTTAGCGTTTTGTCTAACTACTCCAAAAAATGTAGTTGGTGGTAAAACTGATGATGATCAAACAGCCTTGGAGGCTTTAAAAGAGGCTTTGAATAATAAAAGTTACATTTATCTTACTTTAGGTTTTTTTGTATGTGGATGGCATATTGCTTTAGTTGCCACACATATTCCAGTTTATATTAATGATAGAGGTTTACCTGAATGGTGTACAGTCACAATTTTATCAATGATAGGATTATTTAATATAGCAGGAACATTGTCATCAGGTTATTTAGCTCAAAAATTTAGTAGAAAAATAATTTTAAGTACTATTTATTTGGCCAGAGGTTTAGTTATTGCTATATTTATTTTTCTTCCTCCCAGTCCAATTATTGCAGTATTGTTTGGTATTACTTTTGGTTTTTTATGGCTTTCAACGGTTCCTCCAACAATGGGGATTGTCGGTTTTGTATTTGGAACTAAATATATTGGATTATTATATGGAATAGTATTTTTAAGCCATCAAGTAGGATCCTTTCTTGGAGCATATTTGGGAGGAGTATTTCATGACTTATATGGCTCATATGATTATGCTTGGTACATATCTATAGGTTTATCAATCTTTGCAGGCTTGATACATTTACCCATTAAAGAAAAACAAGTTGCAAGGCTTCAAACAGTTTAGAAAATTGATTAGAGAAAATTATTTAAATAGAATTAATAGCACCAACAAATCTTTTATCATTTATAAAACGATCAAAGGTTTTGATTTATTTACGGATTTTTCAAAAAAAATAACTTTAAATAATAAAAACATCATTAAATTTTTAAATCAAAAACATAAGTTTAAGACAAAGTATAAAGATACAGATTTAATGATAGGTTTTTTTGGCTATGAATTATTAAATAATTTAATTGGAGTAAAGTTACCTAAACAAAAAAGTATCAACTTTCCAAAAGGTATCTTCTATAAGCCAGAAACTAAAATTTCTTTAAAAGAAGATTTAATTTATCAATTAAATTCATCGCAAAAAATAGATAAAAAATTTAAGATAAATATTGATCTAAAATCATATACTAAAATCTTTAATAAATTTAAAAAGAAAATTAGATCTGGTGAGACATATCAAATTAAAATATGCACAAAATATAAAAATAGATCTTCAATTGATCCTTTAGACTTTTTTTGTAGATTGACTAAAAGTAATTTAGCACCAGAAGCTTTCATGATTAAAGATAAAAACTTCTCAATTATTAGTTGTTCACCTGAGAATTTAATTACTAAAAATGGTTTTAAAATATCAACAAAACCTATAGCTGGAACATTAAGAAAAACTAAAAATTTTAATAAGAATAAAGCTTTAAGTTTTTTTAGAAACAATATTAAGGAAACCAAAGAGCATAATATGATAGTTGATATGGAAAGAAATGATCTTTCAAGAATATGTAAACCTGGAAGCGTTAAGCTTAACAAAGAAAAAACAGTTGAAGAATATAAAGATCTTTATCATTATGTAAGTTTAATTACAGGGAAGCTAAAAAAAAATACAAAGAATATAGATATCATAAAAGCAATGATGCCTGGTGGATCAGTAATTGGCTGTCCTAAAATAAGCACATTAAATCTGTTGAACAATCAAGAAAAAGAAAATCGAAATATTTATACAGGAAGTTTTGGTTTTATTAAATTTAATGGAGATATGAGATTTAACATAATTATTAGATCAATATTAAATTATAAAAGTATTTCTGAAATTTCAGTCGCATCTGGAGTTGTAATTGATAGTAATGCAAAGCATGAATTTAATGAAAACTTTATTAAAGCAAAAGCGTTAATAGATTTATATAAATGATATATGTAATTGATCATAAAGATTCGTTTACTCATAATGTGGTTCATCAATTTTCATTATTTGATAACGTCGTGTGTGATGATTTTAGTAAAATTAATAACTCAAAATTAAATCAGGCATCAACAATTGTTTTTTCTCCAGGACCAGGTTCTCCAAAAGATTATCCATTGTCCTCAAAAATTTATAAGAAATTTAAGGGTAAAAAGAAAATAATTGGGATTTGTCTGGGGTTTCAACAAATATTGTTTTGTGAAGGAGCTAGTATAATTGAACAAAGTAAAATTTATCATGGATTTCAATCAGAGGTATTAGTTAATAAATCAAGCAAACTATTTAATACGGGACGCAAATTTAAAGTTGGTCGTTATCATTCTTTAAAATTAAAAGAACCTTTTGCAGCAGAAAATTTTGACATAACAATGAGATGTGTTATTTCAGGAGCCGCAATGTCATTTGAAAATAACATTGATAAAATTTATGGATTTCAATTTCACCCAGAATCATTTTTAACTTTAAATGGTAAAATACTTATTAAAAAAATCTTATCAGCTTAAAGATCTTAAAGAAATTGAATTTAAAGATCTTTGGGGAGATCATGGTGTGTTTACCACAATGTGGATATTTAAAAATCCTTCAAAAATTCTTTTCTTCAAAGAACATATTAATAACTTAATTAAATCTACTAAAGCTTACTCAATATCTAAATCGTCATTAAGATCAGATATTTTAAGATTAATTAAAAATAATATTAATTCAAAAGTAAGATATAATCATTTATTAAGAATTGCTGTTAATAAAAGCATTCTTTCAATTTCATTAAGAAAACGTATCAAGCCAAAGTTAAATTTTGATTTAAAATTAGTTAAACTAAAAAGACAAAAACCTAAATTTAAAAATTTAAAATATAAAGAAATAATAAAACATTTATCAAAACTTGATAATTCAAAATCAGATATTGGGTTATGCTCAAATAAAAAAATTTTTGAAACTGGAACTTCTAACTTACTTTTTGTAAAGGATGATAAATTCTTTTCACCAATTGATAAATTTTACAAAGGTATTACATACAAATTTTTTAAGTCAAAAATAAAAAAAATTACTAGAAAAGATATTTTTGTTAGTAATTTAAAAGAGTTTGATGAAATTATTTTGATTGGATCTG
>CABXRY010000018.1 GCA_902514755.1 uncultured Pelagibacteraceae bacterium
ATCAGTTTTAAACAAAAATAAAAGAGGAAAAGTAATTATCAAGAGATTATTTAATATAATCAAATTAAATCCCAAAAAATTTCTAACAAAAGATCAATTGACTAAAGATAAATTTAGAGCTATTTCAGATTTTATTTCAGGTATGACAGATCGTTATGCAATTAACCTTTATAATAATTATAAATGAATATTTTTGAATTATATTTAGATAATATTAAATCAATTATAACAGATCTTAATAAAAAAGGTGACTTGCTAATTCCTGAGACTTTTAATGGAATTAATGCGGAAATTCCTCCACCTAAATTTGATTGTGATATCTCAACAAATGTGGCGATGGTTCTTTCAAAACTTAATCAAAAATCATCTATTGATTTAGCAGAACAAATATCACCAATTATTAAAAATAAAGATCCTTTAATTGAGAATATAAATGTTGTTAAACCAGGTTTTATAAATATTAAGTTTAAACCATTATTTTGGTCAAATTTTATTCAAGAAATAATAACTAATTCATCAACCTATGGAGTTAATGAAAAAGAAAAAAAACTTAATTATTTAGTAGAATTTGTTTCTGCAAATCCTACAGGTCCATTGCATGTTGGTCATTGTAGAGGAGCAATATTAGGTGATGTAATTTCAAATGTACTAATTTTTAATAAACACAAGGTTACAAGAGAATATTATGTAAATGATTACGGTAATCAAATAATTAACTTTACTAAATCTGTTTATTTAAGAATACGTGAATTAAAGTTTAATGAAACTTTTCCAGATAATGAGGATTTTTATCCAGGTGACTATTTAATTGATTTTGCTAAAAATATTATATCATTAAATTCTGACATTAATTTTGATAATTATGATGATATTTCAGATAAATTAACCACTTTATCTATAGATCAAGCATTACTGTTAATTAAAAAAAATTTGAAAAGTTTGGGAATTAATCACGATAATTTTGTAAGTGAAAGGAATATAGTTGTTAATAATGAAGTAGAAGAAGTAATTAAATTTTTAGAAGCTAGTAAATTTGTATACAAAGGTAAAATTAAAGCACCAGCTGGTGAAGATAATGAAAATTGGGTAGAACGAGAACAGTTATTGTTTAAATCAACAGATTTTGGTGATGATAAAGACAGAGCATTACAAAAATCTGATGGTAGTTGGACTTATTTTGCAAGCGATGTTGCTTATCATAAAAATAAAGTTGATAGAAATTTTGATTATCTAATTAATATACTTGGTGCTGATCATGCTGGTTATATTAAAAGAATTTCATCATCTGTAGAAGCTTTATCAGGCACCAAAGGAAAATTAATTTGTAAAGTGAGCCAACTTGTAAAACTAATCAAAGATAAAAAACCATTTAAAATGTCTAAAAGAAAAGGTGACTATATTACTGTTGATGACTTAATCGCAGAAGTTGGCAAAGATGCTACAAGATTTATCATGCTTAATAGAAGTAGTGATGTTGAATTAGATTTTGATTTTGATGCTGTTAAAGAAAAATCAAAAGATAATCCTCTTTATTATGTTCAATATTGTTATGCAAGAATTTCATCTGTATTTAGACATCTAAATAAAGATTTAAACTCAAGTATAGTTATTGATAATTATTCATTTGAATATTCAGATGATGAAATTAAAATATTAAAAAAAATTTCTGAATGGCCAAAATGTATTGAAGCAGCAAGTAATAAACTTGAACCACATCGTATACCAATTTATCTATATGAACTTGCTTCAGAATTTCATTCATATTGGAACTTAGGAAAACAACAGCCAGAAAAAAGATTTATTAATGATCAAAAAGAGATCTCACCTGACAAATTATTATTTTTAAAAGCGATTTCAAATGTGATTAAATCAGGTATGTCTATCGTAGGTGTTGATACACCAGATAAAATGTAATGTTAAAAGAAATTAAATATTTAATATTCATTCTAATTATTGGAATATTTCTATTTTTTACAGGAAGATATTATTTCTCTGATCAAAATATTAAAAAATCCTACAGGTCACATAATGATATTGAGGAAAAAATAAAGATTTATTCAAAAGATTTGCCCATTTTAGAAAGTGATACCCAAGATATAATTGAATACGTAAATCAAACTAACAAAAAAAAGAAAAATAAATTTAATTTTTGGAAACTTTTAGAAAATGATTAGCAATAGAAAGGCTTTTATTGTTGGCTTAAAATCCTTTAAATTATCTAATAATGAAAAAATTTTCTTAAAAAAACATAAGCCTTGGGGCGTTATTCTATTTTCAAGGAATATTAAATCTATTAATCAAACAAAAACTCTTACAGATAATATTAAAAAAATTTTTAAGGATAAAAATTATCCAATATTAATTGATCAGGAAGGTGGTAGGGTCAATAGATTAAATAAGATAATATCATTTGATAACTTAACATCAGAGTACTTCGGTGATCTTTATGAAAAAAAAAGTAAAAATTTTGATATATTTTATAAATTATTTGTTGATAAAACTTCATATTTACTAAAATTAATTGGGTCTAATATAAATACCGTTCCAATTCTGGATCTAAGAGTAAAAGGTTCAAGTAACATTATTGGTGATAGATCTTTTTCTAAAAATAAAAATACAGTTTCTAAAATAGGAGATTTATGTATCAAACTTTTTCACAAAAACTCAGTTGGTACTGTAATTAAGCATATTCCTGGTCATGGATTGGCTAAAGTTGATAGTCACAGTTTTACACCGATAGTTAAAAAATCCGTCAAATATCTAGAAAAAAATGATTTTTATCCTTTTAAAAATAAAGCCTGCCATTTTGCAATGACTGCTCATGTCATTTATGAAAAATTAGATAAACACAACACAGTAACCCATTCAAAAAAAGTGATTCAATATATTAGAAAGAAAATTGGATTTAAAAATATTCTTATTTCTGACGACCTATCTATGAAAAGTTTAAAAGAAGATATGAAAACGAAGACTATTAAAGCTTTTAAAGCAGGTTGTAACATTGTTTTGCATTGTAATGGTAATCTAAAAGAAATGACGACTGTTGCTAATAACACACCCTTGATAAGTAATTTTATAATTAAAAAAACATCACAATTTTATAAAATTTTAAGTTAATATCTAAATATGTCTGAGTCTGATTCTATTTTATTTAATGTTGATATAAATAATTATAGCGGTCCTTTAGATGTACTTTTAGATTTAGCTAAAGCACAAAAAGTTGATTTAGAAGAAATTTCAATAACTAAACTAGCAGATCAATTTCATGAATATATTACTAGAGAAAAAGATCTAAATTTAGAAATTGCTTCAGAATATCTATTAATGGCTACTTGGCTTGCTTATCTAAAATCTAAATTATTATTACCTGGAGATCCTGAAGAAGAATTTAAAGTTCAAGAAGTTGCTGACAAGTTAAAATTACAACTTAAAAAATTAGAGTTAATCAGATTACTATCAGATCAAATGCTTAAAAGAAAAAGATTGGGTAGAGAAATTAGAACTAGAGGCATAAAAGGTAATATAAGGTCAATTTATAGTTCTGAATATAATTTAACTATGTTTGAATTATTAAAAGCATATTCATCAATTATAATGACTAAAGACTTTCAAAGAATAAACATTCCAAAACTACCTGTTTTTACAACTGAGGATGGCATCAAAACAATTAAAGAATTTTTTGGTAAATTAATTGATTGGAAAAATATCGATGATTTGATACCTCGAGGATTTAAAGATGGACCAAAATATAAAAAAACTGGAAAAGCTGGAATTTTTTCTGGATCTTTAGAGCTTGTTAAAGAAGGTAATATTTCGATTAAACAAGAGAACTTATATGGAGATATTTATATTAAAAAAATAAATGATTAAAAAAGAAAAATTGATTAAAAATAATATAGTTAACTTTCCCTCTAAGTTAACTGATTTAGAAAAAGAAATTGAAGCAGTAATTTTTGCTGCTGCTGAACCGTTGGATGTAGATACAATTGAAAATAAGGTCTCAAAAAAATCAGATATAGTTAAATCATTAGAAAAGTTACAAAATGAATATTCTAATCGAGGAATAAATTTAGTTTGCATCAAAAATAAATGGTCTTTTAGGACATCTCCAAAACTTTCAAATTTAATGTCACAGGAAAAGGCTATTGAAAAAAAATTATCAAGAGCAGCTGTAGAAACATTAGCTATAATTGTTTATCACCAGCCCGTAACAAGAGCTGAAATTGAAGAAATTAGGGGAGTAGCTTTTGGAACTAATACTTTGGAAATTTTAATGGAACTAGATTGGGTTAAACCAGGAGGTAGAAAAGAAGTACCGGGAAGACCTATACAATATGTGACAACAGATGAATTTTTAAGCCATTTTAATTTGCAAAAACTTTCTGATTTGCCAACAGTAGATGAATTGGGTGCTACTGGATTGATTGATAGTTCAAGTGTGGATAATGCTATTTTTGGAACAGGAAAGTTCTTTAAAGAAAAACAAGACGAAAAGAAAGAAGATATTTATTCCAATATTGATGAAATGTTAAGTAGCACTCTTGATAGTGAAGATAAAGATTAACAAAAAAGTAACTTTTAAATTAATCGTAAAAAGGTTATAAGATTTTATGAGCATAGGAATTTGGCAAATAGCAATTGTTGTAATATTAGTAGTCTTATTATTTGGTAGAGGAAAAATATCTAGTTTAATGGGAGATGTTGCTAAAGGTATTAAAAGCTTCAAAAAGGGAATGGCATCAGATATAACTGATGAGTCAGAGCCAAAAAATATTTCCGACGAAAACAAAGACTCAGAAAATAAAGACTAAATCACATGCCTACTATTGGTTGGTTTGAGATATTAATAGTTGTTGCTATTGCAATTGTTGTTTTAGGACCAAAAGATTTTCCAATAATGTTAAAAAAAGCAGGTTCTTGGATAGGAACTGCAAAAAGATATGTAAGCAACATACAAAATGAAGTTTCAAATATTGATATTGATGATGAAACAAACAACAATAAAATAAAAAAAGATATTAAAGAAGATGAATAATGAAGAAAATGAGGGTGGCTTTGTAAGCCATTTAACTGAACTAAGAAAAAGACTTATTCATAGTTTTATATTTCTTATTATCTTTTTTATCGGCTGCTATTTTTTTGCTGAACATATTTATGGTTTTTTAGTAGATCCTTATGCGCAAGCTGTAAAAGATGATGGATCAGATAGAAGACTTATATTTACTGCGCTTCAAGAGACTTTTTTAACTTATTTAAAGGTTTCATTTTTTACTGCTTTTTTTGTTACTTGTCCTTATATACTTATGCAAATATGGAAATTTATTGCTCCTGGATTATATAAGCATGAAAAAATTGCAATTTTACCATACTTAATATTAACACCAATACTATTTTTTCTTGGTGGAATGCTTGTTTATTATTTGATTATGCCATTAGCAATTAAGTTTTTTTTATCATTTGAAAGTACAGGTCTTTCTACTAGTTTACCTATCCAGCTTGAAGCCAAAGTAAATGAATATTTATCACTTGTGATGAAGCTTATATTTGCTTTTGGTATAAGTTTTCAGTTGCCTGTTGTCTTAAGTTTATTAGCGAGAGTAGGGATCGTAGATAGTGATTTTTTAAGAGAAAGAAGAAAATACGTAGTTGTAATAATTTTTGCAGCTGCTGCATTATTAACACCACCTGATCCTATAACTCAAATTGGATTAGCTATACCTTTGTTAATTTTATATGAATTATCCATATTTTCAGTAAAATTTATTGAAAATAAGAAACTAGAAAAAACTGATGCATAATTTAAAAGATATTAGAAATGATTTCTCTGAGTTTGCTAAATCTTTAAAAAACAGATCTACTAATATTGATTTTCAAAATTTACAAAAATTAGACGAAGAAAATAGAAAGCTAATTCAAAAAAAAGAGTCTTTAGAGAAAGAAAAAAAAGATATTTCAAAATCCAAAGATGAAAGCATGTTTGCAAAATCTAAAGAAATATCTGTTGAATTAGGCAAAGTTACTGAAAATCAAAAAAAAATAAAAATTGAATTAGATCAAATTTTGTCGAATATTCCCAATATACCACACTCTGATGTTCCTGAAGGAAATGATGAAAATGATAATGTTGAAATATCAAAATCAGGTGAAATACCAAATTTTGATTTTAAACCTAAATCTCATTATGAATTAGGTGAAGCATTGGAGATGCTAGATTTTGATCTTGCTACCAAAACCACAGGTTCAAGATTTGTGTTTGTAAAAGATAAGCTCGCATTATTAGAAAGAGCATTATCGAATTTTATGCTTGATACACATATTAATATAAATGAATATAAAGAGATTTCTCCACCTTTAATAGCTTCTGATAATACTATGTTTGGCACAGGACAACTGCCGAAATTTGAAAATGATCAATTTGAGATTAAATTTGATCAAGGTTCTGACAGAAAATTTCTTATTCCTACTGCCGAAGTTATTTTGACAAATATTGTAAAAGATAAAATCATAGATAAAAAAAATCTTCCAATGAGATTTGTTGCCTCAACACCATGTTTTAGAAAAGAAGCAGGGAGCTACGGTAAAGATACAAGGGGCATGATTAGACAACATCAATTTTATAAAGTTGAATTGGTTAGTATTGTAGAAAAAGAAAATTGTTTAACAGAATTAGAAAGAATGACTGATTGTGCTACAGACATTCTCGATAAGTTAAAACTTCCATACAAAAAAATTATATTATGTTCTGGTGATATGGGGTTTAGTGCTGAAAAAACATATGATATAGAAGTTTGGCTTCCTTCAGAAGATCAATATCGTGAAATTTCTTCCTGTTCATCTTGTTCAACATTTCAAGCTCAAAGAATGAAGACAAGATATAAAAATGAAAATAAAGAAACTGTATTTGTTGGTACCTTAAACGGCAGTGGTTTAGCTGTTGGTAGAACTCTTATTGCTGTATTAGAAAATTATCAACAAAAAGATGGCTCAATAATTGTCCCTGAGGTACTGAGACCATACATGAACAATTTAGAAATAATTTCACTCAAATAAAGTTGTTTTAATCAATAAGATAGTATAAGTATTCAGCTAATTTATAAGGAGATTTATGGAAGGTTCAGGAATAGGACAATTTATACCGTTAATTTTAATTTTTGTAATTTTTTATTTTTTCTTAATCAGACCACAGCAAAAAAAAGTAAAAGAGCATAAGGCTATGGTTGAAGGACTTAAACGAGGTGATAAAGTTATCACTTCTGGAGGTATAACAGGAACTGTAGAAAGATTAATTGATAATGACAAAGTTGAAGTTGAAATAGCTGACAATGTTAAAGTCGAAATAGTTAAAGCTACTGGTATTCAAGCTCTTCAAGGCAATCCACAAGAAGTTAAAAAATAATAATTTTTAATCAAAGTGCTTTATTTTTCAAAGTTAAGAATTTTATTTATTGCTCTTTTTTCGCTTTTATTTGTTTTAATTGCTTCATCTAATTTATTTGAAATTGATGATGGTTTTTTTGATAAAAAAATAAATTTAGGACTGGATCTTCAAGGTGGATCTTATTTATTATTGGAGATTGATAATGCACCAGTTATAGAGCAAAAACTTCAAAATTTAACAACCAGTATTAGAAATTATTTTAAAGAAAAAGATATTAAGATAAATAATATTAAAATTGAAAATCAAAACATCTATTTCAATGTTTTAGAACAAAATAAACAAACTATCATTGACACATTTACAGATGAAAATAGTGACATAAATCCCTATTATCCAAGATTTAAATCTCATCAATTAGAAATTGAAGATACAGGTCTTAACTTCAAATTAAATTTTTCAAGACAGGGCTTAATAGTTCTTAAAACATCTTCACAGGATCAAGCGATTGAAATTGTAAGAAGAAGAATTGATGAAGTAGGAACTAATGAACCTAATATTTTAAAAAGAGGAAACAATCGTATCCTAGTTGAGTTACCCGGATTAGATGATCCTATGAGAGTAAAATCTTTATTAGGAAAAACTGCTAATTTAACTTTTAGATTTGTAACCAACACTGACAATGACAGTTTTGGAGTTGAAAAACTTAAATTTGAAGATGGCATTGATGAAGCAACTGTAAGTAAAAGAATAATAATTAGTGGAGATAATCTTTTAGATGCTCAACCTAAAATGGATACTCAAACAAACGAAACAATAGTATCTTTTTCACTAGACAGGGTAGGAGCTAAAAGATTTGGTAAAGCAACATCAACTGGTATTGGTAAACAATTAGCAATTGTTTTAGATGGTAAAATTATAAGTGCACCAGTTGTAAGAGACACAATAGCAAGTGGATCAGGTCAAATTAGTGGAGGATTCACTTTTCAGTCAGCAACAGATTTAGCTCTATTATTAAGATCAGGAGCATTACCAGCACCTCTAAATATAATTGAAGAAAGAACTGTCGGTCCAGATTTAGGACAAGACTCAATTAACGCAGGTATGATTGCTCTAGCCATTGGTTTTCTTTTAGTAATTATCTTTATGTTTGTAAAATATAGAGTTTTTGGTTTGATCACAAATGTAACTTTAATTATAAATTTATTTATCTTACTTGGAATATTAACTTTATTTGAAGCGACATTAACTTTACCTGGTATTGCTGGAATAATATTGACAGTTGGTATGGCTGTAGATGCTAACGTTCTAATTTTTGAGAGAATTAAAGAGGAATTAAAAGATGAAAATAACAATATTGTAGCTTTTGATAGTGGTTATACAAAATCTAGAACAGCTATTATTGATGCTAATATAACAACTTTACTAGCAGCAATAATACTTTTCTTTATGGGTTCTGGACCTGTAAAAGGTTTTTCGGTAACTCTTGGTGTAGGAATTTTTACTACTCTTTTTTCAGTTTATTTTATAGCGAGGTTATTTACTAGTCTTTATGTATCTAAAAATAGAGATAAGGATAAATTAATTTAATGATTGCTTTTAATAAATATTATAACCATTTTAATGTTGTCTCTTCATTATTGATCACTGTGTCGCTAGTTCTATTAGTCTTTAAAGGTCTTAATTTTGGTATTGATTTTAAAGGTGGAACTTTAATTGAACTTAGATCTACAGATAAGAAAATAAATGTAAGTTCTTTAAGAGATAAATTTAGTCAGATGAATTTGGGTGATGTTTCTGTTAAAAAATTTGGCAATGACACAGATTATTTAATTAAGTTTGAAAATAAAGATAACAAAAAAAATATAATTGAAGAAATTAAAATTAATTTAGATAAGTCATTTGGTAATAATTTTGACTTTAGAAGAGTTGAAAATGTTGGACCAAAGGTTAGTTCGGAATTATTAAAGTCTGGAGTTATTGCAATTTCATTATCATTAGCTGCCATGTTATTCTATATTTGGATAAGATTTGAATGGCAATTTAGTTTAGGTGCAATACTAGCTTTATTTCATGATGTCATAGTTACATTAGGTGTTTTTTCATTATTTAGTTTAGAAATTAATCTATCTATAATTGCAGCAGTTTTAACAATAGTTGGTTATTCTATGAATGATACGGTGGTAATTTTTGATCGTGTACGTGAAAATTTGAGAAAATATTCTGATATTAAAATTTTTGAACTTACTAATATTTCAATTAATGAAACATTATCTAGAACAATAATTACCTCTGCTACTACATTGCTTGCTTTACTGGCTATTTATTTTTTTGGTGGAGAGATTTTAAAAGGTTTCTCACTAGCAATGATACTTGGAGTTATATTCGGAACATATTCTTCAATTTATATAGCTAATACAGTTTTAGTACGATTAAGAGTATCTCAAAAAACAGTTCTTAGAGACGATAACGAAAAATAAAATTAATAAAGATTTTGAGCTGCCACCATTGTAAATAACATTGGTAGAGAAAGCAGTGTGTTTGTTCTTGAAAACAACATTGCAGTTTTAGCCGATTTAGCTTTTAAATCTGGATCACAATCTACAATTCCTAAAGCTCTTCTTTGGTTTGGCCATATTACAAACCAAACATTATATGCCATTATAATACCAAGCCACATACCTATACCAATAGCTGTGTGTTTTGGTATACCTGATCCAATGCTTAAAGTCATAGCATCATGTAAATAACCATTAAATAAAGCTAACAATAGTCCAGATAAAACTGTAAATGCAGCAGCCCATCTAAAATAAAATAATGCAGCAGGTGCAATCACTTTACCAATAGCTGGTTTTTGTTCATCTGGAATTTTACCCATATTTGGTATTTGAACAAAATTGAAATACCAAAGTAAGCCAATCCACATAATAGCAACAATTACATGAATGTACCTAAACAACCAACTCCAGAACAAAGTATCAAAAGCAAAACCCTCATTTAAATAAAATAGTCCTACAAATAATAAAAACATAAGACCAACAGATGCGTGTATAGTCTTTGATAATGATGAAAGAATGTTACCCATGTGTCAAAATATACACTATTTTAAAGATTTAATATAATAATATTTCACTTTAATTAATTTAACCTATTTTAACATTTAAAAATTATGAAACACGAATTACCCAAGCTACACTATGCAAAAAATGCATTATCTCCAATTATGTCTGAGGAAACTTTAGACCTTCATCACGGCAAACATCATCAAACATATATAACAAAGTTAAATGAATTCATTGAAGGTACTGAGATGAAAGATGATTCACTGGAGGAAATCATTTTAAAAAGTTCTAAGGATCAAAAAATGATGGGACTTTTTAATAATGCAAGTCAACATTGGAACCATAATTTATTCTGGAAATGTATGAAGCCAAATGGAGGCGGGACAATGCCACCTAAATTAGAAAAGAGAATAATTTCTGATTTTGGAAATGTTGAGTCGTTTAAAAATAAATTTAAAGAAGCTGGTGTAACACAATTTGGATCTGGATGGTGTTGGCTATCAATACATGAGGGGAAATTAATAGTTACAAAAACAGCTAATGCTGCAAATCCCTTAATTGAGGGTATGAAGCCAATACTTGGATGTGATGTTTGGGAGCATTCTTATTATATCGATTATAGAAATAAGAGACCTGAATATTTAGATAAGTTTGTTGAAAATTTAATTGACTGGGAATTTGTTGAATCTCTTTTAGATTAAAATTTAATTATTATTTTTTCTTGCATGTATAAAAGACTTTACACATTGAAAAGTAAAATAAAAACCAGTAATTAGCATCATTAATTTTGATATGTCGGCCCAAATATTTGAAAAAATATTTCCAGTAAAAGCTGATCTTACAAAATCTAAACCACCTAAAAAACATATCAATCCAAAAGTTACAACTATATGCATAAAAAGTTTTTTCTTATTTTCAAATTTAACCGATAGATATGAAAAAATTATGATTGGTGCACCAATAAATGAAGGTATGTAGGATGTTAAAGACTTGCTATCACCAATAAAACTAATACTAATTCCCCATAAACATAAAAATAAACCAAATAAAATCGAAAAGTATTCAATACTCAATCCGAATACTTTAAATTCTATTTTTTTGTCAAAATTTTCAGTCATAATATAACTTTAATTATTAATACTATTTAAATTAAATCCTGCAATCATAAAGATAATTAGCCAAATTATACCTTTTATAAGAAAAAATGAAAAACTACCAATTACTAAATATTTTTTGAATTTATCTTTTAATGATTTTTTTTCAGATACTTTATTCACTTCTAATTATTCTCCTTATTGAAGTAGTGGTTTTAAGAATTGTCCTGTGTAACTTTCTTTAATTTTACAAACTTCTTCAGGTTTACCTTCTGCAATAATAGAACCACCTTTTACTCCGCCCTCTGGACCCATATCGACTATATAATCAGCAGTTTTTATTACATCAAGATTGTGCTCAATAACAACAACTGTATTTCCAAGTTTAACAAATGTATGGAGTATTTCTAATAATTTTTTAATGTCATGTTGGTGAAGTCCTGTTGTTGGTTCATCCAGGATGTACATAGTTCGACCTGTTGATCGTTTTGATAATTCTTTTGCTAATTTAATTCTTTGAGCTTCACCGCCTGAAAGTGTAGTAGCTTGTTGACCTATCTTAATATATCCTAAACCAACCTTTTTTAATGTAAGTAACTTAGTTTTAATATTAGATATATTTTCAAAATATTCACAACCTTCATCTACAGACATATCCAAAACATCAGCAATACTTTTACCTTTAAATTTAATTTCAAGAGTTTCTCTATTATACCTGGTTCCTTTACAATCATCGCATTGTATATAGACATCAGGTAAAAAATGCATTTCATAAGTAATTACACCATCACCTTCACAAGCTTCACATCTTCCACCTTTGACATTGAATGAAAATCTTCCAGGCTTATAACCTCTAGTTTTTGATTCTGGTAAACTTGTAAACCAATCTCTAATTGGACCAAATGCACCTGTATAGGTTGCTGGATTTGATCTAGGAGTTCTTCCAATAGGTGATTGGTCGATATCAATAATTTTATCTATTAATTCTACACCTTTGTAGCTTTTAAATGCTTTTGGAGCTTTTCTAGCTTTACTATTAAGAGTTAAATTAAGAGCATGATACAATGTTTGAAGAACAAGAGTTGATTTGCCACTACCTGACACTCCAGTTACACAGGTAAAACTTCCAGTTGGTATTCGAAGATTTACGTTATTAAGATTGTTTCCACTTGCCCCATTAATTTCAACAAATCTTCCATTTTTTGCCAATCTTCTAGTGTTTGGTATTTCAATTTTCTTTTTATTTGAAAGATATTGTCCAGTGATGCTATTTTTATTCTTTTTAATTTCATCATAAGTACCATGAGCAGTAACTTCTCCACCGTTAGACCCAGCTTCTGGTCCTAAGTCAATTATATGATCTGCATTTTCCATTGTCTCAGTATCATGCTCAACAACAATGACTGTATTTCCTAAATCTCTTAATCTTTTTAAAGCATTAATAAGTTTAACATTATCTTTTTGATGTAAACCAATTGAAGGTTCATCAAGCACATATAAAACACCAGTTAAACCAGATCCTATCTGTGATGCTAACCTTATTCTTTGTGCTTCTCCACCAGAAAGTGTGCCAGATTCTCTTGCTAAAGTTAGATAATCTAAGCCAACATTTAATAAGAAAGTAAGTCTCTCATTAATTTCTTTAAGAACATGTTCTGCTATTTTAAATTGTCTATTATCAAGATTTTTTTCTAAATTTTTGAACCATTCTGCTGCATCTAATATTGATTTTTGGGTAACTTCGCTAATGTTGTGATTATCAATTTTAACACATAAAGCTTCTTCTTTAAGTCTATTACCATTACAACCTTCACAAGCTGTATCAGATTGGTATTCTGCTATTGCTTCACGTTTCCATTCACTATCTGACTCTAAAAATCTTCTTTCTAGATTGTTAATTACACCCTCAAATGTTTTTTTATGTGAATATTTTTCATAGCCATCATCATAGTTAAATTTGATCTCTTCATCATTTGAACCATACAAAATTATATCTTTAATTTTTTTTGGAAGTTTTTTCCATTTATCATTTAATGAAAAACCATAGTGTTTTGCTATTGATGCTAAAGTTTGAGCATAATATAAAGTTGTAGATTTAGCCCAAGGTTCAATAGCGCCATCAGCTATACTTTTTCTTTCATCTGGGATAACTAAATTTGGATCAACATTTAACTTTATTCCTATACCCTCACATTCTTCGCAAGCTCCATAAGGACTATTAAAAGAAAAAAGTCTAGGTTCAATTTCCTCTATAGTGAAACCACTTTCCGGACAGGCAAATTTTGTTGAGTATATAAGTTTTTCAGTTTTTCTAAATTTCAGAGGCAATGTTTCATCTTCATACTCAACAAAAACTAATCCATTTGATAAATTTACTGCTGTTTCAATACTCTCTGCTAATCTGTTACCAAGTTTTGAATTTAAAACAATTCTATCTACAAGTATTGATATGTCGTGTTTAAATTTTTTATCTAAATTAGGAGATTTTTCTATATCGTATAAAACATTATCAATTTTTATTTTTCTAAATCCTCTTCTTTTATAACTTAAAATATCTTTTTTATATTCACCTTTACGACCTCTTACTACAGGTGCAAAAATATATATGGTTGATTTTTTTGGCAATTTTTTAACAAGATCAACTATTTGAGTAATAGTTTGTGAAGTAATTGCTTTACCTGTAAATGGCGAATAAGGAGTTCCAGCTCTTGCATATAAAACTCTCATGTAATCATAAATTTCTGTAACTGTTGCAACTGTAGATCTTGGATTTTTTGAGGTATTTTTTTGCTCTATTGCAATAGCTGGACTTAAACCTTCTATAAGATCAACATTTGGTTTTTTCATCTTATCCAAAAACTGTCTTGCATATGCTGATAAACTTTCAACATACCTTCTTTGACCTTCTGCGTAGATGGTGTCGAAAGCTAATGATGATTTTCCAGAACCAGATAGGCCTGTTATGACGACAAATTGCTCCTTGGGTATTTCTACAGAAACATTCTTTAAATTATGTTCTTTAGCGCCCTTTATAACTATCTTTTTCATCATATTTTTTGTTGCTTTGAGTTAATAAAATTAATAATGAGAAGAATTGTGATATAAATCTAATTAATTAATTTAACAAATATTAAATATTATGGCTGGAAGTTTAAATAAAGTATTATTAATTGGTCGTTTGGGCGCAGATCCTGAGATAAAACAAATGGTAAATGGCAAAAGCGTAGCAAGACTAAGCTTAGCAACAAGTCAATCTTGGAAAGATAAGAATACAGGTGAAAAAAAAGAAAAAACTGAATGGCACCGTATAGTTGTATTTAATGAGGGACTAGTAAATGTTATTCAACAATACTTAAAAAAAGGTGCTCAGATATATGTCGAAGGCCAACTGACTACACGAAAATGGAAAGATGAACAATCTGGTCAAGATAAGTATTCAACTGAAATTGTTCTTCAAGGGTATAACACTACTTTAACAATGCTTGGTGGTGGGGGCTCAGGTGGTGGTATTCAAAACGACACTACTCAACAAAATAATATCGAGGATACTTCTCAAGTGTCAAATGATATGGACGACGAAATTCCGTTTTAACATCTATGCAAAAAACTGAAATTCCAAAAGATAACAATATTAAATTAATCTCAATGCATGATGAGATGAGCTCATCATATTTATCGTATGCAATGAGTGTTATTGTAAGTCGAGCCTTACCAGATATTAGAGATGGTTTAAAACCTGTTCACAGAAGAATTTTATATGCAATGTATAAAGGTGGATATGACTGGTCTAAACAATTTAGAAAATCTGCCAGGATTGTTGGAGATGTTATTGGTAAATATCATCCACATGGCGATCAATCAGTTTACGATGCGTTAGTAAGAATGGTTCAAGATTTTTCAATGAGCCTTCCTTTGGTTCAGGGCCAAGGTAATTTTGGATCTATAGATGGAGACCCTGCAGCTGCAATGAGATATACAGAAACAAGATTGTCTAAAGTTTCTCAATATTTAATTGATGATATAGAAAAAAACACCATTTCATTTAAAAGCAATTATGATGAAACAGAAAAAGAACCTACAGTTTTACCCGCTCAATATCCAAACCTTTTAGTAAATGGTGCTGGTGGTATAGCGGTTGGAATGGCAACAAGTATTCCTCCCCATAATTTAGGTGAAATTATAAATGGAACTTTAGCTTTAATAGATAATAAAGATATAAAGATTAGAGAATTAATGAAACATGTTCCGGGTCCTGATTTTCCAACTGGAGGAGTTATAATTGGTAAAGATATTATAAAACAGGGCTATAATAATGGAAGAGGATCCTTCAAAATTAGAGGTGAAGTTTCTGTTGAAAGTTTAAAAAATGGAAGAGAAAGATTAGTAATTACCTCAATACCTTATCAGGTTAACAAATCAGTTTTAAATGAAAGAATTGCACAATTAGTTAGAGAAAAAAAAATTGAAGGTATTAAAGATATTAGAGATGAATCTAATAGAGAGGGTATAAGAGTTGCAATAGACTTAAGAAATGGTGTTGAACCTGAGACAATAAAAAGACAACTTTATAAGAATACGCAAATTGAGAGTTCTTTTGGTTTTAATACTTTGGCTATCGTTGAGGGAAAACCTAAAACATGCACATTAAAAGATTTCTTATCAAACTTTCTATCTTTTAGAGAAGATGTCGTAATCAAGAAGACTAAATATGATTTACAAAAAGCTGAAGAAAGAGCTCGCATATTAGTTGGATTATCTGTATCGGTTGAAAACTTAGATAAAATTATTAAAATTATTCGATCTTCAAAAACACCTGAGGATGCAAAACAAGCTATATTAAAAACTAAATGGAAAATTAACAAATCTCAAAAATTAATTTCTTTAGTTGAAGAAAAAAAAAACAAAGGTTTATATTCCTTATCTGAACCTCAAGTTATAGCTATATTAGAACTTAGACTTCAAAAATTAACTGCACTTGGAATTAATGAAATTGAAGTTGAAATAAAAAAGTTAGCTGAATTAATAGCAAAATATAAAAAAATTATTTCATCTAAAAAAGAACTTTTAAAAGTTATTAGTGATGAATTGAAGAATATAAAAGAGAAGTTTGCAGTTCCAAGAAGAACTGAGATTATTGATGCTGTTTTAAATTATGACATTGAAGAAACAATTCAAAAACAATCTGTAATTATAACTGTTACCTTACAAGGTTACATTAAGAGAGGTTCTTTAGATAGCGTAAAACAGCAAAAAAGAGGCGGAAAGGGAAAGTCAGGAATAACAACAAGAGACCAAGACTCCGTTGTTCAAACACTTTCAGTAAATACTCATACATCTGTTTTATTTTTTTCAACTGAAGGTTTGGTTTATAAAGTTAAAGCATGGAAAATTCCAGAAGGCTCATCATCATCAAAAGGTAAGTCATTATTTAATATTTTACCTTTGAAAAGCCACCAATCAATTAGCTCTATTATGCCAATGCCAGAAAATGAAACTGACTTAAAAAATTACCAAATAATTTTTGCTACAGCTCAAGGTAAGGTTAGGAAAAATAGCCTAGAAGATTTTTCATCAATTAATGCCTCTGGTAAAATTGCAATGAAACTTGACAATAATGATAAAATTGTTGGAGTTAAAATTTGTAAAGATGACCAAGATGTTATCTTAAGTACTAAGTTTGGTAAATGTATTAGATTTGAAGCAAAAAAATTAAGAGTATTTAAAGGTAGATCTTCAAAAGGAATTAAGGGAATTGAATTGGCTCTAAACGATCAGATTGTTTCATTATCAGTCATAGACAATGATAAAATTAAAAAAAATGGTAAGAAATCTAAGGATGAAAAATCTGAGATCAGAGCTAAAGAAAAATTTGTATTATCTATAAGTGAAAATGGATATGGTAAAAAAACATCTCATATAGATTACAGAGTTACCAATAGAGGTGGCAAGGGTATTATTGGTATTGTAAACTCTCCAAGAAATGGAAATATTACTTCTTCTTTCCCTGTCTTTGAAGGTGATGAAATACTTATATCTACAAATAAAGGTAGGGTAATCAGAGTTGCTGTAAAAGAAATTAGAACAGCAGGTAGAAATACTCAAGGGGTTAGAATTATAAAACTTTCTGGAGAAGAAAAAGTTGTATCTGCCATCAAAATCGATGATAATTTAATTTAATGAATAAAGTAGCAATTTATCCTGGAACATTTGATCCTATTACGTATGGTCATATTGATGTCATTAAAAAATCGCTGAAGTTGTTTGATAAGATAGTTGTTGGAGTATCTGATGTTAGTAATAAAAATTACTTATTTAGTTCAGATGAAAGAATAGATATTGTCAATAAAGCTTTATTTAAAGATCTAAAATTAAATAAAAATAAAATAACAGTTGTTTCTTTTAGTTCTCTTACAACTGATTTATGTAAAAAGTATAAATCTAATATTATTTTAAGGGGCTTAAGAGCTGTATCTGATTTTGAATATGAATTCCAATTAGCTGGAATGAATAGAAAATTAAATAACAATATTGAAACAATTTTCTTAATGTCAGATGTAGAAAGTCAAATAATATCTTCAAAATTTGTTAAAGAAATTGTTAAATTAAATGGTGATATAAAAAAATTTACTACCAAAAGTACAATTAAATCTTTAAAAGAAAAATATGAATAAATTTCTTATAAAAATATTTATTTTATTTTTTACAATTATTAATCAATCAATAGCCCAGGAGAATATAATGATTTTAAAATTAAAAGATGGTGACGTTAAAATAGAGTTATTTGAAGATGTTGCTCCAAATCATGTTAAAAGAATAAAAGAATTAGCTGATAGCGGTCAGTATAACGATGTAGTATTTCATCGTGTAATTGATGGTTTCATGGCACAAACTGGTGATATTAAATTTGGAAATTCAAGTTCAAATACTTTTAATCTAAGTAGAGCAGGTATGGGAGGATCTAATTTACCAGATCTTAAACAAGAATTTAATAGTTTACCACATGACAGAGGCACTCTTTCAATGGCAAGATCATCTGATCCAGACTCTGCAAATAGTCAATTCTTCATATGTTTTAAACCTGCACCATTCTTAGATAGACAATACACAGTTTTTGGAAAAGTTTTAGAGGGAATGGAATTTGTTGATATGATTAAAAGAGGTGATGATAGCAATAATGGAGCTGTATCAGATCCAGATAAAATTATTAGTTTTAAATCACAATAAACTTTTTAAATGGCATTGAAAAAATTTGCCTTTAAAGTTTTACATCAAGATAAATTTGCAAGATGTGGATTAATAGAAACACATAGGGGTAATATTAATACACCTGCTTTTATGCCTGTTGGTACACAAGCAACAGTTAAAGCCTGCACAATAGATGATATTAAAAAAACTGGCTCAGAAATTATATTATCAAACACTTATCATTTAATGATTAGACCTGGTGTTGATAGAATTAAATCAGCAGGTGGTCTACACGAGTTTATGAATTGTAGTATGCCTATACTTACAGACTCTGGTGGTTTTCAAGTTATGTCATTATCAAAACTAAATAAAATTGATAGAGAGAGAGGAGCAATTTTTAATTCTCATGTAGATGGTAAAAAGTTTATTTTAAGTCCTGAGGAAAGTATAAGAATTCAACTAGGACTGAACTCAGATATAGTAATGATTATGGATGAGTGTCCTAAAAAATCCAATGACTATGAATTAATTAAAAATTCAATGAAACTATCATTGTATTGGGCAGAAAGATCAAAAAAAGCATTTGGACAAAATCCACATAAAGCACTTTTTGGTATTGTTCAAGGGGGGTTGTTTAAAGAACTTAGAATTAAATCTTTAAATGAACTAATTAAAATTGGTTTTGATGGATATGCTATGGGTGGTTTAGCAGTAGGTGAATCTCAAAGTGAAATGTTTGAAGTATTAGATGATATTAAAGAACATCTTCCAAATAATAAACCTCATTATTTAATGGGTGTAGGTACTCCATCAGATATAATAGGTGCTGTAAAAAGAGGTATTGATATGTTTGATTGTGTTTTACCTTCAAGATCTGGGAGAACTGGTTTGGCATTTACTTGGGATGGAAGAATTAATATTAAGAACAATAAATACCAGAATGACAATACACCTTTAGACTCTAATTGTAGCAATTTAAATCTAAACAAATACTCAAAAAATTATTTAAATCATTTATTTAATACTAATGAGATATTAGCTTCGATGCTTTTAACACTTCATAATATAAATTTTTACCAAGAATTAATGCTAGCTATTAGAAAAAATATTTTTGAAGGTACATATGATCAATTTCATGATAAATACATTGAAAAGTTGTAGTAGAATTTTATTTTTTTTGTTCAATTTGACGTTTGAAAAATTTAAATAATTCTGTATATAACAACTAATCAATTTGAATATCTGGGGGCCCTTAGCTCAGTTGGTAGAGCAATTCCCTTTTAAGGAATGGGTCGATGGTTCGAGTCCATCAGGGCTCACCACTATTTGAATTAAGTAAGTTTTATTGGGGGATAATCTAAAATTACTTCATTCATTTTTTCGTTTAAATATCTAATTCTGTTATCTGATGATGGATGTGTACTCATAAATTCTGGAGGTTCTTTTCCTTTATTAAGCTTTTTCATTCTCTCCCATATTTTTGTAGTTTCTCTAATATCATAACCGGATAATGAAGAAAAAATCATTCCTAAATAGTCTGCTTCGCTTTCTTGTTTTCTATTAAAGGGATTTAAAATTCCAAGTTGAGTAAGTAAACCAACAGTGTTTTGTCCAGTAGTTCTGTTAATATCAGACAAAATTCCACCACTCGCTATATCAATAATTTTAGTTCCAACATTTACTAAAGTTCCTCTACTAGCTCTTTCTACAGAATGTTTTGCAACTGCATGAGCAATTTCATGACCCATTACTGCAGCAAGACCATTTGTATTTTTTGTTGCATCTAAAATACCTGTGTATACGGCAATCTTTCCTCCTGGCATACACCAAGCATTTCGTACTTTTTTTTTATCTATTAAGATATATTCCCAATCAAAATTTTTTGTTGGATCATCTAAATTTTCTCTATCAAAATATTCTGAAATCGAATCTTCCATTCTTTTTCCTATTTCTTTAATTTCATTAAGTGTATTTGTATCATCACTCATTTTTTCTTTTTCTTTAATTTTTTCATAAATTTTAGCAGCTCGAGCGTTTAAATTAGCTTCTGAAACAATCTTTAATTGTTTTCTTTCAGTTATCGGAGCTGTTGTACAAGAGGGCAGAACGAAACTGCAACAGCCACAACCTAAGTATGATAAAAATTTTCTTCTATTCATTTTTGTATAAAATTGATAATAACATTATAAAATGAATCTTAATAACAAAATTTTATTAGTTCTATTTATTATTGCAATTAGTTTTGTTATTTACTCAAGTTTTAATTGATCTTATGGCAAAAAATCCAAGTAAAAAATCCATATCATTAACTCTAAGAAATTATTTTATAACAGGTGTAGTTGTTTTAATACCAATTGGATTTACACTTTATCTCAGCAAGATTTTAATAGGTATATCTTCTAATTTAATTCCTAAAAATATTAATCCTAATAGTTATTTGCCTTTTAATATACCTGGTGTAGAAATTATTATATCTGTAATTTTCATTACTTTAGTTGGTGGTATTTCCTTATCTTTTTTTGGAAGAAGAATTTTAAAATTAATTGATGATCTTTTTAAAAGAATTCCTTTTTTAAGAACTGTTTATTCGGCAATTGTTCAAATGACAGAAACATTTTCAAAAAAAGATGATAATAAAAAAAGTGTTGTTTTAATTGAGTATCCAAGAAAAGGTGTTTGGGCTGTTGGCTTTGCTACAAAAGAAAACACAGGTGAAATGGCAGAAAAGACCAACAAAAAATTAATAAATGTTTTTGTTCCAACCACACCAAATCCAACTAGTGGTTTTTTACTAATGTTTCCAATAGATGATGTAATTTATCTAAACATGAGTTTTGAAGAGGCTTCAAAATTTATAGTTTCGGCTGGAACATCTACAAAAAAATCTTAGGCTAAATCGTTAATTATATCAGCTCTATCATATAATTTTACTAAAGGTTTATATTTAGAAATATCTTCATTAGATTTTTCAATTCTTTTCATTTCTTTTTCAGCCAAAAGAAATAAATCACTATTATGAATAGGATCAGCTAACTTAAAATTCTTAATACCACTTTGTTTAAATCCTAAAATATCTCCAAAACCTCTGATTTTCATATCTTCTTCAGAAATGATAAAGCCATCATTATTTTGTTTCAAAATATTAATTCTTTTTTTTGCATTTTCACTTAAGTTAGATTTAAACATTAATATACATGTTGAGTCTTTATCACCTCTACCAACTCTACCTCGTAGTTGGTGTAACTGCGATAATCCAAATTTATTAGCATTTTCTATGATAATTACATTGGCATTAGGGAAGTCAATTCCTACTTCGATTATCGTGGTTGAAACCAATATATCAAATTTTCTGTTTAAAAAATTATTTAAAATTTTTTCTTTTTTTTCAGTATCAGTTTTCCCATGTAATAAGGATACTTTATTTGGAAATTTTTTTTTCAAAAATTCAAATTTTTTAATAGCTGAGGAATGATCAATCTTTTTAGACTCATCAATTAATGGACATACCCAAAATATTTGGTTTCCTAGTTTGATTTCTTTTTTAATAAATTGAATAACATCATCAACTTTACTTTCTAATTTACTGTATGTTTTTATCGGTTTTCTTGATTGAGGTTTTTCACGTATAATAGAAAGGTCCATATCTCCATACACAGTCATTGTTAAAGTTCTAGGAATAGGGGTTGCTGTCATTAATAAAACATCACAGTTAACACCACCTTTATCAGATAATCTTTTTCTTTGGTTAACACCAAACTTGTGTTGCTCATCAATAATAATTAATCCAAGCTTTTTGAAATTCACTTTTTTTTGAAATATAGCATGTGTTCCAAATATTATGTCAATTTTATGATTACAAAGATTATCTAATATTACTTGTTTTTCTTTATATATAGATTTACCAGAAATTAATTCTAATCTTAAATTTTTTGAAAAAATTTTTTTTGCTAAAGCAAAATGTTGTCTCGATAGAATTTCAGTAGGAGCCATTACTGCTACCTGAAATCCTGCATTAACACTATTGTATGCAGCTAGTAATGATACTATTGTTTTTCCACTTCCAACGTCACCTTGTAAAAGTCTAAACATTTTATTAGACGAGCTTAAATCATTATTAATTTCTTTTAGTGATTTAATTTGATCATTTGTAAGAGAAAAATCTAATTTTTTAATAATGCTGTTTTGTTTCTGAATATTTATAATTTTATTCAATTTTTTATTTTTTTTTATTTTTTTTCTTATTTCAGAATTAACTAAAAAAGTTGAAAATATTTCATCAAAAGCAAGTCTTTGATAAAAATTTTCTTTAAAGGCACCTATATTATCTGGTTTGTGTAGAGCTTTTATTGAGTCATTCCAGCTAATATTATCAAATTTCTTCAATATACTTTTAGAATGCCATTCATTTAAGATAGGTAAATTTTCAATAATTTGATTTATAATTTTATTATATATTTTCTCAGATATACCTTCAGTAAGGGAGTAAGTATTGTGAGATTGTTTTATCAGAGATGCATCTTCTGATATATATTTTGGATTAGTTAATTGATATCTATTTCTAAAATAACCAATTTTACCACTTACTGTTATCTCCTTACCAATAGGAAGAATTTTCTTTACATACCCTTCATAACTATTGAAAAAAATACAATCTATTTCTCCAGTTTCATCTTTGCATAAAACTTTATTTGGTAGATTTTTAATTCTGGGAAATGAATATTTTTGAGGAACAATTGTAACAGTTTGTTCAACACCGATGCGAAGTTCTACGATTTTGGTGGAAAAACTCCTATCTGTGGATGATTTTGGTAATTTCCACAATAAATCAAATATATTATTTATATTTTTTTTTTTGAGTAAATTAGTAATTTTAATTCCAACGCCTTTTAATGCGGTTAAATCTGATAATAAATATTGATAATTACTTTTATTATTCATATTCAACTAATATATTCTAATTATGAGCTTCAATATAGATCAATTAAAGAAAAAAATTATTTACAGATCCAATTATAGAGGAACCAAAGAAATGGATAAACTTTTAGGTGCTTTCACAAAAAAATATATTAATCAATTAAACCAAGATGAATTAATAGATTTAGAAAAATTGTTAGATATTGATGACACAAGTCTCTATAATTTTTTCAATGGTATTGATAACGAGATCAAATTTGATGAAACCAATGTACTCAAATTATTTAAAAGTTTTAAATATAATAATGAAGATTAATAATATTTGGCGGAGAGACTGGGATTCGAACCCAGGAAAGAGTTGCCCCTTTGCCGGTTTTCAAGACCGGTGCTTTCAACCGCTCAGCCATCTCTCCGTGCAACAGGTTTTATTATTTTAATTATTTAATTCAACCATAAAATAGTCTAATAAAAGCTTTTATTAATAGACAATAAATTTCCAATGAATAAAGATTTTAATAAAGGGTTGTTGCTAGCTGGTTTCGGTTCTTTTTGGTGGGGTTTTATTGGTGTACTTTATTTTAAATATATAGCTTATATTGGTCATGTAGAACTTGTTGTTCATAGATGTCTTTGGACTACATTTACATTAGTAATATCAACTTTTCTTTTTTCTAAATGGGATATTTTCTTTAACAGTATTACAAACAAAAAACATTTAATTTATCTATTTTTTTCAGGTTTACTTATATTTATCAATTGGGCAGTATGGATATATGCTATTGCAACAGATAGAATAATAGATGCAAGCTTCGGTTATTTTATGATGCCGATATTAAGTGTATTACTTGGCTATATTTTCTTTAAAGAAAAACTTAATAAGAAACGTATATTTTCAATTATACTTGTTATATTTTCAATTTTATATTTAATATTAGTAAGCTTTAAATCATTGCCTTGGGTCGGCATAATTGTAGCTCTTAGCTGGAGTTTTTATAATCTAATAAGAAAAAAAATAAATATTGATACAGATATTGGTTTGTTAATTGAAAGTCTTTATATACTACCATTTGCAGCTTTAGCTTTTTATCTAATTGCTTCAAATAATCATAATGATTTTCAATTATCTAATCCACCAATGATGCTATTCATATTTTTAGCTGGTCCAATGACTGTGATACCATTATTTCTATACGTAAGAGGTGTTGAATTAAGTGGCCTAGGACCTACTGGAATGATTTTTTATATAACACCAACTCTTCAGTTTTTACTTGGCTTTTTTTATTATGAAGAGCCTTTTTCAATAACAAAATTAGTTAGCTTTATTTTTATTTGGATTGCTGTAATTATATATTTAAAAGACTTATATGAAACTGATTAGTTCAATAGTAATTTTTCTTATATTAAATTTTATACCAGCTTTTTCAGATGAAAATTTAGAATTTAAAATTTGGAAAAAAGATTTTAAAAAAGTTGCTCTTCAAAATAATATCTCTGAAAAA
>CABXRY010000019.1 GCA_902514755.1 uncultured Pelagibacteraceae bacterium
TTTTCCTGATGGATCACCTATCCTTGTTGTACCTCCACCAAGTAATATAATTGGTCTATGGCCATTTTTTTGAAGCAATCTAAGACACATTATTTGCAATAAGCTACCCACATGCAAACTTTCGGCGGTACAATCAAAACCAATGTAACCTTTAATCTTCTCATTATCCATTAAATCAGATAATTCAGTTTCATTAGTGCATTGATAGAAAAAACCCCTATCTTTAAATTCTTTTAAAAATTTATTCATAAGATTATAGTTACAATATACAAATTTTTATTAAAAAGAATATCAATGAATAATAAAATATTTACTGCTATAGGATTAATGAGTGGTACTTCAATGGACGGTGTTGATGCATCTTTAATAAGATCAAATGGAATTGATAAATTTACTAAAATTTTAAATGAATATCATGAATATGATATCAACCTTCATCAACGTTTAATTGGCTTAAGAAATCTCATTTTAAATTTTGAAGATTTAGAGAAATATTCATCAACAATACATAAAATAGAGAGAGAAATTACAATATTTCATTGTAAAATTATTGACCAAATATCATTAAAATATGATGATAAAATTGACTTAATTGGATTTCATGGACAAACAATTTACCACAATCCTGAAAAAAAAATCACTAAGCAACTTGGTGATGGTAAATTGCTATCTCAGTTAGTTAAAAAGAAAGTTATTTTTGATTTTAGACAAAAAGATATTAAAAATAATGGTCAGGGCGCACCTTTAACGCCAATATTCCATAATCTTGTATCAAAATATATAAATAAGAAAAATCAAATTCAATTCCCAATTGGTTTTATCAACATTGGTGGAATTTCAAATATTACAAAAGTATTAGAAGCAAACGGAAACATAGAGGAAAATATTGAAGCTTTTGACTCGGGACCTGGTAATTGTTTAATTGATGAATGGATAAGAATAAATTCAAAAAAAAAATTTGATAACGACGGTCTAATAGCTCAATCTGGAAAAATTGATCAATTAATATTAAATCAGGCAATAGATAACTTTGAAATTCAATCTTATGATAAATCGTTAGACATAAAAAATTTTGACACCTCTTTTGCTCGTGGATTGTCGTTTGAAGATGGATGTGCAACTATCACAAATTTTACAGCATATTTAATTGCAAAAGGCATTGAATACTCAAATAAAGATAAAAGTAAAAATATCAAATATTTAATATGTGGTGGGGGTAGGAAAAATATTTTTTTAATAAATTGTATTAAAAAATATTCATCAAACCAAACAAATATAAGTTTAGATATAATTGATAATTATGAATATGATGGAGATTATATTGAGTCACAAGCCTTTGGTTATCTTGCAATTAGATCTTTTTTAAATTTGCCAATATCATTTCCAAAAACAACAGGTTGTGATAAGCCAACGGTTGGAGGAAAGATAGTTGAAAATTTTTAATTAATATAAAGCTGTTTCTTTTTTTATATATTTATCTAAATTTTTTACTAATTCATTTTCTGTTTTTGAAAAAAAATGATTTGCATCACCAACTGCTTGAAATTCAACTTTAATACCTTTTTGAGCACTTAATCTTTTATCTAGTTCTTTAATATACTCTAAAGGTACAAGTTCATCTTTTTTTCCATAAATCATTAAGCCCGATGTTGGACATGGAGATAAAAAAGAAAAATCATAAACATTAGGTTGAGGAGAGATTGCAATAAATCTATTGATTTCAGGTCTTCTCATTAACAATTGCATTGCAATTAAGGAGCCAAAAGAAAATCCAGATACCCAACATTGTGAATTATCAAAATTTTCTCTTTCTAACCAGTCTAATGCAGCTGCCGCATCTGCTAACTCACCTTGACCATTATCAAATTCACCATCACTTTTTCCAACACCTCTAAAATTTACTCTACAGACTGAAAAGTCATTATCCATAAATGTGTGAAAAGTATCTACGACCACTTTATTATTCATTGTTCCACCATATTGAGGATGAGGTTGAAGTACCAATGCAATTGGAGAGGTATTTTTTTTACTTTTATAATATTTAGCTTCAAGTCTTCCAGCTGGTCCTGGAATGAATATTTCTAAAATTTTATTTTCCATGTACGATATTGATTATTATTCTCAAAAAAAAATTACATTTATCATAACCGAGCGACAATATGTTAACTTTTTTTTTAAAACTATACTTGACCAATTTAGTCAGGTATGTATAAAAAGCCTGAAAATTAAAGGGTAATATGAAACTAACTTCTAAAGGTAGATATGCTGTAATGGCATTAGTTGACTTAGCTAGGTTTAACAACATCAATCCAGTCTCTCTAAGAGACATATCTTTAAGACAAGGTATTTCATTAGATTATCTTGAGCAAATTTTTTCTAAATTAAAGAAAGATCAAATTGTGAAAAGTATCAGAGGAACACAAGGGGGATATGTTTTATCAAAAAAACCAAATGAAATAAAACTTACCAATATATTTCATGCAGTTGATGAAAAAGTTAAAACTGTAAAATGTAAAAAAGATTCTAAAAAAGGATGTAATGGTAAGGCAACCAAGTGTGTAACACATAATCTTTGGGATGAATTAGAAAATCATATTAACAGTTTTTTCGACAAAAAAAGTTTAGAAGATTTATTAAAATCTAATAATGAGAATAGAATATAAAATGGATAATAGACAAAAAGAAATAGAAAATCTAAAAGATTATAAATATGGTTTTTCAACTGATATTGAAAATACTAAAGCTCCAAAAGGATTAAACGAAGACGTAATAAAATTTATTTCAAATATAAAAAAAGAACCTCAATGGATGCTTGAATTTAGATTAAAAGCGTTTGAGAGATTTAAACAACTTAAAGAGCCAGATTGGCAAAAACCTAAATATCCAAAAATTGATTATCAAGATTTATATTATTATTCAGCACCAAAAAGTATGAAAGATAAACCAAAAAATTTAGATGAGCTTGATCCAAAACTTTTAGAAACATATAAAAAACTTGGTATCCCTCTTCAAGAACAAGCAAGATTAAATGGTATTGCAGTTGATGCAGTATTTGACTCAGTTTCTGTTGCCACAACTTTTAGAGAAGAGTTATCTAAATTAGGAATTATTTTTTGTCCCATATCTGAGGCAATTCAAAATCATCCAGAATTAGTAAAGAAGTATTTAGGATCTGTAATACCTACTACAGATCATTTTTTTGCTACACTTAACTCTGCTGTCTTTACAGATGGATCATTTGCCTACATACCTGAAGGTGTAAGATGTCCGATGGAATTATCTACTTATTTTAGAATAAATGCCTCAAATACAGGCCAGTTTGAAAGAACTTTAATTGTTGCAGATAAAGGAAGCTATGTGAGTTACTTAGAGGGTTGTACTGCACCAATGAGAGATGAAAATCAATTACATGCTGCAAATGTAGAGTTGATCGCACTTGATGATGCTGAAATAAAATATTCAACAGTTCAAAATTGGTACCCAGGAGACAAAGATGGAAAGGGTGGAATATATAATTTTGTAACCAAGCGCGGTTTATGTAAAGGTAAAAATTCAAAAATTTCATGGACTCAAGTTGAGACAGGATCTGCTATTACATGGAAATACCCTAGTTGTATTTTGAAAGGTGATAACTCAGTTGGAGAATTTTACTCAATTGCAATTACTAATAACCACCAAAAAGCTGATACTGGAACAAAAATGATTCATTTGGGTAAAAATACAAAAAGCAAGATAATATCTAAGGGTATAAGCGCAGGATTTTCTGACATGACTTATAGAGGACTTGTCGATATTTCGTCAAAAGCCTCAAATTCTAATAATTATACTCAATGCGATTCATTATTGATGGGTAATAAATGTGGAGCGCACACAGTTCCATATATTAAAAATAAAAATTCAGAGTCTAATATTGCTCATGAGGCAACAACATCAAAAATAAGCGAAGAGCAGTTACATTATTGTCAACAAAGAGGTTTAAATGCAGAAGAGGCTGTAGGGTTAATAGTAAATGGATTCTGTAAAGAAGTTTTGCAACAACTGCCCATGGAATTTGCAGTTGAAGCTCAAAAACTAGTAGGAATAAGTTTAGAAGGAAGTGTGGGATAATGTTAAAAATAAACAATTTAAAAGCAAAAATAGACAACAAAGATATATTAAAAGATCTTTCACTCAATATAAATCGAGGTGAAGTTCATGCTATAATGGGTCCAAATGGCTCGGGCAAAAGCACATTATCAAATATTTTATCAGGAAAAAAAGGATATGAAGTTTCAGGAGAAATTCTTTTTGAAGAAAAGGATTTATTTGAACTTGAAACAGAAGAAAGAGCTCACAAAGGAATTTTTTTAGCCTTCCAATACCCTTTAGAAATTCCTGGAGTGAATACAAATATATTTTTAAAAACTTCATTAAATGCAGTGAGGAAAGCAAGAGGTGAAAAAGAACTAGATGCTATCGAATTTCTTAAATTAGTAAAAGAAAAGTCAAAAGAACTAAAATTTGATGAAGAAAAATTAAACCGACAATTAAATGTTGGTTTTTCTGGAGGAGAAAAGAAAAAAAATGAAATTTTACAAATGTCAATGTTGTCACCTAAATTATCTATTTTAGATGAGACAGACTCTGGTTTAGATATTGATGCTTTAAAAATTGTAGCAGATGGAGTGAACACTTTAAGAAATGATAAAAACTCATTTTTAATAATTACTCACTATCAAAGATTGCTTGACTATATCAAACCTGATCATGTTCATGTTTTAATGGATGGAAAAATTATTAAATCTGGAGGGCCAGAACTAGCTATAGAATTAGAAAAAAAAGGATATGAGAATTTTAATTAAATGAAAGAGCAACTACAAAAAGATTTTGATAATATTGTAAAAAATTTAAATTTATCTCAAAAAGATATTGAAATAAAACAATTTTACTTGGATAATTTTATCAATAAAGGTTTTCCAAATAAAAGAGAAGAAGATTGGAAATTTTCAGATCTAAATCAAATAATAAAAAAAGATATAGGAGAACTAAGTTTTTATAGTGATTACACGTATACTAATAAAGTTGATACTTCAGTATTTGTAGATGGTTTAGAGCATAATAAATTAGTTTTTATAAATGGAAGAATTGAAAAAATTGATTTTGATTATGAACAAAAAGATAAAATAGAAATAATTGATCAATCTGAAAGTATTAATAAATTAGATAATAATTCTCTTTCTGATTTAAATAATGCATTTACCAACAAATCATTCAAAATATTGGTTAAAGATGGTTATCAATTAGCAAAACCACTTATTATTTATCATACAACTAATTCTAAAATTTGGTCTAAAAACATAAATTTAAGATTAGAATTTGAACTAGATAAAAATAGCTCTTTGCGTTTGATTGATTTATTTAATGACACATCTGAAAAAAATTTTTTAAATATTTTTTATAACTTTGATTTAAAAGAAAATTCAGTTTTAAAAAATTATAAAGTAGATAAATTAGAAAATAAAAATATTAAATACTCTTTTAATAATATTGAACAGGATAAAGATAGTATTTCAGAGACATTTATTTTATCTGCAGGATCAAATTTTTTTAAAAATGAGATTAATTGTAATTTAAATGGGAAATATTCTTCTGCTTTTGTAAATGGTATTTTTTCTTTAAATGATAATAAACATCATGAAATTAGAACAATAATTAATCATTTAACTGAAAATACTAAAAGCTATCAATTAATTAAAAGTGTTTTAGAAAATAGTTCTAAAGCAGCATATCAAGGTAAAATATATGTTAATTCTGAAGCACAAAAAACAGATGGGTATCAGTTAAGTAAAGCAATTTTATTAAATAAAGAGTCAGAATTTAATGCTAAACCAGAATTAGAAATTTATGCTGATGATGTAAAATGTTCACACGGATCAGCCTCTGGAAACTTAAATGAAGACTCAATATTTTATTTAATGTCTAGGGGGTTAAACTATCAACAATCAAGAGAATTATTAATTAATGGTTTTTTACTTGATGTAGTAGAAAAAATAACCGATTCAGAAATAAAGAATTTAATTAAAAATTTGATAGGTATAAAAGAATGAATATAAATCAAGTTAAAAAAGAATTTCCAATTTTTGATGAAAAAATTCAAAATAATGACTTAGTTTACTTAGACAGCGCAAACTCATCTCAAAAACCAAAAGTTGTAATAGATAGAATTAACGAATTTTATACAAAACAGTTTTCAAATGTTGGGAGAAGTGTTCATTATTTAGCTGTTGCTGCAACAAACTTATATGAAAACACAAGAGCTTCAGTTCAAAGATATATAAACGCTAAAGATAAAAATGAGGTTGTATTTACGAAAGGTGCAACAGAAGCACTAAACCTTGTTGCAAATACATTGGGCCAAAATTATTTACAAGAAAATGATGAAATTCTTATCACAGAATTAGAGCACCATTCTAATTACGTACCCTGGCATTTTTTAAGAAAGTCAAAAAATATTAAAATTAATTTTGCTGAAATTAATGATGATGGTGAAATTACTTTAGAAGAGATTGAAAAAAAGATAACTCCTAAAACAAAGATTATCTCTATTACACATTTATCGAATGTAACTGGGGCAATATTGCCTATTAAACAGATAACAGAGTTAGCTCATGCAAAAGGTATAATTGTTGTTGTTGATGGTTGTCAGGGAGCACCTCATTTAAAATTAGATATGCAAGACTTAGATTGTGATTTTTATGCTATTTCTTGTCACAAAATGTATGGTCCTACAGGTCTTGGTGTTTTGTACGGAAAAAAAAAATGGTTAGATGAATTACCACCTTATCAAGGTGGTGGAGGAATGATTAATGAAGTTAAAAAAGATAGAATTTCCTATGGTGATTTACCTAATAAATATGAGGCAGGAACTATGGCCACAGCTCAAGTAATTGCATTTGATCAGTCTATTAAATTTTTAGAGAGTATTGGAATAGAGAATATAATAAAGCATGAAGCTGAGTTAGTTGAATACGGTCAAGAATTATTACAAAAAAATAATTCTGTAAAATTAATTGGTAATCCAAAAAATAAGGGTGGAGTTTTATCTTTTACTATCGAAGGTATTCATCCTCATGATGTTGCAACAATATTAGATGAAGACGGTGTTGCAATAAGAGCTGGTCATCATTGTTGTCAAATACTTCATGATAAATTGAACATACCTGCAAGTTCGAGAGCATCAGTTGGAATTTACAATACTAAAGATGATCTTGATAAACTAAATAGTTCTATCAATAATTGTAAAAAAATATTTAACTTAAAATGAACCTTAAAGAATTATATCAAGAAATAATTTTAGAACATGGTAAAAATCCAAGAAATCTAGGGAAGACTGATGATTTTAATAAAGATGCTATGGGTCATAATCCTTTATGTGGTGACAATGTTCATGTTTATTTAAAACTAAATGGGCAAAAAATTGTTGAAGATATTTCATTTGAAGGTAGTGGTTGTGCTATTTCAATGGCATCAGCATCAATTATGACTGATTTGATAAAAGGAAAAAATGAACATGAAGCAAAAGAAATTGTAGAAGATTTTTTAGGAATGATAAAAGAGAATCCTGAGCTAAAATCCGAAAACTTAGGAGAAGATGAAAAAACAAAGCTAATGTGTTTGTCAGGTGTAAAACAATATCCAATGAGAGTTAAATGTGCAACTTTATCATGGCATACATTAGTTTCTGCATTTGAAAATAAAAAAGAACCGGTTAAAACAGAAGATTAAATTAATATGAATAAAAAAGAACAAATAATTGAAGAAATTAGAAAAATTTATGATCCTGAGTTACCTGTGAATATTTATGAATTAGGTTTGATCTATGATATTATTGTTGAGAATGATAACTTTGCAAAAATAAAAATGACACTAACAACACCTAATTGCCCTGTAGCTGAAAGTTTACCAAAAGAAGTTAAAGAGGGAGTTATGCAAGTAGAAGGAATTGAGGATGTTGATCTTGAATTGGTATGGGATCCTCCTTGGAACAAAGATATGATGTCAGATGTGGCTAAACTGGAGTTAAATTTATAATGAATCCTATAATTAAATTAAGTGACAATGCAGCATCAAGAATAAAAGAAATCATGTCTAATGCTGAAAAAGACTCTTTAGGAGTAAGAGTTTCTGTAAAATCAGGAGGATGTGCAGGAATGTCTTATGTTATGGAATACACAAAAGATGTTAACCCAAATGATGAAATAATTGAAGATAAAGGAGTTAAAGTATTTATAGACTCTGCAGCTGTAATGTATTTATTGGGTACTGAAATGGATTATAAAAAAGAAGAGCTCTCCTCATCTTTTGTGTTTAATAATCCTAACGAAACAGAAAGATGTGGTTGTGGTGAATCTTTCAAGGTTAATTAATTCATAATTAATAATAATATTTACACATATACTAAAATTTTCTAAAATAAATTTATTTTTAATTTTTAATATGAGTAAAGAAAAAATTTCACAATTAGAATCTTTAAGAGCCAAATCAAAAAGAGAAGCAGACTTATTTTTTTCTTTGTGTGAAAATGGTCAAAATTTTGTAGAAAGTAAAAAATTAAAAGATGCTTTAGGTAACTCTGGTCTAAAGCCAAATGATAGTAGACTTCAAAGCCTTTTTAAAAGACTTGAAGCTCATGGTGATACAATCGTTTTTGAGGATTTTATTAGTATTATAAGAACATCTGGTCTTTTAGTAGAAAAAGCTTTGAGAGGGCAGTTAGCATTGCCTGACTTTATTGATTTTTCTAAAAACTTAGATAAAATTTTTGATGAAGTAAAAAAAATGAAAGCTGGCGAATTAGCATCATATATTCCGCCGCTTGCAGAAGTTGATCCAGATCAATTTGGTATTGCTATAGTTACAATTGATGGTCAAATTTATGAAAGAGGTGACTCACTTAAAGATTTTTCTATACAATCAATGTGTAAGCCATTTAATTACTGTTTTGCGATGGAGGAAATGGGTTTGGAAAAGGTACATAAACATGTAGGTCAGGAACCCTCAGGAAGACAATTTGATGATTTAACTTTATTAGCTAGGACCGTATCAGGAAATTACACTGGAGAATATGCGAAAGACAATTTAGAGGGACGTTTTTCTCGTGTTCCTTTTAATCCGATGGTGAATGCTGGTGCAATAATGACAGCTGGCTTAATTAATCCAGAAGACTCTTATACTCAAAGACTAAGATACATCAGACAAAAATTTGGTAGCCTTGTAGGTTGGACTGCAGATGATGGTTCTAGTGCTGAGATCCCGAGATTTAATAAAGATATGGCACGTCAGGAAAATTTCAAAGGCTACAATAATATTGCCATGGGATATTTATTGATGGCGACTGGTAGTTTACCACACACAAAAACAGATCTACATAGGGATATACATCCAGATGAAGATGAATTTGATTTTTATATTGAACCTGCAGTCACAGAGGCACTAAAGCTTTATTTTAGTATTTGTTCCTTAGAAATGACTGCTACTGATGTTGCAATGGCTGCAGCAACACTTGCAAATAGTGGTGTTTGTCCTATTTCTCAACATCGTGTCCTAAGTCAAAAAACTGTCCGTAACTGTTTACCAGTGCTGCAGACAAGCGGGATGTATAATGCTAGTGGTACTTTTTTTCAAGAGGTTGGTCTACCCGCAAAAAGTGGTGTAGGTGGAGGTATACTACTTGTTGTTCCTCAACTTATGGGAGTTTGTATTTTTTCACCTAGATTAGATAAACAAGGTAACAGTGTTCGTGGATTAGAAATGGCTAAACGGTTAACATCTAAATACTTAGTTCATACATTTGATGGTACTATGACTGATACTGGTAGACTCGATCCAAAATTACCAATTGCAAGATGGAAGGCAGATAGTTGTGGAGAGGCAATTTGGGCAGCAAGTAACGGTAATATAAGAACTTTAGAAAGTTTAGTTAGTCAACAGCGAGACCTCCAAACAGGAGATTATGACATTAGAACACCTTTGCATCTTGCCTCAGCAGAGGGCCAATTTGAAGTTGTAAAATTTTTGTTAGATCAAGGTGTTAAACCTATACCTGATCGTTGGGGAGGTTATCCTATCTCTGATGCAAGAAATAATAATCATAAAAAGATTGTCGATTTATTTAATAAATTGGATATTAAATATACTGAGCCTTTCCATTTAGTTGAAAATCCAAAAGGTAAAACGGATAAGATTGCAAAATTTGAAGATGAATTGATGGTTATTGAATTACTTTTTGCAGCAACAGAAAATAACGTAGACAATATTCGTCATTTGGTTGCCAAAGGTGTGCCTGTGAATGCTGGTGATTATGATTTAAGAACTGCTTTACATTTAGCTGCAGCCGAGGGTAGTTTGGAGGCAGTAGAATATTTAATAACTCACGGTCACCCTTTAAATGTTCGTGACCGCTGGGGAGCTACGCCATTGGATGAAGCTAAAAGAGAAAAAAGAAAATCAGTAGTTAATTTTCTGAATAAGTATAATCATTAATCAAAATCTCAAAATAGTTTTTATTATAAACTAGCAGCTATAATACATTTGAAACTCGATTGGATGTGGTGTATCTCTAAATTGCTTTACTTCTTCCATTTTTAAATCAATGTAGGCATCTATCTGATCATCCGTGAACACTCCACCTTGTTTTAAAAAATCTCTATCACCATCTAAAGCAGTACATGCTCCTTTTAAGGATGTACAAACTGTAGGAATACCTTTTAATTCATCACCTGACAAAGCATATAAATCCTCATCCATTGGTTTACCAGGTTTAATTTTATTTTTAATACCATCTAAACCTGCCATTAACATGGCAGAAAAAGTTAAGTAAGGATTCCCCGATGCGTCTGGAAATCTTACTTCAACTCTCTTACCATTTTTACTTGATGAAAATGGAATTCTACAACTAGCTGATCTATTTCTTGAAGAATAAGCTAAAAGCACTGGAGCCTCAAAACCTGGAATTAATCTTTTATAACTGTTTGTAGATGCATTGGTAAAGGCATTCAATGCTCTTGCGTGTTTAATAATACCACCAATGTAATACAAGCATGTATCTGAAAGACCTGCATATTTGTCTCCGGCAAATAAAGGTTTTTTATTTTTCCAAATAGATTGATGAACATGCATCCCTGAACCATTATCCCCTTTTACTGGTTTAGGCATAAATGTAGCTGTTTTTCCAAATGAGTGAGCAACTTGATGAACTGCATACTTATAAATTTGCATGTTATCTCCTTGATTTACTATTGTGTTAAATAACGTTCCAAGTTCGTGCTGACTTGGAGCAACTTCATGGTGATGCTTTTCGACCTCTACACCCATTTCTTTCATTGCTTTTAAACACTCAGACCTTAAATCTTGACCACCATCTACGGGAGGAACAGGAAAATATCCACCCTTTACCCCTGGTCTATGACCCATATTTCCATTGTCATATTTTTTACCAGTATTGTAAGGGCCTTCAGTACTATCAATTACAAAACCAGTATCATTCATATCATTTTTAAATCTAACGTCGTCAAATACAAAAAATTCTGCTTCAGGTCCAAAATAAGCAGTATCACCTATTCCAGAGTTTTTTAAAAATTTTTCTGCTTTCTTTGCTGTTGATCGTGGATCTCTTTCATAAAATTTTTTAGTTATTGGATCCATTACATCACAAAAGATTACGAGAGTATTATGAGAAAAAAAAGGATCTAAAAATGTTCTAGATAAATCAGGTTTTAAAATCATATCAGATTCATTAATTGCTTTCCAACCTGCTATAGAAGATCCATCAAAAAATATACCGTCATTTAACATGTCCTCATCAACTGTTTTTAAATCTTGTGTCACGTGCTGAAGTTTACCTCTTGGATCAGTAAATCTAAGATCTACATATTCTACCTCTTTTTTTTTTATAAACTTTAAAACATTTGCTGCACTCATTTTATCTCCTATATAATTTATGGTTGGTAAATAACAAAAAAATCCCAAAAGATATTGCTTATTTAATAAATAACACCTATGCAATTTTCACATAAGTGGTGTATTTATGCAATATTATTAAACAAATAATTTAAAAACAGTGAACACTATTTTAGAAAAAGAACCGGTTAAAAGAGCTGAAAAATCAATAAAAAAATTTGATCAAAATCTTCATGTTATAATTTTGAAGCAAACAGCTAAGACTGCACAAGATGCTGCTACAGCTTTAGGTTGTAATGTTGGAGCAATTGTTAAAAGTTTGCTTTTTAGTGCAGGGAATAGTTTTGTTCTTTGTTTAGTTTCAGGAGACAAAAGGTGTTCATTAAATAAACTTAAAAAAATCTTAGATGAAAAAGATGTCTCGATGGCAAAACCAGATGATGTTAAAAAAATAACTGGGTATACGATTGGAGGCGTTTCTCCAGTAGGGCACTTAAGTAAAGTAAAAATCTATATTGATACTAATCTAGAAAGATTTAAAACAGTTTTTGCAGCTGCAGGTCACCCAAATTGTGTTTTCAAAATAGAATTTAATCAATTAACCAAACTAACCTCTGGCGAAATAAAAGAAATTACTGAATGAGACAACCAAAATTAATTGATTACATATTATTAACTGTATTAGCTCTAATTTGGGCTTCAGCATTTTTTAACATAAAGATTGCAACTTATTCTTTTGGACCAGTAACCATTGCTTTTTTAAGAGTTTTTTTTGGAGCTATTCCAGTTTTGCTTCTTTGTTATTATAAAAATATTAAAATTGAGGCTTTTTCAAAAGACTGGCATTGGTTTGCAATGATTGGATTTATTAACTTAGTAGCTCCATTTTTTTTAATAGCTTATGGAGTAAAATCTGTTCAAAGTAATCTCGCAGCTATTTTAATGTCAACAACACCGTTGAGCTCAACAGTTTTAGGTCATTTTTATACTAAAAATGAAAAATTTAATTTAATAAAAACATTTGGAATTTTAATTGGTTTTTCAGGAATAATATTTTTATTTTCAGATAATATTTTAATTGATGAAAATAATTTTATTTCAGCATTGTTAATATTGCTTGGATCAACCTGTTATGTAATAGGTGGAGTTTTAACATTAAAAATTAGCAAAAAAAAAAATGAAAATGTAACTGGTTCAATTTTAATTTGGGCAATTATAATTTTAATTCCATTAGTAAGTTTTATTGAACAGCCTTGGCAATCAATTCCAAGAACAGACTCACTTATATCTGTTATTTATCTTGGTATTGTACCAACTGGTTTTGCTTGGTTATTAAGATTTAGGATTTTAAAAAATAATGGTTTAATCTTTCAATCTCAAGTTTCTTATCTCATACCAATATTTGGAACTATTTTGGGTTATATATTCCTGAAAGAACTAATAACAATTAAAGTATTAATTTCTTTAATAGCAGTTTGTATTGGTATCTATTTTGTAAAAAAAGCTGATAATAATAAAACTATTTAAGCTTTGCTATTGCTTCAATATGTGAAGGTCTAGTTTCGCAACACCCACCAAGAATAGTTGCACCTTTTTCTTTGATTTTTTCAGAAAATTCATAAAATAATTTTGGGTCATATTTGTCTCTTTTTCCAAATACTATGTTTGGATTAGTTCCAATCTCATTATGTTTAGCAGTATTAAATGTTTTTTGTGGTCCAGGTTCTTCTATTTTCCATAAATTAGCTTTAAATCCAAAAGGTAAATTAATTTCTCTTAGTTCTTCAATAGATCTTTCAACAATTTCAGGTGATACACAAGCACCTATTAAACCAAGCCAATTTTCATTTCTGTATTTTTTAACAACTTCTGAAATAGACTCGCCTGATGGAAGTAAGCAATTTTTTTTTAAATGAACACCAGCTAGAATAGGTTTTTTAAGTTTAGCAGCTACATTAGATGCAATATCTAATTCTTTACCACTAGATAAAACATCTAAATAAAAAAAATCTACGTAAGGATTAATTATGGTCGCTTGATCTAAAAAATCTTTTTCAATTTCATCAGAGTTACGCTGATCCTCTACATAAGTATCACTTTGACTAGGTAAACTTCCTGCGATTAATATGTTTTTTTTAGAAAGATCTTTTGCTTTTATTGCAAGCAAACAAGCTTGTTCATTTATATACTTAAAGTGTTCATTTACTTTATTTTGAATTAATCTAATTCTTCTTGCAGAAAATGTATTGGTAATAATTACATCGGCACCTGAATTAATGTAAGAGAGATGAAGATCTATAACTAAATTATGAAATTTTTTTTCTAAATTAGCACTTGCAGACCATAATGTACCCATAGAAATTAATCCTTTAGCATGAAGTTCTTGGCCCATTCCTCCATCTAAGATCCTCACTTGTTTAAAGAAATCTCTATTCATTTACTAATAGGTTATTATTTATATATAATTTTTACATTAAATGAAAAAGATCTTCTTTCTCCATCAATGTTAAACGGATAAGCAGTATGCATTAAATAATTTGGAAAAATTAACATTTCTTTAATTTTCGGGACTACGTTGTGTATACTTTTGCTTAAAAAACCTTTTTGTCCATTAATAAAATCTATCGTACCATTAGTTTTTAATTTCTTATTTTTAAGCAATTTATTATTAGTCATTCCTTTTGGTAATTTTAAATACCCAACACCCGATAAATCTCCTTCATGATAGTGAATTGGATTATATTCACCTTTAAATTGACGTACCACCCAAAGATTTAAGATTTTAATTTCTTTAATA
>CABXRY010000020.1 GCA_902514755.1 uncultured Pelagibacteraceae bacterium
TTATAAAATATTTCATATAATTTACCTCGATAGAAAATATTAAGTCTAAACTCATTACTTGAATAGAATTAATCAATAAAATTGTGAACAATAAAGATAACCAATCATTAATAAAATTTGGAGTTAGAGTTATATTTCTTAAGTAAGCTGTTACCGTACAAATTAGTAAGTAACAAAAACTACTTATCCCCATGGGAATTCCAATAACAACATCATTAATTAGTCCTGCTATAAATATAGATCCATAGTTCAAGTAATAAGGGTTTTTTAAAGTCCAGTAAAATATTAATACATGTGCAAAATTAAATGAAAAATATTCAATTGCTAAATAATTTAAGTCTATTTCATTTAAAACAGATAAAAATAATATTAATGTTGGAAAATAAAACATTAAAGATTTGAAAAAAGTATTTTTATTAAGAGAGGACATTAATTGTTACTCTCCATTTCATAAGAAACTATTTTTACATAATCTAATTGTCTAAAATCTGAAAAAAAATTAATTTTATTTTTATTTTCTTTTTTGTAGTTATTTATTTTACCAACAGGTAATCCTGATTTAAATAAGCCTCCATAGCCAGATGTATAAACAATTATATCTGTTTCATTCAATTCTTTATTATATTCTTCTTTTGTAAACTCAATTACACCATAATTCCTTCCAGTCCCTGATAAAACTGCATGAATACCAGCTGGTTCCAACAATACTGGAATTTTACTATTTAAGTCTGAAAGAAGTAATGCTCTTGAATTTGTATAATTTACTTCAATTATTTTACCCACTAAATAACTATCATCCACAATAGCCATACCTAACTTTACGTTATTTTTGGATCCTTTGTTTAAAACAATTGATTTTAAGTAAGGGCTTTCTTTATCAACTAAAACTTTAGCATAAATATCTTTTGACTGAATAGTTTCATTAATTAATTTTCTAAGCCTTTTATTCTCCAAGATTAAAAAATCATTATTAAGCTTTTTTTTCTTTAATTCACTTAAATCTGTTTCAATTTTAATATAATTATCATAAAGATTTAAATGATCTTTTAATTGGAGATTCAGTTTTTTTATATAGTTTTCAGGAATAGATACAATAAATGAAGATCGATAAATAACTTCATTAATCCCAATCTTTACATATTGAATCGGTTTGAAATTAATACTTCCTAATACAATTATTATTAGAGAGGAAAATATTAATGTTAATAATGAAAACTTTTGTTGATAACTTTTTTTTAAAAAAGCAGATCTAATTGCAATTACAAAATCATCTCTGCTCGAAGCCATTAATCTTAATACTCAGATAACATAGTAGAGAATGTTTCTTCTTGATCCAATGCTTTTCCTGTTCCAACTGCAACACAAGAAAGAGGATCGTCTGCAACATGAACAGGTAAACCTGTTTCTTTAGAAAATCTTTTATCAATATTTTTTAACAAAGCTCCACCTCCTGTTAGTGTTAACCCCATATCAACTAAATCAGCTGATAGCTCTGGTGGAGTGTTTTCTAGTGCTTGTTTAATTGCTCCAATCATTTCTCTCATTATATCATTTAACGCTTCAGATGTATCTTCTTCTGTAATATTTACCTCTTTAGGTGTACCAGATCTAAGATCTCTACCTTTAACTGGATAAGTATTTTTACCTGATGGTAAAGCAGTACCCATTTCTTTTTTAATTTTTTCAGCAGTACTATCACCAATTAGTAAATTGTATTCTTTTCTCATATAATTAACAATTGCTGTATCCATAGCATCACCTGCAACTCTTAAAGATTTTGAATATACCAAACCTCCTAATGACATAACAGCTATTTCACTTGTTCCACCTCCGATATCAACTATCATCGATCCAGTTGCTTCAGAAATTGGTAAACCTGCTCCAATTGCTGCAGCGATTGGTTCCTCAATTAATTGAACTCTTCTTGCACCCGCAGCTAAAGCGCTATCTTGAATTGCTTTTCTTTCAACTGGTGTTGATCCAGTTGGGACACATATTAAAATTCTTGGATTTGCAAACGTGCTACCTTTATGAACTTTTTTTATAAAATGCTTAATCATTTCTTCAGTCACTATGAAGTCGGCTATAACTCCATCTCTTAAAGGTCTAATAGCACTAATATTTCCTGGAGTTCTTCCAAGCATAGTTTTAGCTTCGTCGCCAACTGCTAACACATTTTTTTTTCCACCTTGATCAACAATTGCAACAACTGATGGTTCATTCAAAACAACACCTTGGCCTTTTAAAACAACTAGTGTGTTTGCTGTTCCAAGATCAATTGCCATATCCTGGCTCCAAATTTTTTTAACTTTGTCAAATATTCCCATTAAACTCCCCCTTTAACCTTTTGATGTTCAATATTTTCAGAAAGAGACTTTTTCTCCCTTTTAATCAACATTTTATTTAATGCATTTAAATAAGCTTTTGCTGATGCAACTAATGTATCTGTATCAGCAGATTGTCCTACTGTTGTTCTGTCATTTTCTTCAATTTTCACACTAACAGTAGCTTGAGCATCTGTTCCTTCAGTCACAGCATGAACTTGATACAATGATAATTTTACCTCATGCTCGTAAAGCTCTTTTATACATTTAAATATTGCATCTACTGGTCCATCTCCAGTCTGAGTAGTTTGCTTTATATCTCCAAAAACGTCTAGTGTCATTTCTGCTCTTTGAGGCTCGCCAGTGCCAGCATAAACTTTTAGTGATTTTAAATTTATAGCATTAATTTTATTGTCAACAATTAAGCTATCATCCACTAATGCAATAATATCTTCATCGTAAATATGTTTTTTCTTATCAGCTAAAACTTTAAATTTACCAAATGCCTCTTGAATAACGTCATCAGTCATATCGCTATATCCTAAGTCAGTTAACTTATCTTTAAAAGCATGTCTTCCAGAGTGTTTACCCATAACTAAAGATGTTTGTTTTACTCCAACACTTTCTGGAGACATAATCTCATAGGTCTCTCTATTCTTTAACATTCCATCTTGATGAATTCCTGACTCGTGTGCAAAAGCATTTTTACCAACAATTGCTTTATTAAACTGAACAGGAAATCCAGTTGCATTAGACACAATTTTTGAAGCTTTGCTTATTAACTCGGTTTTAATTCCAGTATCATAAGGCATTAAATCATTTCTTGTTTTAATTGCCATTACAATTTCTTCAAGTGCAGCATTTCCAGCTCTTTCTCCAATTCCATTTATTGTACATTCAATTTGTCTTACACCTGCAGACAATCCAGCAAGAGCATTTGCTACAGCTAATCCAAGATCATTATGACAGTGTGCAGAAATAATTGCTTTATCAATATTTGGAACATTGTTTTTTATATGAGTAATTGTTTTTGCAAACTCTTCTGGTATTGAATAACCAACTGTATCAGGAATATTAATTGTTGTTGCTCCACAATTAATTGCAAGCTCAATTGTTTTACACATAAAATCTAAACTTGTTCTTGTGCCATCTTCACAAGACCATTCAACATCATCTGTAAATTTTTTAGCGTAAGTTACACTTTCTTTTATTGCATCTATTACCTGATCATTTGACATATTAAGTTTATGTTTCATATGAACAGGACTAGTTGAAATAAAAGTATGAATTCTAAATCTTTTTGCGTGTTTTAAAGACTCATAACATGCATCAATATCTTTTTTTTTTGCTCTAGCCAAACCACAAGGGATTGAATTTTTTAAACCTTTACTTATAGCAGTGACAGCTTCGAAATCTCCTGGAGAAGTGATTGGGAAACCAGCTTCAATAATATCTATTCCCATATCATCAAATACTCTTGATATTTGAATTTTTTCCTCAACACTCATTGATGCCCCAGGTGATTGTTCACCATCTCGCATAGTGGTATCAAAAATATATACTTTATCTTTATCGCTCATTGCTTAATTTTTTGAAAACTCATAATACAATCTATAAGAGAGATTGCAAAATAATTTGTAAAATTAGTATTAGAAATTGCAGATTCTAGTTAGGTTAAATTTAATTGTAAATAGACTCTATTTTAGGCATTAAGCGTAGAAGTTCTTTAGTGTAATCGTGTTGTGGTTCCAAAAAAAGGTCTTCTGTATCCGTAACTTCACATAATTTACCATCCTTTAAAACTCCTATTCTATCGCACATTTGTCTTACAACTGGTAAGTCGTGACTTATAAAAAGAATTGTTAAATTTAATTGTTCTTGAAGATCTTTAAGTAAGTTTAAAATTTGAGCTTGAATACTTACATCTAAAGCAGATGTTGGTTCATCACATACTAAAAGTCTTGGTTGGGTTGCTAGGGCTCTTGCAATTGATATTCTTTGTCTTTGTCCACCAGAAAACTCATGTGGATATCGATCAGCAGATTTTTGTGAAAGCTCAACAGACTCTAATAAATCAAAAATATAATTATTTAAATCACCACTTGATATTGAAGGATTATGAAGTTTAATTGGTTCTGAAATAATATCTTTAACTTTTAATCTTCCGTTTAAAGAAGAATAAGGGTCTTGAAAAATCATTTGTATCTGTTTTCTAAATTTCATCATTTCTGATTTTTCTTTTATCTTTGTTATACAAATATTATCGAAAAATATATCTCCTGAAGTAGGTTTGAATAAGTTTACTATCATTTTTGCAATTGTTGATTTTCCACTTCCACTTTCACCGACTAAACCAAATGACTCACCTTCTTTAATTTCAAATGAGATATTATCAACAGCCATTACTGAATTTTTTGAGCTTTCAGTAAAAAAATTGTCATCAAAACTTTTGCTTAGATTTTTTATTTGAACTAAATCCTGCTCTATAATTTCTTTTTTGTTCCATCTGTTTAAAATTTTTATATTATTTTCCTGATTGTTTTTATTTTCTTTTTCAATAATTACAAATCTAGAAATCTTTTTATTGGTAGGTGGTACTGAACTTACTAAACTTTTAGTGTATGTCTCTTTTGGGTTAGTTAATATTTCTTTTGTTAAACCGATTTCGACTAAATTACCACTTTTCATTACTGCTACTCTATCAGCTGTCTCTGCAATTACTCCCATGTCATGAGTGATTAAAATTACAGCTAAATTTCTCTCTTTTGTAAGTTTTTTTATTAAATCAAGTATTTGTGATTGAATTGAAACATCTAAAGCAGTGGTTGGTTCATCAGCAATTAACAATTCAGGTTCACAACATAATGCTAGTGAAATTACAACTCTCTGTCTCATACCCCCTGAGAACTGATGTGGATAGTTATTAAATCTTTTCTCTGCGTCTTTAATTCCAACTTCTTTTAAAAGACCAATTGATTTAATTTTTGCTTCTTCTTTTGTAAGATCCAAATGTGTTAGTATGGTCTCTATTAATTGTTCGCCAATTGTAAGTATTGGGTTAAGAGAGGTTTGAGGATCTTGAAATATAAGCCCAACTTTTTTACCTCTATATTTAATGATATTTGACGGATCTTTATGAATATCCAAATCACCTAACATTACTGAACCACTTGATACTTTACCAGGAGCATCTATTAGATTAATAATTGCGTTTCCAACTGTGCTTTTTCCAGAGCCAGACTCGCCAACTAAACCTAATATTTCACCTTTGTTTACTTCAATATTTACTCCTTTGGCAGCATAAACAGTTTCTTTTCTCATGGGATAATCAACACTGAGATTTTTGATCTTTAAATAACTCATTTTTTTAACCTTGGGTTTAAAGTATCTCTCATCCAATCTCCCAAGAGGTTAATTGAAAAGGCTAAAATTACTAAAAAGATTGCTGGAAAAAAAGTAATCCACCACTCACCAGAGAATAAGAAATCATTACCTAGTCTAATCAATGTTCCTAAAGATGGAGTAGTAGGAGGAACACCAACGCCTAAAAAGCTTAAAGTTGACTCAGCTATGATTGCTAAAGCAAGACCAATAGTTCCTATGACTAATACTGGTCTTAAAATATTTGGCAAGATATGCTTGAACATAATAATTAAGTTTGAAACACCAATTATTGTTGAAGCAGAAACATAATCTTTATTTTTTTCAACTAAGGTTGCTGCTCTAGATACTCTTGCAAACTGAGGCCACTCTGAAATTCCTATTGCAAATATTAAAACATAAATTGCCATTTCATCATGTATTTCTCTTGAAATTAATCCTCTTGCAATTCCATCAACTAGCAGTGCCATTAATATACTTGGCACAGTAAGTTGAACATCTGTTAATCTCATAACAATCATTTCATATTTGCCACCAAAATAACCAGCCGTTAAACCTAATCCAACTCCAAGTATTAAACTAAAGATGATTGCAGAGAAACCAACAATCAATGAAATTCTAGAACCATAAAGAATTGTTGAAAGCATATCCCTACCTTGACCATCAGTTCCTAAAATGAATTTAGCAAGACCATCCTCTGTCCATGATGGAGGTGTAAAAGCTTCCATTAACGATAATGATGAAGGATCAAATGGATTGTATGGAGTGATCAATTCTACAAAAAAAGAACAAAAGAAAATTATAAATAAAATAATTGATGACACAATTGCAGTCGGAGACTTCATAAAACTATGATAGATATCGCTATCTTTAATTCTATCCCAAGTAATAATATTTCTATCCACTTGAAACATCTCCTTTAACTCTAATTCTAGGGTCTATAAAATAATATAAAATATCTACGATAAAATTTATCATTACAAAAACAAAAGCAATGAAAACTAAATAAGCTGACATAATCGGTATATCAACAAACTGAACAGCTTGAATAAACAAAAAACCCATGCCTGGCCACTGAAAGACTGTTTCAGTAATTATTGAAAATGCAATCAATGTTCCAATGTTAATTCCGGCAATGGTAATAACTGGAATTAATCCATTTTTTAATGCATGTTTATATTTAATACTATTTTCACTAATTCCTCTTGCTCGTGCAAACTTAATATAATCTGTTTGCAAAATTTCCATCATTTCCGCTCTTACAAGTCTAATGATGTAAGTCATTTGAAAAAGGCTTAATGTTACAGAAGGTAGTATAATTGCTTTTAATCCTGAGATTGTTAAAAACCCTGTTGTCCAAAATCCAAAGTCAACTACTTCTCCTCTGCCAAAAGATGGTAAAATTCCTAATATAACTGCAAATAAATAAATAAACAGAATACCGATAACAAATGTAGGCAGCGAAACTCCGAGCAATGAGACTGCTAAAATAATATCACTTAAAAAACCTTTCCTATTTATTCCTGTATACACTCCTAGTAATGTTCCAGTAATTAGAGCAATTAAAGCTGATATTACAACAAGCTCAATTGTTGCTGGTAAACGCTCAGTTATTAATTCAGAAACAGGTCTTCTTAATTGATAAGAAATTCCAAATTCTCCCTTGGAGGCATTAACAACAAATCTTGAAAATTGGACATGAATAGGATCCATTAATCCTAATGTTTCTCTTAATTCAGCTCTTTCTTCATCTGAGGTTTCTTCTCCAACCATATTGTTGATTGGATCCCCTACAAAATTAAATAGAGAGAATGATACAAAGGCAACAACTAACATTACCAAAGCAGACTGAAACAATCGTTTAAAGAAATATTTTATCAATTTAAGAAGGTGTTATTATTTAGATACTAGCCCTTTATAATTATAAAGGGCTAGTAAAATATTATTTAGTTAAAGCTAGCAGCCTTAAATAACGGTTCGTTATTTGGTCTGATAGGTACGTTAACATTACTTTTTGCAGCCCATGAAATTACCTGGTGGTGAAGAGGGAGATAAGAAATATCATCTTTCACAATTTTCCAAGCATTTGCTATTGCAGCATTCCTTTTATCTAAATCAACTTCCCCTTCCATAACTCTTATAGCAGCGTCTACTTCCGAGTTACTAAAGTTAACTTTGTTCCAGCTAGCACCAGACTCATATAAATAATGGAAAACATAGTGACTATCTAGAGTAGGAACACCCCAACCAAGCATATAGAAATCACCTTGATTATCTTTTAGCTCTTTAAAGTGTTTGCTTTTTGTTTGTGCAAATAGATTTACGTTAACACCGATTTTACCCAACATACCAACAACAGCTGTACAAATCGCTTCATCATTTACATATCTGTCGTTTGGACATCTAAGCTCAACATCAAATCCATTGGGATAACCTGCATCAGCTAATAATTGTTTTGCTGCATTAATATCGTAAGGTAATCTTTTATCAAGATCTTTAGTGTAACCATTTACACCAGGAAAAGTAATAATTCCCGCTGGTTCACTTAAACCTCTCATAACTTTTTTCTTGATCGCTTCAATATCAATTGCTTGATAAAGAGCTTGTCTTACCTCTTTTTTCTTAAACGGATTGTCACCTGTATTTCCGGTTCTTAACTGATCAGCAGCTTGATCCATTCCTAAGAAAATTGTACGCATTTGAGCTGTACTTTCAACTTTGTGTGAAGAAGAAGATCCAATTCGAGCTAAATCCTGAACTGGAGCATCTGTTACTAAATCAATTTCACCAGATAATAATGCTGCAACCCTAGTTGCTGCATTTTTAATAGGTAACAATTGAATTTGAGTTACTTTTTTATCTTTCATCTCACCCCACCAGTGTTTATTTCTTTTAAACACTGTTTTAGTATTAGGTTCTCTTAAAGTAATTTTAAAAGGTCCTGTTCCTAGAGCATTCGTTGCTGAAAACGTTTCTTGTCCAGCATCCCAATTTTGCGGAGACATTGCAAAATTCTTTTCAGACCATGCTTTCGACATTATAAAAATGTTAGATAATTGGTTTAAAAGAATTGGATTTGGCTTACTTGTAGTAATTTTAACTGAATAATCGCCAACAGCTTCAACTCCTGAAATTGTGCTTATATATTCTTTAAAATCTGATGTTCTTTGTTTTGCCCTTAAAATACTAAATACAACATCAGCTGATGTCATTTTAGAACCATCAGAAAACTTAACATCTTCTCTTAATGTAAAGATCCAAGTATTTGGATCGGTCGCTTTCCAACTTGTTGCTAACGCGGGACCAATTTTCATATCTACCGCTCTTTCAACTAAAGCTTCGTATACTTGTCTAGACACTTGAGTTGTTGGACCCTCATTTTGTGCGTGTGGATCTAGTGTAAGACTGTCTCCTTGCATTGACCATTTAATAGTTTTGGCCATTGCTGAAGAAAATCCAAATACTAGAACTACAGATAATAGAACTCTTATTAAACTTTTAATGTTCATTATTCCCCTCTTTTTTAAATTTATTTAAAAAAGTATAAGTGAAATAACTAAATTATTATAGATAAATTTTTCAATAAAAAATTAACTTTTATCGCTATCAGTTAATTTTTTTTTACTAATCCATGGCATCATAGCTCTTAGCTCTGCACCAACTTTTTCAACTGAATGTTCTGCTAATTTAGCTCTGGTTGCAAGAAAGTTTTTTTGACCATTATTACATTCATCCATCCATTCTTTTGTAAATTTTCCAGATTGGATATCAGCCAAAACTTCTTTCATTCGTTTTTTAGTTTCTTCTTTATTAACAATTCTAGGACCAGAAACATATTCACCATATTCTGCTGTATTTGAAATAGAATAATTCATATTTGCAATTCCTCCTTCGTAAATTAAATCAACAATTAATTTAACTTCATGAACTGTCTCAAAGTAAGCCATCTCAGGTTCATATCCAGCCTCTGTTAAAGTCTCATAACCATTTTTAATTAGTTCAACTAAACCCCCACATAGAACAGTTTGTTCTCCAAATAAATCTGTTTCAACTTCATCTTTAAATGTCGTTTCGATAATTCCTGATCTTCCTCCTCCAACTGCAGAGGCATATGATAAAGCAAGGTCTCTAGCTTTTCCTGAACCATTTTGATGAACGGCAAATAAACATGGAACACCTCCACCTTTTTCATATTCACTTCTAACTAGGTGACCAGGTCCTTTTGGTGCAACCATAAATACATCTAAATCTTTTCTTGCTTTAATTAAATCGTAATGAACATTTAATCCATGTGCAAATGCAATACTTGTTCCTTCTCTTACTCTTTGTTCAATATGATTTTTATAAATTTCTGCTTGTAATTCATCTGGTGTTAAAATCATTACAACATCGGCCCAAGCTGCAGCATCTGACAAGTTCATTACCTTTAAACCTTTAGACTCAGCTTTTGCTGCACTTGATGATCCTTCTCTTAAAGCAACAACAATTTCTTGAACTCCACTATCTTTTAAATTCAAAGCATGTGCATGACCTTGGCTACCATAACCAAAGATAGCAACCTTTTTACTTTTAATTAAATCTACATCTGCATCTTTTTCATAAAACATTTTCATTTCATTTCTCCTTTTAAATTAATTGAATATTTGAGCACCTCTTGTCATAGCCACAGCCCCAGTTCTAGAAGTACTTACAAGTCCTAAAGGCTTTAATTTTTTGTTCATAATATCTATCTCTCTTCTAAGTGCAGTAATCTGAATAACTGCTGATGATTTTGTTTCATCTAGTATTACGGGATTAAATTTTTTACAAGCATTTAAACATTTATCAATTTTACTTTTTTTACCAACAACTTTAAATAACGCCATTTCCTTAAATATTACATTCTTATCTTCTCTTTTAAACTCAGCAACCTTATGAACTGGAACTAATTTAGTTAATTGTAGTCTAATTTGCTCAATTACTTGTGGAGTTCCAGTGGTTACAATTGTTATTCTTGAAATATTTTTTATCGCATCAACCTCAGCCACTGCTAAAGATTCTATATTATAACCTCTTCCTGAAAATAGACCAACAACTCTTGCTAAAACACCAGCTTCATTATCTACCCAAACAACAAAGATATATGTATCTGATTTTTGTTTTTTTGTAGGGATACTATAAGCTGATTTTGATTTTGGCATTAAATTAAACTAAGGCTTTGCCTTTTCCTTTAATTTTATTTTCTTCTTGATCATTTGGACCTAATATCATTTGATTATGTGGTTTACCTGATGGAATCATTGGGAAACAATTCTCATTTGGATCAACATGACAATCAAAAATTACTGGACCATCATAATCAATCATTTCCTGAATTTTTTCATCTAGACCTAAAGGATTAACTGCTTTAATACCTTTGCATCCATAAGCTTCTGCCATTTTAATAAAATCAGGCAATGCCTCTGAATAACTTTCTGAATAATTTTTTTCATGTAAAAGCTCCTGCCACTGCCTTACCATTCCCATATACTGATTATTTAGAATAAAAATCTTTATGGGTAAATTATACTGAATAGCGGTAGACATTTCTTGCATAGTCATCAAAACTGATGCCTCTCCAGCAATATCGACTACTAATTTTTCTGGATGAGCGATTTGAACACCAACAGCAGCTGGCAACCCGTATCCCATTGTGCCCAACCCTCCAGATGTCATCCATCTATTCGGTTTATTAAACTTATAGTGTTGAGCAGCCCACATTTGATGTTGACCAACTTCTGTAGTTACATAAGTATCTTTATTTTTAGTTAATTCGTAAAGTCTTTGAACAGCATGCTGTGGTTTAATAGTTTTGTCACTATTAATAAAATTCAGAGAGTCTTTTCTTCTCCATTTTTCTATCTGTTCCCACCATTTTGCAATATTTGATTTATTTGATTTACTATTACCATTTTTACTTATAACTATTGTTTTATTTATTCTATTTAAAACACTTGAAACATCTCCAACAATAGCAAGATCGACTTTGATAATTTTATTAATAGATGAAGGATCTATATCAATATGAACTTTTTTAGATTTTGGTGAAAACTCATCAATTTTTCCTGTGATACGATCATCAAATCTTGCTCCAATATTTATTAATAAATCACAATCATGCATGGCATTGTTTGCTTCGTAAGTACCGTGCATTCCAAGCATTCCTAAAAATTGATTATCATCCCCAGGAAAAGCTCCAAGACCTTGCAGAGTAGAAGTTATTGGAAACCCAGTTAAACTAGCTAATTCTCTTAGAGCTTCACTTGCCTTTGGACCTGAATTTATAACTCCTCCACCAGAATATATTACTGGCTTCTTAGCTTTACTAAATAATTTTATTAATTCGTCAATATCGTTTTGAGAAAATCTATTTTGGAGTTTACCGTTTAATTTTTTTTCTATTTTTGGTTTTTTGTATTTTGTTTTTGCAAACTGAATATCTTTTGGAATATCAACTAATACTGGTCCTGGTCTACCAGTAGTAGCGACTTTAAATGCTTCATGCATAACATTAGATAGATCATTGATATCTTTAACTAACCAATTATGCTTAGTGCATGGTCTTGTAATTCCAGTGGTATCACATTCTTGAAACGCATCAGTTCCAATTAAATGAGTTGGTACCTGACCTGAAATACAAACAAGTGGAACAGAGTCCATGTATGCATCTGTCAATGCAGTTACAACATTTGTTGCACCAGGGCCCGATGTTACAAGAACAACGCCTGGTTTGCCTGATGATCTTGCATAACCTTCTGCTGCATGGCCTGCACCTTGCTCATGTCTAACTAAAATATGTTTTATTGAAGAGTGATTTTTTAACTCATCATAAATTGGTAAAACTGCACCACCAGGATATCCAAAAATATGTTCTACCTTTTGATCTTCAAGGCATTTAAAAACAATCTCTGCTCCTGTATATAATTTTGGCATTACGCAATCTAGCTGAAGTTGTGCTGATTGGTCAAGTTTTAGAATGAATTATTTAATTTTTTTTAAAAACTTATTTAAGTCTTGTGGCATTAATTTGTACCAACTCTGCATGTTACCTCTGGCCCAGGTACTTTGTCTTTTAGCGTATTGTCTAGTCTTTATTGATATTTTTTCACTTATTTCACTTAATTTTTTTTTGTTTCTTAAAAATTCTTTTATTTCACCTACGCCTATAGCTTTATTGACGCTCTTATCTATTTTGACATTAAGTTTAATAAATCTTTTTACTTCAGGTATTGCTCCACTTTTAAGCATTTCATCTGTTCTATTAGCAATCCTCTTAATTAAATCTTGTCGAGGATAATCAATGTAAATTTTGTAAAATTCTTCATTCTTGAAATTAGATTTAGTGCCTTCAAACCATTCATGAAGAGATTTTTTTGTAAATAACTTTACTTCATAAGCTCTTATTGATCTTTGAGCATCAGTTGGATTAATGTTTTTTTTATAACTTGAGTCTAGCTTCAAAAGCTTCTGATAAAATTTCTTTTGACCTAAATCTTTATGTAATTTTCTTATTTTATTTCTTAATTGAATTGGAATATTTGGTATCTTAACCAAACCATCAGTTAACGATTTAAAATATAATCCTGTTCCACCAACTAAAATAGGTATTTTTTTTCTTTTTTTTATCTCATTAATTTTTTTTGTTACAAGCTTTAACCAGTCACCTGTTGAAAAATTTTTTTTTACATCATGAAAGCCATAAAGATGGTGTTTTATTTTTTGGTATTTTTTTGGATTTGGTCTTGCAGATAGAATTTTGAGTTGTTTATAAACTTGCATACTGTCTGCATTTATAATTTCACCATTAATTTTTTTTGCAAGTTTTATGGCAAAATGAGATTTACCTGAAGCTGTTGGTCCTGAAATTAAAACAATCTTGGATATAAAATCCATTATTATTTTAGTTTAACTCCTAGGTATCTTCTTTGATTTTGATTATTATATGTTGCTAATAAAATTGTATTTTGATTTGAGCTTATAACTTGTTGTACAACTTTATTTAAATCATCAATTGATCTAATCTTTTTCTTTTGAGCTTCGGTAATGATATGGTTTACTTCTAATGTAGTATTTTTTAAAGGACTATCATTCTCAATTTTTGTTACTACTACTCCTTTAATTTGATTGGGTAATTTTCGAATTTTAATATC
>CABXRY010000021.1 GCA_902514755.1 uncultured Pelagibacteraceae bacterium
TGCTGAATTAGTTAGAGCATCATCAATAGAAGAATCACATAATTTATTTAGAAATAATAATGTTGACGTACTAGCTGGATTAAAATCTAAACTTGTGGATGAAATAAAAACTAACAATGATTTTAAAATGATTACAAATCCATTTACTTACATAAAACAATCTATTGGAATTAAGAAAGGTAATCCTGAAATATTAGAATTTTTAAATGGGTTTATTTTAAAACTTATTAAAGATGGCTACATAGAGCAATTATTAAAAAAACATAAAGTTCAGGATAAATTAAGTATTCCTAAAATTGATTAGTTTTTAATTCCTGACCATGGTTCAGCTTTTGTGGGTATCTTTTTATTTATACCTCTTACTATTTCACCTTTTGGATCATACATAGGTAATTTACAAAGTTCAGCTTTATGAATTTTTTCATCAGTACATTCAACATCTACTACTGTTCCAGGTCCAATGTCTGATTTATCTAATAGTACAATTCCAACCCCACAAACTTGGTAAGGAGACCATGTGCTTGATGTTATTTTTCCAATAGATTGATTATTTATTTTTATATATCTTCCTTTTTTTGCTATTCCATTAACAACTCTAATACCCCAGCTTCGGCATTCCTTATCTGCATTTAACAATGCCTTTTTGCCTATAAAGTTATCTTTTTTTAAATCAACAAAACGACCAAGTCCTACTGAAAAAGGATTAGTTTCATTTGAAAAATCCTGTCCTGCAGATAAAAGTCCAGCTTCAATTCTTCTACCTCTAAAAGATGGCGTTGCAGTAATTATCATTCCCATTTTTTTTCCTTCTTCTAGAATAAGATTACCTAATTTTTCTGCATCATTCTCAGGTCTAAAATAAATTTCCCATCCTAGTTCATTCGTAAATCCAGTTCGACTAATTATTACTTTTTCATTTGCCATTGTAATTTCAACCCAATCAAAATATTTCCATGTATTTGCTATGGGTTCATCAATTAATTGATCGAGAAGTTCCATCGATTTAGGTCCTTGAATTTGACTTACAAATACATTTGGTTCTTTTATTTCAACATCAAGTCCTTCTGAATTAGCTTTATACCATGAAAGCATGTCCCCATCTGCTTGAGCGAACCAATAACAATTTTCATCAATTCTTAAAAGTAAACCATCGGTGATTATTCCACCATCATGATAACAAGCGAACTGATAAGAGCATCTTCCTTTTTTAACTTTTGAAATATCTCTTGGAAAAATTATTTGTAATAATTTAAGAGCATCAGGGCCTGAAATTTCATAAGGATGTTCTCCTGTATGTCGAAGAATAATTTCTCTTTTTGTTTTCCAATATTGTTCATCCGGTGTAGCATTTGATAATTTTTCAGTCGTTAGTCGACCAGCATAATGAGAGTATTCTGGGTCATAAGGTAGCTCTTGATAAGTCAAAGGATGAATACTCATGGTCCTTGCAAGTTCAACAGGTCTACCACTTTCTTCTTGCTGCGGCTTGATTGAAAACCTAATATTTCTTAAAGATTTGTGCATATAATTTTTTTAATAAATTAAATCTGAATTTTAATCCAGTTATATCATTAATTTAAAAACCCAAATTAGGTACAATCTCTACTTGTATTGTACATTATTATTGTTCTAAATTTTGTAAGATGTTAGCTTTCGAAAAAATAAAGAGAGGAAATTAATAATGAAAAACGTTTTTAAAACGATATCAATTTGTTTGGTATCTTTAATGGTATCATTTTCAATTGCCAATGCTTCTAGTGGAACTTTCAAACTTTCACATGATCTTGGTTTTGGAAAAGATACAAACTTAGATGCGATAACTAAGGGTAGATTATTTCAGGTAGTCATTATGACTCAAAACCGTTTAGTTAGAAAAGATCTTAAGGGAGTAACATCTGCAGAATTAGCTACAGATTGGTCTGCGAATGCAGATGCTACTGAATGGACTTTTAAACTTAGAAAAGGAGTTAAGTTTCATGATGGATCTGACTTTGATGCAGAGGATGTAAAATATTCTTTGATGAGAGTTAAAGATCCTGAAATTGGATCACCTGCGAAAAAAAGTTTAAGTGTTGTAACAGATATTGAAATCGTTGATTCTCATACTGTTAAAATGAAATTAAACACTTCTTTTGCTGATTTTCCACTTAACTTGACTGATTACAGATTGAGAATGATCCCATCTGGCTCAGGAGATACTATTGGAAAAACTGGAATTGGAACTGGTCCTTTTATTGTTGAAAAATTTGACGCAGAAGGAACTACAATTCTAAAAGCTAATCCAAACTATTGGGAAGGTGCACCTGGACTTGCTGAAGTTCATGTAATTGCGATACCTGATGGTGAAGCTAGAGTTCAAGCTCTTTTGACTGGTCAAATTGATATGAATAGATACGTACAATTTAGTCAGAAAAAAATCTTTGATGGTAATTCTAAATTTAAAACTTCGGTAATACCAACTGGTAACTGGAGAGGTATGGTTATGAATACGGAACGTGCTCCATTTGATAACCCCAAAGTTAGAAAAGCTGTTAGACTAGCTGTAGATAGACAAGAGCTTGTTGATACTGTAATGGGTGGTGAAGCAGTAGTATCATGCGATACACCTGTAGCTCCAACTGACCAATATCGTCATAACATGAGTTGTAAACAAAACATTGCTGAAGCGAAAAAACTTCTTAAAGAAGCTGGATATCCAAATGGTATTGAAATGGTAATTCACGTTTCAACAAAAGAACCAACTTGGCCAACAATTGCAGAAGTAATTCAGCAACAAGTTGCTAAAGCTGGTATCAAAGTTGACATCAAAATGACACCATCAAAAAGTTACTGGAAAGAAACTTGGATGAAAAAAGATGTCGCAATGACACGTTGGAACGAAAGATCTGCTGATAGTGTACTTCATGAAGTTTATCACAGTAGTGCTAAATGGAATGAGTCATACTACAAGAGTTCAGACTTTGATAAAAATCTAGAAGATGCTAGAGGAGAGCTTGATTTTAAAAAAAGAAAAGCTCTTTATGAAAAAGCACAACATACTCTATGGGAACAATCTGGAACTATGATACCTTATCATGTATCTAAACTAGTTGTTACAAACTCAAGAGTTAAAAACCTTGATGAAGTTGAAGTTTTTTCAATTCAATGGCACAAAGTAAAAGTAGATTAGTATAAAGCTTATATTATACAGGCCATATTTTATGGCCTGTATAATTACTTTCATTTATAAATAATTAATTTTAAAATTTAGGTTAATAATCTTAATTATGTTTTTTTTAATTTTTAAAAGATTTATCTTAGGCTTAGTAACCTTATTTATAGTATCTTTAATTACATTCATTGGTGTTGAAATATTACCTGGGGATGCTTGCACTTCTTATTTAGAAAGAGAAGCTTTTGGTGAAGCATTAGCTGCATGTATTAAAAGACTAGGATTAGATATTCCGGCACATGAAAGATATATATCATGGGCATATAATGTTATTCAGGGAGATTTTGGTTATTCATTAAGTGGCCAAATGCAAATTAATGAGGTCTTAGGACCAAGAATAAAAAATTCACTAGTTCTTGCTTCTGCAGCAATAATTATTGGTATCCCATTAGCTTTAATATTAGGAATAATTACAGCTCTTTGGAGAGATAAAATGCCAGATATTATAATTTCTACTGTTGCAATATTTTCAATGACTATTCCAGAATTTATAAGTGCTACTTTATTAATACTAATAGTAGCAATTTGGCTAGAGTGGCTACCTGGCATAGTAATTGTACCTACAGATGTTACTTTTTTTGAGTTACTACCAAATATTATTTTGCCGGTAATAGCAATTGCAATGATCATGACTGCACATATGGCTCGAATGGTTCGTTCAAGTGTTATTCAAGTAATGGCAAGTGATTATATTCAAATGGCAATATTAAAAGGAGTACCATATTGGAAAATGGTTTTTAAACATGTATTACCCAACGCATTACTGCCAGCAATTAATGTTGTTGCTTTAACTATTGCTTGGCTACTAGGTGGAGTGGTTGTGACTGAGGTAGTATTTAATTATCCAGGACTAGGAAGATTGGTAATTGAGTCCATTTCTAATAGAGACTTACCTGTTGTTCAAGCTTTAGGAATTATCCTTGCATCTATTTATGTTAGTATAAATTTTATAGCCGACTTATTAACATTAATGTTAAACCCAAGATTAAAGACATTACAAACTAGAAAATAAATAATGGAAAACTTAAAAAATATATTTAATGAAAATCCCAAAAGTTCTCTAGAAAAAGTTTTAGATATAATATCTACAATGGCTTCAAAACCATCCGGGTTTATTGGGTTAGCAATTTTAATTTTTCATATAATTTTAGCGATTACCAGCCCATGGTTTGCACCTTATGATTATAAAGCAATCAATCCTTCATTAATGCTAAATGCGCCATCATCAGAATTTTGGTTTGGAACTGATAGTTTAGGTAGAGATGTTTTTACTAGAACAATTTTAGGAGGAAGGACTGCACTTACCATAACATTCTTTGGATCAATTATTGCTTTACTTTGGGGAGGTCTTTTAGGAATTTTTTGTGGCTTAGTTGGAGGAAGAATTGATGATGTTGTGATGAGGATAGTAGATGCATTTTTATCAATACCTTGGATTTTAGCTATGCTTTTAATAGTTTCACTTCTTGGAACAACTACTGAAGTATTAATACCTGCTCTTGGTTTTTTTTATGGCAAAGGAATTGTTCGTGTTGCAAGAGCAGCCACTCATGATGTTATTGCAAAAGATTTCATTGTATCCGCAAAAGCTAGAGGTCACAGTAATATTTCAATTATTTGGAATGAAATATTGCCAAATGTTAGAGATGCTATTTTAGTTGAAGGAGCAATGAGATGGTCTTGGATGCTTCTTGGATTTAGCTCATTATCTTTTTTAGGATTTGGCGTAAGTCCTCCAACTCCTGATTGGGGATTAATGATATCTAATGCAAGAGGATTAATGTCTTTTGCATGGTGGGCAGTAATTGCACCTATTGTTGGATTAAGCTCATTAATTATTGGCATAAACTTAACCGCTGATGCTTTTGCTAAAGCTTTAGGAATAGATAGATCAACAAAAGCCCCGGTTTAAAATATGAACACTAATATTCAAGAAATTAAAGATTTATCTATCGGCTTTAAAAGTCAAAAGGGTAAACAAATATCAATACTTAGAAACATAACTACCAATATTAGAAAAGGTGAAACAGTTGGCATTGTAGGAGAGTCCGGGTCTGGAAAAAGTACACTTGCACTTGCGATGATGGGTTATATTAAACATGGCCTTTTTACTACTGGTGGAGAATGTTTATTTAAATCTCAAGATTTACTCAGTCTAAATAATAAGGAATTAGAGGATATTAGAGGTAGAAAAATTGCAATGATCCCGCAAAATGCTGGCCAGGCATTAACACCCAATCTTAAAATTGGTTATCAAATTGAAGAAGCGCTTAAACTTCATACAGATTTTAGTAAAGCTAAAAGGGAGCAGAAAATTTCAGAATTATTAAATCAAGTCAGACTTCCATCACCAAGTATAATGGCACTTAGATATCCTCATGAACTTTCAGGGGGACAACAGCAGCGTGTTGCAGTTGCTATGGCTTTAGCTGGTAACCCAGAATTATTATTATTAGATGAGCCAACTACTGGTTTAGATGTAACAACCCAAGCACATGTTTTAGAACTTTTAAAAGATTTAGCAAAAGATACAGGAACATCGATGGTTTATGTAAGTCATGATCTTGGAGCAATAGCTCAAGTTTGCGACAGAGTGATCGTAATGTATTCAGGTGAAATTGTACTTGAAGGACCAGTAAGAAAAATTTTGAAAGAACCTATTCATCCTTATACTTATGGATTATTAAAATCAATTCCAAAACTTTCTTTATCAGGGCTCCCTGACTCAATGCCAGGTAGTCAACCGCAGCCAGGCAATATTGGTAGTGGTTGTAGTTTTTATGATAGATGTAATTTTTCAAGTGATGAATGTAAATTTAAAGTACCTGAATTAGAATATTTATCTGAGATAGATACTAGTGTTAGATGTTTTAATCATTCAGAATTAATATCTAAAACTAGTGAACAAAAAATAACAAACGAGTTAAAAAAAGAAATAATTATAGATGAAATTTTAGATTTAAAGGATGTTTCTATATCATATGCAAAACAAGGTATTATAGATCAATTTTTAAACAAAGTGACCGATACTAATCCAACTGTAAAAGATATAAATATAAATATAAACAAAGGAGAGACTATTGCATTGGTAGGGGAGTCTGGCAGTGGTAAATCTACTATTTTAAAATCTATTGCTGGGTTATTAAAAACTAAAGATGGGTATATAAAATTTAATAAGGAAAAATTGTTATCAGGTGATTTAAAAAAAAGAAATTCAGATGATTTAAGATCGATTCAATTAATTTTTCAAAATCCAGACGAGTCGTTAAATCCAAATCATACAGTTGAACAGATACTCTCCCAACCTTTAAAACTATATTTTGGTTTAACAGGAAATAAACTTAAATCGAGTATTGCTGAGTTACTTAAAAAAGTAAGACTTGGCGCTTTTTATATGAGCAGATATCCTAGACAATTATCTGGAGGAGAGAAACAAAGAATAGCTGTTGCAAGAGCTTTTGCAGCACGACCAGATATTATTTTATGTGATGAAGTAACCTCAGCTTTAGATGTATCTGTACAAGCTGCTGTATTAGATTTATTACAAAAATTAAAAGAAGAGTTAGGTACAACTTATGTATTTGTTTCTCATGATCTTGCGGTTGTAAAAGCTATCAGTGATAGAGTGGCTGTTTTATATCAAGGCAGATTGTGTGAAATTGGTCCATCAAAAGATGTTTATCAATTTCCATCTCACCCTTACACTGAAGTTTTAATCGGTGCAGTTCTAGAGCCAGATCCAGATATAAGACCAAAACTAGTAGCTGAAGATATAGTTGAGGAAAAACCCCCCGAAATTGGCTGCTCTTTTCAAGGCAGGTGTCCAAGAATTTTAGGTGATAAATGTAGAAATGAAACTCCACCATGGCAATTTGGAGATAATGGAAATGCAATTCGATGTCATATAGATATTGAAGAATTAAAAATTCAGCAAAGTTAATACTAATATTGAGACGATTTATTTATTTCACGTTTGATTTAATTTTAATATAAGATCATTTTAATTTTATGGATATCAAAAAAGTTGTAGTTATTGGATCAGGCACAATGGGTAGTGGGATTGCAGCTCATTTGTGTAATGCAAATGTTCCTGTTACCTTATTAGACCTTACTACAGAGATAAGTGAGCAAGCAAGGGAGAGAATAAAAAAATCAAGACCACCTCTTTTAATTGATAAATCAAAAATTGATAATATTAATGTTGGAAACATTAATGATGATTTTAAAGTTGTTAGTGAAGCAGATTGGATTGTTGAAGCTGTTGTTGAGAGAATAGATATTAAACATAATATTTATGAAAAAATTTTTAAAGAAAGAAAAGCTGGATCAATCATATCATCAAATACATCTTCAATACCTATAAGTGTACTTTCAGAAAAACTATCAGTAGAAGACAAAAAAGATTTTTGTATCACTCATTTTTTTAATCCTGTTAGATATATGGATTTACTAGAAATTGTTAAAAGTGAAAATAACGATTTAAATAAAATTGATTCTCTAAAAAGATTCTGTGAAATTAGCTTAGGAAAAGGTGCAATAGTTTGTAATGACACTCCAGGCTTTTTAGGAAATAGAATAGGAGTTTTTGCAATGCAAATCGCTATGACAGAAGCATTTAAAATGAAAATGTCTATAGAAGAGGCCGACGCTGTTTTTGGAAGACCAATGGGAATACCTAAAACTGGAGTATTTGGTTTATATGATCTAATTGGAATAGATTTAATGGCAGATGTTCTTAAAAGTTTTATTAAAGAATTACCCAAGTCAGATGAATTCCAAGAGGTTGCAAAAGAAATACCTCTAGTAAAAAAATTAATAGAAACTGGTTACACGGGACGTAAAGGCAAAGGTGGCTTTTATAGAGTCAATAAAGTTGATAATAAAAAAATTCTTGAAGCAATTAATTTAGAAACTGGAGAATATCATCCAACACAAAAAATTAATATAAAGTCTGATAAAGTAGATCTAAAAGTTTTAATCAATAGAGATGATAAATACGGTGAATACGCTTGGTCAGTTATTTCAAAAATTATTAATTATGCCTCTTCTCTAGTTCCAGGTATTACAGATGAATTTAATGATATTGATGAAGCAATGAGACTTGGATTCAATTGGAGCAAAGGACCATTTGAAATGTTAGAGGAAATTGGTGTTGCTAATTTTTTTGAAAAATTCAACAATTATAAAGGAAATAAATTCTTAGAAAATTTATCCAAAACTAAAGACGAAAAGTTTCATGGAATAAGACAAAAATATACTGATATTGAAACTTTAGGAAAAGTAAAAAAAACAGCAACTAATATTGATGGCAATAGCTCAGCATCTATTTATAGGTTTAATGACTATAATATTGTTGAATTTACCACTAAAGCAAATGCGCTAGATTATGATTCAATGGACGCTTTAAAAAAAGCGACTGACAAGCCATTAATAATTATTAATGAAAGTATGCAATTTTCTGCTGGAGTAAATCTAAGCTATACAATGGAATTTGCTAATAAAGGTGACTTTAAATCTATAGAAAAATTTGTTGGATATTTTCAAGAGACATGCAAACACTTAAAATATTCTGATCATCCAGTTGTATCTGCCCCCTCAGGTTTAACTCTTGGTGGAGGATTTGAGGTTATGGTCCAAAGTAATTTCGTTGCATCTCATACAAATATTGTAGTTGGACTAGTTGAAGCTATTGTTGGATTAATACCTGCTGGAGGCGGATGTAAGGAAATGTTAGCAAGATGGCTTGATACAGAAGAAGCTAAAGATGATCCTCATTATGCACCATTAAAAGTATTTGATATTATTGGTTATGGAAAAACAGCAACTTCTCCTGTCGAAGCTGAACCTATGAAGTATTTAAAACCAGAAGATAAAAAAATAATGAATAGAAATAGTCTTTTGGAAGTAGCAAAAGAAATCTTAAAGAATAATAAAGATTTTAAAGCACCCATAGAGGCAAAATTTAATCTTCCAGGTAAAGCTGTTAAAGAAGAAATGAATAAAATTTTAGAAAAACTTTATAATGAAAAAGTTATTCTTGATCATGGTTTATTAGTTGCTCAAGAACTAGCGCACGTTTTAAGTGGAGGAGATACTACAATTGATAAGACTTTGTCTGAGGATGATTTATATAAATTAGAGCTAGATGCTTTTATGAAGTTAATTGAGACTGAGAAAACTCAAGATAGAATAAAACACACTTTAGCTACTGGTAAACCTCTAGTTAACTAATTTATTCTATACATTCTAATTGTATTAATAAAATCTGGTCTTAATACATATTCAGATCGACGAGAATATTTAATCTTTTCTAAAATTTTTATTCCATAAAGTACTTTTCCAATAGGTGTATATTCACCTTCAAACAAAGGTTCGTCATCAAGAATGATGAAGAATTGACTATCTTCAGTATTATATTTTAAGTTTCGCGCTAGACCAACACTTCCTTTTTTATAATCAAACTCTGCATCAATCTCCGAGCTAATTGTTCCAAGACCAGATTTCCCAGTACCTATTTTCCCATAATTTAATTTATTTTTTTTACCAAATTCAAGGTCACCGGCTTGGATTAATTTATCTTTAATTACTCGATGAAACGCAACATCATCATAAGAATTTGATTTTATTAAAGTTATAAATCTATCAACTGCTTTTGGAGATAATTTTGGATAAAGTTCAATAATTACATTTCCACACTCAACATTAAGCACAACAATATTTTTTGGCTTATCAAAATTTATTTTTTGTGGATCCAAATTTTTAACAAATAAACACTTATTTTTAATTATTACGGTAAAACTTAATGCAAAAATTGCTAGCGCACAAAGAAAAATGAGTATTAGTTTTTCAGATAAGGTTGCATTAATTTTTTTGATCATTATTAAAATTCAAAAGTAACATCTATTTTTTTTAGTTTATTTTTTATGAATTCAACTTTCTTATTAAGCACATTATCGTTTGTATTTTGATATCTATCTATTATTAAATGAGAAAAAACTTCAGCCATGTCTTCGGATGGTATTGTTTTAGAATATTCAGTAAAAAAACCATTGGTATTTTGGTAGGTATCAAGTCCTAATTTCTTGGAACAAGTAGAGCAATCAGCATATTCAAAATTTTTATTATTAAATGATTTCCACTCATCCTCACTAAAAAGATCTTTAAATCCATCATTTATCACATGAAATAACTCATGATGAATTACTCTTTCAAAATATTTTTCGTTAAACTTAAGGTCAATAATAAGAGTTTTCATTAAATGATCAGGAATTCCCGCTGTATTAATTCCTGAAATTGATAAATTTTCACACATTACAATATATTTAAGATTTATTTTTTTTAAAAATTGTTTTGAATATCTATTTAAATTATTTGAAATTATTTTGTATTTTTCATCATAAGTTTGCTTACTAGAGTTTGTACAAGATATATTTTTTTGAATACCAAGTTGAAAAGGTTTATCTGCATAAAAATATTTAAGGTTGTTAGGTGTTTTTAATTCATAAATTTCCAAATTTGGAATTTTTATTAAATTATAAATTGTATTTGCCTTTACTGTAGTTATTAAAATAAAAGATAGTAAAATTAGCTTAAAAATCTTCATAATCTAAATTTAGATGATATTCGATTTAAAAAGAATGTGGTACATTTTGTTTATAAATGAAAAAAGAACGTAACAAAAATCCAATTCAACCTGTAAGTGGAACTAAAGTTCCAAGATTTGCAGGACCATCAACATTTGCAAGACTGCCAGAGTTAAGAGATGTTGAAAGTTGTGATGTAGCAATTGTAGGTGTCCCATTTGATGCTGGTACAAGTTATCGACCAGGCGCAAGATTCGGCCCACAAAGTATTCGTCAAGCTTCACGTCATTTAAGAACAAATTTTCATCCAAGTTATGACGTTGAACCTTTTAAAATACAACAAGTAGCAGATGCTGGTGACATTACTTGTAACCCTTTTAGTATTGATGAAGCAATAAAACAAATAGAAATTGGAGCAACCGACTTATTAAATAAAGTAGGAGGCATTATTAGTTTAGGTGGAGATCATACAATTGCAGTACCACTATTAAGAGCAATAAATAAAAAATGTAATGGACCGGTTTCATTAGTTCATTTTGATGCTCATCTAGATACTTGGGATACTTATTTTGGTGCCCCTTACACACATGGCACTCCTTTTAGAAGAGCAAGAGAGGAGGGATTATTTTTGGACGACGCTTCAATGCATGTTGGTATTAGGGGGCCACTCTATAGTAGAGATGATATTAAAAATGATGAAAGTTTTGGTTTTAAGATAATTCATTGTGATGAATTTCAAACAGAGGGAACAGATAAAATAGCAGCAAGAATAAAAAAAAGAGTTGGTAATAATCCTTTATATTTATCTATAGACATAGACGTATTAGATCCAGCTTTTGCTCCGGGCACAGGTACTCCAGAAATTGCAGGAATGACCACAAGAGAAATGGTCAATGTTTTAAGAGGACTATCAGGTTTAAATCTTGTCTCTGCAGATGTAGTTGAAGTTTCACCTGCTTATGATCATGCTGAAGTAACTTCGTTAGCTGCAGCCACTATTGTTTACGAGTTAACAAATTTATTTGCAAAATCATAAAGAAAGGATAGTTTCTCAAAATGTTAGATCAAAAAAAATTTTATATTAATGGTGAATGGGTTTCTCCAAAAAAACCTAATGACTTAAAGGTAATCGATCCATCAACAGAAGAAGAGTGTGCAGTAATATCTTTAGGTGGAGTTGAAGATGTAAATGATGCAGTAAGTGCAGCAACAAAAGCTTTTGAAACATGGGCTTTTTCATCAAAAGAAGATAGACTAAAATATCTTGAAGCTCTTTATGCACTTTATAAAAAGAGATGGGCTGATATGGCTAAAGCTATATCCTTAGAAATGGGAGCTCCGATTGATTTTTCAACCCAATTACAAGCTGGAACAGGTGCCAGTCACATTAAGTCATATATCAAAGTTTTAAAAGAATATACTTTTGAAAAGATTTTAGGTGATCATGCTCCTAATAATAATATTTTGCATGAACCAAAAGGTGTTTGTGCATTAATTACACCTTGGAATTGGCCAATGAATCAGACTTGTTTAAAAGTAATTCCTGCAATTGCAGCAGGATGTACGATGGTTTTAAAACCTTCAGAAATTGCACCATTATCTTCAATGATTTTAGCTGAGATGATTGATGAAATTAAATTACCAAAAGGTGTTTTTAATTTAGTAAATGGAGATGGAGCTGTGACTGGAAACGCTTTAACAAGTCACCCTGATGTAAATATGATCTCATTTACAGGATCAACTAGAGCAGGAGCTTTAATTTCACAAAATGCAGCTAATGATTTTAAAAGAGTAAGCTTAGAATTAGGTGGCAAAGGTGCAAATATAATATTTAAAGATGCTGATGCAGAAGCAGTTGAAAGAGGTGCTTTAAGATGTTTTAGAAATACAGGTCAATCTTGTAATGCACCTACTAGAATGTTAGTTGAAAAATCAATTTATGATGAGACAGTTGAAAGAGTTAAAAATTTTGCTAACTCAATGAAAGTTGATGTTGCAACTAAAGAAGGAGATCATATCGGCCCTGTAGTTTCAAAAACTCAATTTGATAAAATTCAATCTTTAATTCAAGTTGGTATAGATGAGGGCGCTAAATTAGTTGCTGGTGGTACAGGTAAACCTGATGGTTTAGATAAAGGATATTTTGTAAAACCAACAGCTTTTGCAGATGTAAATAATCAAATGCAAATTGCAAGAACTGAAATTTTTGGTCCAGTTTTATCAATTATACCATTTGAGACAGAAGAAGAAGCCATAGCAATTGCAAATGATACTCCCTATGGACTTTTAAATTTTATCCAAACTCAAGATCAGGAAAAAGCAAACCGTGTTGCTCGAAAATTAAGATCAGGAATGGTTGATATCAATGGCGCAGGTTTGGCACCTGATGCACCTTTTGGAGGATATAAACATTCAGGTATTGGTAGAGAAGCTGGTAAACTTGGTCTAGAGGAATTCCTAGAAGTTAAAGCTGTAAGTGGTTGGAATAATTAATTAGCAATAGAATTATTTTTAATCCCATCTAAAAGGTTAATACATTTTTTTAGTTCATCTAAAACTATGAATTCATCAATTTTATGAGCTTGTTCAATTGATCCTGGTCCACATACAACAGTACTAATTCCAATTTCTTGATACAACCCTGCTTCTGTTCCAAAAGAAACAACCTGTCTAGAATTATCACCAGTTAAGC
>CABXRY010000022.1 GCA_902514755.1 uncultured Pelagibacteraceae bacterium
TTCTAATTTATTAAGTTTTACAAGCTGTAATCTCATAAATTCATCACTAATTTGTCCTTTTTCACTATTTAAAAATGAAAATACATTACCAATAACTTCATAGTGATTTCCATAAGTTTTCTTTACAAAATCCGGTATTTGGCAACATTCCCATAATAAGCTTAGCGATTTTTTATCAAATTCTAAATTAATTAAACTTTTGTCTCTTAAAAAATATTTTAAGGCTTTTTCATCTTCACATTCATGTATTTTTCGTAACCATTCTGTTTGAGGTTTTTCTTCAAGAGATTTAATTAAACTCAATGGATTATTAAAGTTAAGATTTGAATTTCTCCAAAAAAGATTTCTTATTTCTTCAAATTTATGACTTTCTAACAGCTCAACATCTTCCGATGAAATTTCTTTACAATCACCAGTGATTCCAAAATTACCATCATTAAGATATCTACCAGCCCTACCTGCAATTTGACCAATTTCAGAGAGATTTAATTTTCTCAATTTTTTGCCATCAAATTTTTTAAGATTTGAAAAAAAAACATGGTCTAAATCCATATTAATTCCCATTCCTATAGCATCAGTTGCCACTAAAAAATCAACATCACCAGACTGATACAATTCTACTTGGGCATTTCTTGTTTTAGGGCTTAATGATCCCATTACTATTGCAGCACCACCCTTTTGTCTTCTTATAAGTTCTGCTATGGCATAAACTTCTTCTGCAGAAAAAGCTATTATTGCAGCTTTTCTATTTATTCTAGAAATTTTTTTATGACCTGAATATGTTAGTTTTGATAAACGGTCTCTGTTTATAAGTTCTACATTTGCATCAAGTTTAGAAATTATATTTTTAATCGTGTTAGATCCCATAAACATTGTGAGTTTTTCTCCTCTCATATTTAAAAGTCTATCTGTAAAAATATGACCTCTTTCATGATCAGCACACATTTGTATTTCATCAACTCCAACAAATTCTAAATGTTTATCTATAGGCATAGACTCAACAGTGCATAAGAAATATTTTGCATTTTGAGGGATTATTTTTTCCTCACCAGTGATCAAAGCTACTTTATCAATACTAATTTTTTTAATTACTTTGTCATAAACTTCTCTAGCTAATAATCTTAATGGAAATCCAATCATACCAGTATTAAAAGACAGCATAGTCTCTATAGCTAAATGGGTTTTACCTGTATTAGTCGGCCCAAGAACAGCTGTGATTTTGTGTTTAGTCATTTCTACCTTTGGTATATCTTTTTTTTTACCTACCAGATATTGTTGCTGTTAAAGAACAAAAATAGACTAAAACATGACCGAATCGGAGGGTAAAAAGTTCTCATTTTACTTATATAGTTCAGTTAGATTATCATAAATAAGATTAATTCTATAATGGTAATTTAAAAAAAAATATGACCAAAAAAATTTGGCAAGCATCCCTAAATCAAAAAAAAAATTCAATTCTTAATAATTTTGAAAAATATATTTCTAAAAAACTTAACAAAAATTTTAATGGTGATTATCAAAAGATACTAAATTGGAGCATTAAAAATTCCCCAGAATTTTGGAGCACTTTCTGGAATTTTAGCAAAATTAAAGGAATAAAAGGTAATAAAAAAATTAAAAAATCTAGAATATTTTATAAAAATAAGTTTCTACCTAAAAGTAAATTAAACTTTGCTGAAAATTTATTATCTAAAAATAATAATGAAAAAGCTATAACTTTTATAAGTGAAAATAATTATAGAGAAGAGAGAACTTGGGCCAAGTTAAATGAAAACACAAGTAAGTTAATACAGTTCTTTAAAGACAAAAAGATAAAAAAAAAAGATAGAATAGCTGCTTACATGCCAAACACTATTGAAACTGTAGAAGCTTTTTTGGCCACATCTTCAATAGGAGCAATATGGTCCTCCTGTTCGCCCGATTTTGGAGCAAAGGGGGTAATAGAAAGATTCTCTCAAATAAATCCAAAGATATTATTTATTACTGATCAATATTTCTATAATGGAAAAAAAATTAATGTCTTAGAGAGACTTTCAGAAATTTTAAGAAACATACCTTCAATTAAAAATGTTGTAATTGTTAGTTATCCTGGAAAAAAATTTATAAATTATAAATTATCATTTAAAAAAGATGTTTTTAGATGGAATGAATTAATGAAAATCAATTCTAAGAATATAAATTACTTCAAATATGATTTTGATCATGAGCTTGCTATACTTTATTCAAGTGGGACAACAGGAAAACCTAAGTGTATTTGTCACAGGACTGGAGGAGTATTAATTCAACATAAAAAAGAACATCAATTACATTGTGATATCAAAGAAGGAGATAATGTTTTTTATTTTACTACTTGTGGATGGATGATGTGGAATTGGTTAGTAAGTGCTTTGGCCTCTAAAGCCTCAATAGTATTATTTGATGGATCGCCAATGTTTAAAAAAGAAGATTTATTGCTAGAAATTGCAGAAAAAGAAAATATTACATTTTTAGGAATAAGTGCAAAATATGTAGATGCATTACGTAAATTGAAACCAAAACTAAAATATAATTACAATCTAGAAAAATTAAAAACTATTTGTTCAACAGGATCACCTTTATCAAAAGAAGGGTTTAAATATGTATATCAAAATATAAAAAAGAATGTTCATTTAGCGTCAATTTCAGGCGGCACTGATATTGTTTCGTGTTTTATTTTAGGAAATTTATATCAACCAGTGCACATGGGGGAGATTCAAAATAAAGGATTAGCTTTAAATGTTGATATTTTTAATGACAAAGGAAAATCTATAAAGAATAAAAAGGGAGAATTAATTTGTAAAAATCCTTTCCCTTCAATGCCATTAAAGTTTTGGAATGATAAAAATGATAAAAAATATAAAGATGCATATTTCAATCGTTTTCCTAATGTTTGGCATCATGGTGATTTTGCAGAGATAAAAACAAATAATGGTTTCGTTATTCATGGTCGGTCAGATACTACTTTAAATCCTGGTGGTGCCAGGCTTGGAACAGCAGAAATTTATTCTGAGGTTGAAAAATTTAAGGAAGTAAAAGAGTCAATTGTTGTTGGGCAATCTTGGGATAATGATGTTAGAATTATCTTATTTTTAATTATGAATTCAAAATTTTATCTAAGTGAAGATTTATCAAAAAGAATAAAAATGCAAATTAGAAAAAATGCCTCTCCAAGACATGTTCCTAGTAAAGTAATTGTGGTTAATGATATTCCAAGAACTAAAAGTGGTAAAATTGTAGAACTAGCAGTTAAAAATACAATTGAGGGAAACAAAATAAAAAATAAAGAAGCTTTAGCAAATCCTGACGCTTTAAAATATTTTAAGAATTTAAAAGAGCTTAGTAATTAAATGTTAAAAGATTTAGTTAAAAGCCTTAAACCATCTTCAACATTAGCAATAAATCAGAATTCTAGAAAATTAGAAGAGCAAGGAAAAAAAATATTTAAATTTGGTTTTGGACAATCTCCATTTAAAGTTCCAGTTGATGTTGTAGAAGAATTAAAAATCAATGCTCATCAAAATCAATATTTACCCATGCAAGGATTATCCAAGTTGAGAGATGCAGTTGCAAAATATACTTCAAGTAAAAAAAATTTAAATTATAAATCTGAAAATGTAATAATAGGACCTGGGTCTAAGGAATTGATGTTTTTATTACATATAATTTTTGATGGAGAAATTATTTTACCTGCACCAAGCTGGGTTTCTTATGCACCTCAAGCAATACTTGGAAGAAATAAAGTAAAGATTTTACAAACAAAAGCAGAAAATAATTGGTTCCCAACAGCAAAAGAAATTGAGGAATTTATTATAAAAGATAAACATAAAAACTATTTATTATTTATTAATTCACCAAATAATCCATCTGGCCAAATTTGTGAAAACTTAGAAGAAATAGCTGAAGTTGCTAATAAATATAATCTCATTATTTTATCTGATGAAATTTACTCAGAACTGAGTTTTGAACGAAATTATAAATCTATTTCAGATTATTGTCCTAACAAAACAATTATAAGCACTGGATTAAGCAAATGGTGTGGAGCTGGTGGATGGCGATTAGGCTATTTCATTGTGCCAGACTTTTTAAATAAAATCAAAGATATGATCAATGTTTTAGCAAGTGAAACCTTTTCTGCTGTTAGTGCTCCGATTCAATATGCAGCAATTAAAGCTTATGAAAATGATCACTCAGATTATATTAACGAATCAAGAAAAATTTTAAAAGCAGTTGGTAATTATGTTTATGAAAATTTAAAATCAAATAAGATTTTAATTAATAAACCTCAAGGTGGATTTTATATGATGCCAGAGTTTTTGAATAAAAAGTTTAATTCTTCAGCTGAAATGTGTGACGATATCTTAAATAAGACAGGTGTTGCTTTATTGCCAGGATCTGACTTTGGATTTGATCAAAATCGGATGTTAGCAAGATTAAGCTTTACTGACTTTGATGGAAAAAAATTTATGGAAAAAATTGAAGACAACACAAAAATTGATGATACTTTAATTTATGAGTTAGCCCCTAAGATAGTCGAAGGTGTTGATAAGTTGAAAAAGTGGTCAGAATCAATATAAAATCTGACTATACATACCCAATTAATTGCTGTTAGAATTATAATATAAAAATAACGATACATGGGGAGAAAAAATGAAAAAAATAATTACATCTCTATCTAGTGCTTTACTGATATTAGCTGCATCTTTATCATTAACTGGTGTTGCAAAATCAGCAGAGTTTTTCACGATAGGAACAGGTGGACCTACTGGAGTTTATTTCCAAACAGGTAACGCAATTTGTAAAATGCTACATAAATCTGCAATTGCTAAAGAACACGGAAGAAAAAAGGGTATAGATAAAGCTTACAGATGCACAGCACCTTCAACAGGTGGATCAAATTATAATATTGGTCAAATCGCTGCTGGTGAGTTTCAATTTGGTGTTGCTCAATCTGACTGGCAATATCATGCTGTAAATGGATCAAGCAAGTGGGAAGGTAAACAGTATAAAGGCTTACGAGCTGTATTTTCTGTTCACAATGAACCATTTCAAATTTGGGCAAGAAAAAAAGCTAAAATTAAAAATTTTGCTGGCCTAAAAGGAAAAGTTGTAAATATTGGTAACCCTGGTTCAGGACAAAGAGGAACTATGGAAGAGCTTATGAAAGCAAAAGGTGTTGATAATAGTTTCTTTAAATCAACAACTGAATTAACTTCATCTGAGCAAGTTAAAGCATTGTGTGACGGAAAGATAGATGCTTTTGGTTATTCTGTTGGATTTCCAAATGGAGCTATGGAGCAAGCAGCAACTTGTGCGGCAAAAGCTTCTCCAATTAACTTAACTGGATCAGAAGTTCAGGGTTTAATTGATGGTGCAGATTATTATGCTAAAGCAGTAATACCTGCTGGAACTTACACAGGACAAAAAAAAGATGCTACTACTTTTGGTGTTAAAGCTACTGTAGTAACTAGCAATATGGTTGAGTCTGATCTTGTTTATTTAGTTGTTAAAGCAGTATTCGAAAACTTTGATGATTTCAGAAAACAACATCCTGCTTTCTCTTCACTTAAAAAAGAAGACATGATTGCAGATGGTTTATCAGCTCCACTTCACGAAGGTGCAGTTAGATATTATAAAGAAGCTGGATTAATGTAATCCAATTACTTAATTAAATTAAAAGGCCTGATTTTATCGGGCCTTTTTTTTATAATAAGGTATCCTCTTGTAATGAGTCAAAGCATTAATGAAAAAGTAAAAAATAAGATAAACGAAGACCTATCTCCAACAAGAAATTTAACAGGACTTCATCTTAAAATTGTAGCTTCAATAGCAATTATTTGGTCTTTATTTCAGCTTTGGTATGCTTCACCATTTCCTTTTATATTTAATTTTGGAATGTTTAAAGGGCTTCCAGCTAGAGCTATACATTTAGGCTTTGCTTTAACTTTAGCTTTTTTGATTTATCCAATATCTAAAGGAAAAAAAATTTCTATAATTGATGTAATAATAAGCTTTGTTGGAGCTTTTTCGTGTCTATACATATATTTTTTTTATGATCAACTTGTTGATCGTGGGGGCGTTCTTTTAAATATTTCAATTAATGAAAATTATAATTTCCCCGTTGAATTAATCATTGGTAGTTGTGGTATATTGATTTTATTAGAGGCAACAAGACGTGCAATTGGTTTGCCATTAGTTATTATCGCAATTTGTTTTTTATTATTTTCTTATTTTGGAAGATATGCACCAGAAATAATTTCTCATGGAGGTCTATCATTAAATAGACTTGTTGGATTTCAATGGCTTGATCAAGAGGCTATATTTGGTATTCCTATTGGTGTTTCAGTTGATTTTATATTTTTGTTTGTTTTATTTGGTGCATTATTAGAAACTGCTGGAGGAGGTAAATATTTTTTAGATTTGGCATTTGCTATGGTTGGAAAGATGAGAGGCGGACCAGCTAAAGCTGCAATTTTAGGCTCTGGAATGACTGGATTGATTTCAGGATCTTCAATTGCAAACACAGTAACGACTGGAACATTTACAATCCCTATAATGAAAAAGACGGGTTTTTCAGAGGAAAAAGCTGGTGCAATAGAAGTTTCGTCCTCAGTAAATGGTCAAATTATGCCACCAGTTATGGGTGCTGCAGCATTTGTTATGGCAAGTTTTATTGGTGTTACTTATTTTGAAGTTGTTAAACATGCATTTTTACCAGCAATAATTTCTTACATTGCATTATTTTATATTTCACATCTAGAGGCTTTAAAATTAAATTTAAAAGGAATGGATGATGCAGATGTGCCAAATTTAAAAAAAACATTTTTATCAGGAATTCATTTTTTAATACCAATCTTTGTTTTAATCTACATGTTGGTCTATCTAAGGTTTACAGCTTCTTATTCAATATTTTACGCAACTGCATCGCTTATATTTGTAAATTTAGTTTATTTATTGACTAAAAATTCAAATTTTAAGGAAGCTTTTAAAGAATGGTTTAATCAAACAATAGTGGGTTTTGAAAAAGGTGCATTAAATATGGTTGGTGTTGGAATAGCAATTGCAACAGCAGGTATTATCGTTGGAGCTGTTGGGTCTACAGGTTTAAGTACAAATCTTATTATTGTTATAGAGTCTATTGCAAAAGATAATGTTACTATTTTATTATTTTTAACTATTATTTTATGTCTACTTTTAGGTATGGGACTTCCAACAACAGCAAATTATGTTGTTGTAGCCTCATTAATGGCAACTGTCCTTGTAGATGTAGGAAATGCCTCTGGTTTTATTTTTCCACTTATAGCAGTTCATTTGTTTGTATTTTATTTTGGTTTAATGGCTGATGTTACTCCACCTGTAGGTTTAGCTTCATACGCTGCCGCAGCTATATCAGGAGGTGATCCTTTGAAAACTGGACTACAAGCATTTTGGTACAGTTTAAGAACAGGAATTCTTCCAATTGTTTTTTTATTCAATCACGAATTGTTATTAATAGGAATAGAAGATATTTGGCATGGTCTAGTTGTAATTGCTACCTCACTAATAGGAATATTAGTTTTTACCTCTGCAACACAAGGTTGGTTTATTAATAAATTAAAATGGTATGAGATAATTATTTTTTTAATTATTTCTATTTCCTTGTTGTCACCAGAATTTGTATTAAATAAATTTTATCCAAAATATAATTATCAAGATATTTATAAAATTAATTCAGTAGAATTAGATCCTGCAAAGGAAGTCAGATTTAAAGTCACAAGACCAAGTCCATATGGAGAAAGATATAAACTTTTTGTTATTAATAAAAATACTTTTGAAAAAGAATATAATATTGAGCAATATGGAATTAACCTTGTAAGAGAGGGAGATAAAATTGTTGTTGATACTTTAAAATGGAATGGAAAAGCTAAGAAAAGCGGATTTGAGATGGGCGATTTAATTAGTGAATTTAAAATAGAAAACTCTAATAGACCGAATAAAACTATAATATATCCAATAGCAATTTCATTATTATTAATTTTTGGATATTTAAACTTAAGAAGAAAAGAATAGTTTAGGCGTTCGCTAATTAGCTTATTTCATTTTTAATATCTTCCAAACCCCAGATCCAGAAGTTATAGTTTTATCATTACACTTTAATTCACAAAATAAAAATATTAGAGTATTTGTCTTTTTTAGTATTTTTGTAAATCCAGTTATCTCATCACCTACTTTTGAAGCACCTATAAATTTTAAATCTAAAGAAATAGTTACACAAGGCGCTCCATTAGCTGCTCTGTGAGCTGATGTTCCTGCTCCAGCATCAATTAAAGCGGATAAATATCCACCATGAGTAATGCCTGCAGCATTTAAATGATTTTCATTAATTTTAGATTTAAATTCATATTCTGTTTCAGAAATTGTTCTAAATAGAACACCTCCGTTATGTTTCATAAACCCAGGCTTAATACTTATTTGTTCAAATTCGTTGATCATAGTTTTTTATAATACAAAAGTTAAAATTAATAAAATTATAAAAATAATTATAAAAAAATATATTACTGATTTTTGAAGTGATGCCTTAAGTAACCAATCTAACATTTAAGTTCCTTTTTTGGTGGACCGCCCAGAACTCGAATCTGGAATCTCCCGGTTCGTAGCCGAGCGCCTTATCCAATTTGGCCAGCGGTCCTTAGTTAATTTTTTTTATAAAAATATTATGAAGTTACTGTATTTTTGAATTTTATTAACAATTTTTGTTAAATAAAATTACAGCTTTGCATAAAATTCCTAATTTATGTGCTAAAATATCATTAAATATACTTTTTTTTTAGGTATATAAACCGTTTAAAAAATGACTGAAAAATTAGTTGTCCCAGATATTGGAGATTTTGAAGATGTTGAGGTTATTGAAATACTTGTCAAAGAGGGCGATCAGATAAAAGTAAACGATCCAGTTGTTACCATCGAAAGTGATAAATCTAGCGTTGAAATTCCCTCTACTGTTTCAGGAACAATAGAAAATATAGCAATCAAAGTAGGTGATAAAGTTTCAAAAGATGATTTGCTTTTAAATATTTTTTCCTCTAGTAAAATTTTAGATAATAAGTTAATTCCAAAAGATACTGAGAGTATTATCAAACAAGCAGAAGCCGTAATGGCACAACAAAAAGAAGAAACTGAAATTACTCAAGAACCAGTCAAAAAAAAAGAACAGTCAATTATTCAAGTAACCAAAAGTGGTGACATCGATCCCTTGGAAACACAAGATTGGCTAGAGTCTTTATCTGCTGTAATTTCTAAGGATGGTAATCAAAGAGCTCACTTTTTAATCAAAGAGTTAATCAACAAAGCGTATCGAGAAGGTGCTAATATTCCATACACGCAAAATACTCCTTATATCAACACAATTCCTCCAGAGGCAGAGGTAAAATCAAATGGAGATCAAAATATTGAAAGAAGAATTAGATCCTTAATTAGATGGAATGCAGCTGCGATGGTAGTAAGAGCAAATAAAAAATTTCCTGAGCTGGGTGGACATATAGGTACATTTGCATCAGCAGCAACATTATATGATGTAGGAATGAATCACTTTTGGAGAGCAAAAAATAATAAATTTGGTGGAGATTTAGTTTATTTTCAAGGACATAGTGCACCAGGCATGTATGCGAGAGCTTTCTTAGAAGGAAGATTGAATGAAAAACAGTTAGATAGTTTTAGGCAGGAGGTTAATACAGATGGACTTTCATCATACCCTCATCCTTGGTTGATGCCAAAATTTTGGCAGTTTCCAACTGTCTCAATGGGTCTAGGACCTATGCTTGCAATATATCAAGCAAGATATATGAAATATTTAATCAATCGAGGACTTATAAAAGATGAGGGTAGAAAAGTTTGGGCATTTTTAGGTGATGGTGAAATGGACGAACCTGAGTCTATGGGTGCAATTGGATTGGCTGCAAGAGAAAATTTAGATAACCTAATCTTTGTTATCAACTGTAATCTTCAAAGGCTAGACGGTCCCGTAAGAGGCAATGGAAAAATTATTCAAGAACTGGAAGGTAGTTTCCGAGGAGCTGGATGGAATGTAATAAAAGTAATTTGGGGATCTTATTGGGACTCATTAATAGCCAATGATAAAACTGGTCATTTAATAAAAATAATGAATGAAACGGTTGACGGTGAATACCAAGCAATGAAAGCAAGAGATGGAGCATACGTCAGAGAAAAATTTTTTGGAAAATATTCTGAGACACATGAATTAGTCTCTAGTTTGTCTGATAAAGATATTTGGAGACTAAATAGAGGTGGTCATGATCCACATAAAGTTTTTGCTGCATATGATAAAGCTTCTAAAAACCGAGGAAGTCCTACCGTAATTATAGCCAAAACTATAAAAGGCTATGGAATGGGTAAGACGGGCGAAAGTGTTAATACAACTCACCAAACAAAAAAATTAGATGTTGATGATTTGATGTATTATAGAGATCGATTTGACGTACCTTTGACAGATGAACAAGTAAGAAATATTGAATATTTTAAACCTGACAATAAATCACCTGAGATTAAGTATTTGAAAGAGCGAAGATTAAACTTAGGTGGGTTTTTACCAGAAAGAACAACTTATGCGAAGCCTATTAAAACTCCATCAAAAGATATTTTTGATTTTATGAAAGTTTCAACTGGTGAAAAAGAAATGTCTACTACTATGGCTTTAGTTAGAATGTTGACAAATTTACTAAGAGATAAAAATATTTCACCACGATTAGTTCCAATTATCCCTGATGAAGCAAGAACTTTTGGTATGGAAGGATTTTTTCAAAAAATAGGTATTTATGCACACGAAGGGCAAAAATATGAACCTGAAGATGCAGCTCAATTAAGTTCTTATCGTGAAGATAAAAGTGGCCAAGTATTAGAAGAAGGAATTAATGAAGCCGGTGCGATGTCATCTTGGATTGCAGCTGCTACAGCATACACAAATCATGATATAGAAATGATACCAATCTATATTTTTTACTCAATGTTTGGGTTTCAAAGAGTTGGGGATCTTGCATGGGCAGCAGGTGATAGTCAAGCAAGAGGTTTTTTAATTGGAGCTACCGCAGGTAGGACAACACTAGCAGGTGAAGGTCTTCAACACCAAGATGGGCATAGTCATTTAATAGCTTCAACAATACCCAATTGCGTTACTTATGATCCAACTTTTCATTACGAATTAGCAATTATTTTTAGAGAAGGTATGAGGCGAATGCATGAAAAAAAAGAAAATATTTTTTATTATATTACTACTATGAATGAAAATTACTCTCATCCTGAGATACCAAAAGATAAGAACTGTGAAGAGGGAATTCTTAAAGGCATGTATAAGGTTAGAGAATTTAATAAATTTAAAAAAACAAAAATTCAACTTTTAGGTTCAGGTACAATTTTACGTGAAATGATATCGGCTGCTGAAATTCTACAAACTGACTATCAAATAGATAGTGAAATTTGGAGCGTTACAAGTTTTAATGAGTTAAGAAAAGATGGTATGGAGGTAGAAAGATACAATTTATTAAATCCAGATAAAGATCAAAAAATTTCTTACGTAGAACAATGTTTAGGTAAAACAGAGGGACCCATTATGGCAGCTTCAGATTATATGAGGATGCATTCAGATCAAATTAGACCATATACTAATAAAAGTTTTTATTCTCTGGGAACAGATGGATTTGGTAGAAGTGATACTAGAAAAAAACTTAGAAAATTTTTTGAAGTAGATAAAGAACACTTGGTTGCTTATAGTTTAAGCGTGTTAGCTAAAGAGCAATTAATAACTTCAAAATATGCAAAAGAGGCTATAAAAAAATATAACATTGATACCGAAAGACCAATGCCTACTAAATTATAATGTTAGAAACTGAAATTAAAGTACCAAATATTGGAGATTTTAAAGATGTTGAGGTTATTGAAGTTTTAGTCTCTAAAGGCCAAACAATAAAAACAAATGATCCACTGATAACAATTGAAAGTGATAAATCTAGCGTAGAAATTCCATCTAACTTTGAGGGTAAAATTAAATCATTAAAATTAAAAGTAGGAGATAAAGTTTCAGAAGGTGATTTAATATTAATTTTAGAAAGAGAGCCACAAACAAATAAAAAAGATGAGGAAAAGCCTAATATTGAAAAAGAGTTTAAAAAAATTAAAGTTATTAAACCAGAACCAGAACAAGCTACGAATAATCAAATTAAAACTTTATCTAAAGAAATATCTTCTGCAAGTCCGAAAGCTCGAAAATTTGCAAGAGAACTTGGAGTTGATATTAATCAAGTTATAGGAAGTGAAAAAGATGGAAGAGTTATTGAGGAAGATATTAAAAAATTTGTTTCATCTAAATCAAAACATATTGTTGAAATAAAAGAAGATAAGACAAATAAAATTAAAAATGAATTTGAACACTCTGATTTTGGGGAAATTGAAGTTAAAGAAATTCCAAGAGTAAAAAAATTATCTTCAATATATTTAACTAATTCTTGGACAACAATACCGCATGTAACAAACCATGATGAGGCAGATATAACAGAAATGGAGAATTTTAGAAGTTCTCTAAAAGATATGTATACTGGAGAAAGAATTAAGATTACTCCTTTGGCATTTATAATCAAAGCGCTAGTAGCCTCTTTGAAAAAATTCCCATCTTTTAATTCTTCTATTGATGAAATTGAAACTGGAAAAATGACATTAAAAAAATATTTTCATATTGGTATTGCTGTTGATACACCTAATGGTTTAATGGTTCCTAAAATCAGAAATGCTAATAACAAGAAAATTTTATTTCTAAGTAAAGAATTAAAAGAAGTAAGTGAACTTTGCAGAAATCTTAAAATTGATAAAAAAGAATTATTTGGTGG
>CABXRY010000023.1 GCA_902514755.1 uncultured Pelagibacteraceae bacterium
GCTGGACAGATTCAGGGCTTTTTTGATATTCCAGTTGATAATTTATTTGCAACTTCTATTTTCGCTAGACATATAAAAAAAAAGATAAAAAATAAAAATATAATTTGTGTTGCTCCAGATGTTGGTGGCACTGAAAGAGCTAGAGCTTTAGGCAAACTTTTAAATGTAGGTCTTGCAATTGTTGACAAAAGAAGACCTAAGCCTGGTCAATCACAAGTTATGAATGTAATTGGAGATGTTAAAGGTAAAACTTGTGTAATCGTTGATGATATCATTGACTCAGGTGGAACAATAGTTAATGCTGCTAAAGCTCTTAAAAATAAAGGTGCAAAGGAAGTTTATGTATATATTACCCACGGCGTATTAAGTGGTGAAGCTGTTAAAAAAATTAAAGGATCTGTAATAAAAAATTTAGTAATTACAGATACAATTGACAAAAATAATAAAATTAAAAGTGTCAAAAACATTGAGGTTCTGTCTATTTCAAGCTTAATGGGAGAGGCAATTAAAAGAATATCAAACTCAACATCTGTATCGGATTTATTTAAATAATTACCTTGAGTTATCAAGGAACTTGGGCTAAAAACCGGTCACTTTATGAATTCTTTAGACGCAAACATAAGAAATACTAAAACTAAGGGCGAATTAAGTGCTCTTAGAAATAATGGTGATGTACCAGCAATTATTTATGGTGGTGAAGCTCAAAATGTAAAAATATCAATTTCAAAAAAGCTTTTGAAATCTTTAATTCAAAAAGAAAACTTTTTATCAAATATAGTTACACTTAATGTAGACGGAAAATCACAAAATGTTTTACCAAAAGAAATTAAATATCATATTGTTTCTGATGAACCAATTCATGTTGACTTTTTAAGAGTTGTTCCAGGTTTAAAAATTAAAATTGAAGTGCCTGTTCAATTCATTAACCATGAAAAATCTCCAGGACTAAAAAGAGGTGGGGTTTTGAATATTGTTAGAAGAAAAGTAGAACTAAGATGTCCAAGCGAAAAGATACCTGAAAGTCTTGTAATTGATTTAGATGGTATTGATATTGGTGAAAGTTTCAAAATATCTTCAATTAAATTAGAAACAGATGTTGAGCCAACTATTAGAGGAAGAGATTTTGTAATAGCGACATTGGCCGCACCTACAGTTATGAAAGAGCCTGAAAAACCAGCGGAAGCAGAAGCTGCTGAAGGGGCAGAAGGGACAGAGGGTGAACAGCCCGCAGCAGAAGCAGCTGAAGGTGATAAAAAAGAAGGTGACGATAATAAAGCTGCTGAAGAAAAAAAATAATTAATAAAAATTGAATTTTACTACCCTTTAACAAAACATATGCTTTTATTCGTAGGTTTAGGTAACCCCACTCCAGACAGTGAAAACAATAGACATAATGTAGGGTTCAAAATCATAGATTCTATAAATAAAAAATTTGGGCTATCAAAACAAAAACCAAAATTTAAAGGACTGCTCACGACTGGAAACGTAGGTGATCAAAAAGTTTATGCTATAAAGCCTTTAACATTTATGAATAACTCTGGAATTTGTATCAGAGAACTTATTGAATACTTTAAAATACATGCTGAAGACGTAATTGTATTTCATGATGATTTAGATGTCGAGTTTGGAAAAATTAAAACAAAATATGGTGGATCTAGCGCAGGTCATAATGGAATAGCATCAATCGATAAATTTATTGGCAAAGAATATTCTAGGGTGAGAATTGGAATTGGAAAACCAAAAGAGAATATAGAAGTTGGTGATTTTGTACTTCAAAACTTTGATGAAGATGAAATGGTGGGTATAGAAAAAATTTCTAAAAATATTACAGATTCCATTTCATTGCTTGTTGATAAAAAATTAGACTTATTTTCAAGCACAGTAAATAATAAATAATGAGTTTTAAATGTGGAATTGTTGGTTTGCCCAACGTTGGTAAATCTACACTTTTTAATGCATTAACTAATTCAAGTAAGGCTCAAGCTGCAAACTTTCCCTTTTGTACTATAGATCCTAATATAGGCATTGTTGCTGTTCCTGATAAAAGATTGGAAAATCTATCAAAAGTTTCAAAATCTAAAAAAATTATTAATACTACAATTTCATTTGTTGATATAGCTGGACTTGTAAAAGGAGCTTCTAAGGGTGAGGGATTAGGAAATAAGTTTCTTTCACATATCAGAGAAGTAGATGCAATTATTCATATGATTAGATGTTTTGACTCTGACGATATTCAGAATGTTAATCCTACAGTAGATCCAATTAGAGATCTTGAAATTATTGAAACCGAAATGATGCTTGCAGATTTAGAATCTATTCAAAAAAGGTTAGAAAAAAGTAATAAAAAAAATGTTGATGAAGAACACCTGAAAATATTAGAACTTGCATTAGATTGTATTAATAATGATAAAGATATTTCGATCTTAAATACTCAATTTGAAAGTAAATTACTAAATCAAAGCGGTTTACTTTCAATTAAACCAAAAATTTTTGTATGTAATGTTGATGAACAAAGTGTTCAAAATGGAAACAAGTATACAAAAAATTTTATAGAAAAATTTAGTGAAGCAAACACATTAATTGTGTCAGCAGATATAGAAAATCAGATTAATGATTTAGAGGCTGAAGAAAGAAAGAATTACATGGAAATGATTGGTTTAAAAGAGACGGGTTTAAACATATTAATACACAAAGGATATAAAATATTAAATTTAGATACCTACTTTACATCTGGACCTGAAGAGACTAGGGCGTGGACAATTCAAAAAAATTGTACTGCACCAAAAGCTGCTGGAGAAATACATACAGATTTTGAAAAAGGATTTATTAGAGCAGAGACAGTATCCTATGAAGATTTTGTAGAAAATGATGGATGGTTAAACTCTAAGAATAATGGAAAAATGAGACTTGAAGGTAAAGATTATATTGTAAAAGATGGTGATGTTTTAAACTTCAGATTCAACACGTGACCAAATTTTCTTCATACTAAAATAAACCAACACAGTTAAAATAATCAAATACACAATTGCTTTAAAACCCATTTGGTGTCTTGCTTCTAAATGAGGCTCTGCAGCCCACATTAAAAATGTAGTTACATCTTTTGACATTTGTTCTACAGTAGCTTCAGTTCCATCACCATATTCTATTATACCATCTAAAAGTGGGGCCGACATTTTAATTTTATTGCCATACATATATTTATTGTAATGAACACCATCATCTAAAGTCATTCCAGATGGTGCGTCCTCATATCCTTGAAGTAAAGAATAAATGTAGTCTACTCCACCTCCTCTAGCCTTAACTAAAACTGACATGTCTGGTGGATATGCACCACCATTTGCTGCTTGAGCAGCCTTAACATTTTCGTAAGGCATTACAAATTTATCTGATAATTTTGCTGGTCTAGTAAACATTTCTCCGTCTGCATTTGGACCATCCAATACTTCAAACGACGCTGCTATTGCTTTTGTCTCCGCCTCTGAAAATTCAGGACCACCTTTTTCTCCTAAATTCCTATAGCTCAAATATTTCATTGAGTGACATGCAGCACAAACTTCGGTGTATACTTGATATCCTCTTTGAAGTGATCCTCTGTCAAATTTTCCAAACAAACCTTTAAAACTCCAATCAGTCTTTAAATAGTCAACTTTTTCAGCAGATAGCGAATGTACTGTTGCAAGAAAAAAAAAGCTTATAATGTAAAATAATTTTATTAAATTTTTCACTTTAAGTTTTCTGAACTTTCTCTATTTCTAGCGGCTGCCAAATTGGGCGATCCACCCAGCACTGACTCCGTTATGCTTAAAGGTACAGGTATAGTTTTTTCTTTAAAACCAAGAACTGGTAGGATGACTAAAAAATGAAGGAAGTAATATGCGGTTGCAACTCTTGCAATTAACAAATAAAGCCCCTCTGCAGGCATTGCACCCATGTAGCCCAAAATTAATACGTCAGCTACAAGAATCCAATAAAATTGTTTATACAAAGGTCTAAATACTGCGGATCTAATTTTTGATGTATCTAACCATGGTAGTACTGCTAAAATTAAAATAGCTGATAGCATTGCAACAACACCTAGCAATTTGTCAGGAACAGATCTCAATATTGCATAGAAAGGTAATAGATACCACTCTGGAACTATGTGGGCTGGTGTAACCATCGGATTTGCTTCAATGTAATTATCTGCATGCCCTAAAATGTTAGGGGAATAAAAAACAAAAAATGCAAATACAATCATAAACATTAATAATGCAAAACCATCCTTGATAACAATGTATGGATGGAATGGGACTGTGTCTTTCGAAGGTTTCTTAATATCAATCCCAACTGGATTATTGTTACCTGGAACATGTAATGCCCAAATATGAAGAACTACAAGTCCTAAAATTAAAAAGGGTATTAAATAATGAAGTGTGAAAAATCTAGTTAAAGTTGGGTTATCTACTGAATAACCGCCCCAAAGCCATGTTACAATTCCCTCACCTACTAATGGGATTGCACTAAACAAATTAGTGATAACTGTTGCTCCCCAAAAACTCATCTGTCCCCAAGGCAATACATAACCCATGAAAGCAGCAGCCATCATTAATAGATAAATAATTATTCCAATTATCCAGATTATTTCTCTCGGAGATTTATATGACCCATAAAACAAAGATCGAAAAATATGAATGTAAACTGCAAGAAAAAACATTGATGCACCATTTGCATGAATGTATCTAATCAACCAGCCATAATTCACATCTCTCATAATATGTTCAACACTTTCAAATGCCATATCAGCATGTGCGATATAGTGCATTGCAAGAGTTAAACCGGTTACAATTTGAGTGATTAAACAAAAAGTTAAAATTCCACCAAATGTCCACCAATAATTCAAGTTTTTTGGTGTTGGATAATCTGTTAAATGATTTGCAAGTGTAAGTAATGGTAATCTATCATTAAACCATTTTCCAACTTTTGATGAGGGTGTATAATCATGATCACTCATAAATATTATCCAATTTTAATTGTATTAGCGTTGACAAATTCATATTTAGGAACTTCCATGTTTAAAGGTGCAGGACCTTTTCTAATTCTTCCAGAAGTATCATAGTGAGAACCATGACAAGGACAAAACCATCCATCATAATCACCTTTATCATTTAAAGGAACACATCCTAAGTGAGTACAAACACCAAGCATAACAAGCCACTCGGGGTTTTTCGCTCTATCCTCATCTTTTTCAGGGTGTATTAAATCCTCCATCTTTACAGATCTAGCTTCTGTAATTTCTTCTTCTGTTCGTCTTCTAATAAAAACTGGTTTACCTCTCCATAGAACTGTAATTGTATTCCCTCGCTTAACTGAGCTAACATCCACTTCTGTACTCGCTAATGCTTTAACTGATGCATCTGGATTCATTTGATCAATTAGAGGCCAAACAACTGCAGCAGCTCCTACAGCACCTACAGCATATGAGGCTGTAAATAAAAAGTCTCTTCTTTCAGGTTTTTTGTCTGACATAGATTATAATAATTAAATTGTCTGTTTTTGATTTAAATTACTTAATATACGAATTCATATAATATAAAATAATATTTTTACTACTGATAGAATGACACAGAATCCAACAATTATAAGGCCTAAAATTGCATTATATGAGCCTGATATTCCTCAAAATACAGCTGCAATAATTAGAACCTGTGCTTGTTTAGGGGCCAAACTAGAAATAATTGAACCTTGTGGATTTCTTTTGAGTGATAAACGCTTCAAAAGAGTAGTGATGGATTACATAGATTGGGATAAAATTGATATATATCAAAGCTCTGAAAAATTCTTTGAAGCAAAAAAGAATCAAAGAATTATATTGATGACTACCAAAGCGTCAGTATCCTATACAGAATTTAAATTTGAAAAAAATGATACAATTTTATTTGGCAGAGAAAGTGCTGGAGTTCCTGAAAGTGTGCATCAATTAATAAATGATCGTCTCAAAATACCAATGAGTGAAGATACCAGATCGCTTAATATTGCTTCTTCGGTAGCAATTATTTTAGCAGAAAGTTTAAGACAAACCAGTTGATAATATTTTTTTAGTTGGAGATGCTTTTTTTGCTTTTCCACCTTCTTTCGCACAAGGAGCATCACAATCTATTGAAGGTGGATATGAGTTATTTGACAATATTATAAATAACAAAGATCATTTCTATGATAGCAGAGTATCAAAAGTAAAATTGGTTAATAATAGATCAATAATAAATCAATTTGCTTTTCACTTGTCAAATCCAATAATTATTTTTTTTAGAAATATTTGTTTAAAGATTTTAACTAAAAATAAAAAATTTTTAGAAAATTATCTGGGGAAAATTTATAAAAATTAATTCTTTGAAATTAATCTTTGTCTTAAATAGTCAATCGGATAGGTTCTCCCGTTTATATCACAATGCCAATAAGTCCAACCATTACAACTTTCAGCTCCCAGAATAGTTGCAGCAACTTTATGAATAGAGCCTTCGGCTTGATTATGCTTAATGCTTCCGTCAGCCATTATTCTTGCAGTAATTTTTTTCTTATTATCAAAAATATTAGTTCCTGGTTTAATTATCCCTAACTCGACCAATGAACCAAATGGAATTCTCGGTTTAGATCTATTATTTTTAAGAGTATCTAAAAAATTATCTTCAATAGGTTTTGCATTTTTTATTCTTTGCTCAGCAGCTTTAAAATAAGTTTTTTCTTTTTCAATACCATAAAAATTTCTACCTAATTTTTTGGCCACAGTAGCTGTGGTACCTGATCCTAAAAAAGGATCTAAAATCATATCATCCTTGTTTGATGAAGCTAATAAAATCCGGTGCAATAATGCTTCTGGTTTTTTGTGTTGAATGAACCTTTTTCCCATTTTTTTTTAATCTTTCAGTTCCATTACAAATTGGCAAATTCCAATTAGATCTCATCTGCAAATCATCGTTTAAGCATTTAAGTGACTGATAATTAAAAGTATATTTTGATTTTTCACTTTTCGAAGCCCAAATTAAAGTTTCGTGAGCGTTTGTAAATCTTGTGCCTCTAAAATTAGGCATAGGATTATTCTTATTCCAAATGACGTCATTTAAAATCCAGAACCCTAAATTTTGAATTGTAGTTCCTACTCTAAAAATATTGTGGTAACTACCTATTACCCAGATAGCTCCATTTTTTTTTAAAATTCTTTTACACTCAGTCAACCATGCATGTGTAAATTCATCATATTTTTTAAAATTTTCAAATTGATCCCATTTATCATCAACTGCACTTACTTTAGATCTATCTGGTCTAGTTAGTTTATTCTTTAGTTGCAAATTGTATGGTGGGTCTGCAAAAACTAAATCAAAAGTCTCGTTTGGAATTTTTTTTAATTCTTCAAGGCTGTCTCCATTAATAATTTTATTTCTAAAGCCAGTATTCATTTGTATAAAATAATTAGACTCCAAATGGATTCTTGGGTCAACCTGTGATTGAACTATTTGGATTCGATTTGTGCTTATCTTAATTAGCGTGACTAGATATTGTGTGTCTTGTAATTATTTATAGGTGAGAAGGTTTTTCTATGATGCTTACTGATACCAAGTTTTTTAATAGCTTTTAAATGTTGCTTAGTTGCATACCCAAAATTTTTTTCCCAATGGTATCCTTTATTTGTTTTTGCCAATGTTGTTATAAATTTATCTCTAGCAACCTTTGCAATAATTGATGCTGCAGAAATAGAGGGAATTTTTTGATCACCTTTAATTATTGCTTTTAAATTATAATTTTTTAAAACGGGAACTTTATTACCATCAATTAAAATTTGTGTAGGTTTTTTTTTAAGTTTTTTAATAGCTCTCTTCATTGCAAGTAAACTTGCTTGCAAGATATTAATTTTATCTATTTCCTTAACTGATGCTTTGCCAATTACCCAAAATGAATTCTTTTTAATATAATTTGATAATAATTCTCTTTTAACTTTAGAAATAGTCTTAGAATCTTTAAGTAATTTCTTATCAATATTTTTATTTAAAATTACTGCTGCTGCGTAAACAGGTCCTATTAAACTTCCTCTTCCAACTTCGTCGACACCAGCTATGATTTTCATTTACAATATAATAAAGTGATAAATTAATAACCCAACAAAGATCCCTTTGATAAAGGAAATCCATAACAAACCATAATTAGAAGTGTTAAGTTTTTTTGCCCACCAAGAAATATATCTATTATGTAATTCAATCATTTAACTTGAATAACAATTTTCAATTCAGCAATTTTCTTTTTAATTTTTTTTAAATCCTCCCAAGAATATTTTTTATTTTCTGGAAATCTAATTAAATAAGATGGATTAAAAGATATCATTACTGGATAGGTTTTGTTTTTTAATATTATTTCTTTCCATTTACCCCTTTCAGATGATATTTTAGTATTAATACCAGTTACAGCCTCCATTGCTGAGCTTCCCATTAAAATAATAATTTTTGGATTAATTATTGAAATATGTTCTTTAAGAAAAACTGAATATCTTTTAATTTCTAGTGCAGTAGGCTTACGATCTTCTGGTGGTCTAAAATTTATTGCATAACTGCAATAAATATTTTGTTTTTTTATTCCAATTGCTAGCAGCATTTTATTTAATAGTTCTCCAATTTCACCTTCAAATGTTGAGCCAGATTTATCCTCTTCTGTACCTGGCGCTTCTCCAATTAACATTATTGGACTGTTAATATTTCCATCACCTAGAACAATATTTTTAGAATTGTTTTTTAAACTACAATTTTCAATTGAATTTATTTTACTTTGTAAATCTTTTAATAAATCAGCTTTATTTCCAGGATGAGCATCTTCATTGTTATTAATTATGTTAAATCTATTGATTGGTTTATCTGCAAATATAAAGTTTGGCTCTATTGTATTTATTAATACCTCGTCTAATTTGTCTTTTTGATTTATAAGTTTTTTAGTCATAGAATAATCAAATGTTTAATAAACTAGTAAAAGTATTAGCTCTTTTTTTATTATTCTACCAGACACAAGCATATTCTAAAAGTGCTAGTTTTAATGACTTTAATTCTAGGGATTTAACAAATTATTTTTCTGGAATAATTGCATACGAAAATAAAGAAAATACTGATGCCTTAAAATTTTTTAATGCTTCAAAAGTTTTAATAAATAAACATAACTCTTATTTAAAAAGGTATGTAAACTCATTAGTCTTGGGCAACAAAGTTGCCCAAGCAATTAATATAATTAAAAATAAAAATAACAAAAATAACGTAGATTTTTTTAATGCATATATTTTATTAGTTATTGATAGCTTAAAAAAAAATGATTTTAAAAAAGCTGAGGAATATTTAATTCAAAGTTTAAAATTTAAAGATCAAAAAAGATTTAATTTAGTAATTTCAGAAACTTTAAGACAATATATCTATACATTTAAAAACAAAAAAATTTTGAAAAGTAAACAGAATTTTGGAAATTTATCTTTAATATCTCAAACATTTCAAAGATGTTATTTAGATGAAAAAAATACCAGCTCTTTCTTTCTAAATTTAATTAATAATCAGCAAGGAGACTATTCTAGGTATATATTTTTTTACATTAGCTATTTAATTGATAATCAAGAAATAGATGAAGCAAAAGCTGTCGGAGATCAATTAGAATATATTAATTCTAGTTTATTATTAACCCAAACAAAAAGCTGGTTAGACAAAAATAAGATAAATGAGTTCAATAAAATTTTTTCATGTAAAAATCACAATGATATAATAGGTGAATTTTTATTTTTGATTTCAAATCTTTATTCTTCACAAGATGATATTGAAAAATCTAATTTTTATTTAAATTTATCCAGTTATTTGAACCCAAAATTTAAATTTAATTTAACTCTTGTAGCTGAGAATTTTTATCTCAATAAAGAATATGACAAAGTTAAAACAGTTTTAAAAAAATTTGATAAAAAGGATGAGTTTTACTATTGGTTTAAGGTAAAAAAAGAGGCACAGATTATCATTAAAGAACAAGGTTATGAAGATGGAATAAATTTCATAAGTGCAAAATTTAATAATATTGGTGATCAAAATTTAAAAATGGTTTTTGATATAGCCAACTTTTATAAGAATTCAAAAAAATATGAAAAAGCAATAGAGTATTACACGCAGATTATCTCTACTCTAGATAAGAATTCAGATATTAAGTCAGATATATTATATAGAAGAGGAGGAAGTTTCGAGCGACTAGGTAATTACAAAAAAGCAGATAAAGATTTGCTGCATTCCCTAGAAATAAATCCTGATGATGCTTATGCACTTAATTATTTGGCATACTCTTGGTTGGAGCGTGATTATAATATAGACGAAGCATTTCAAATGCTGGAAAAGGCGTACTCACTTAAAAATAATGATCCTTATATTATCGACTCAATTGGTTGGGCATATTATTTGATAGACAATTATGTTGAGGCAGAAAAGTATCTTAAAAGAGCAGTTGAATTAATGCCAGAGGATCCAATAGTAAACGATCATTATGGAGATATATTATGGAAATTAAATCGAAAGATCCAAGCAAGATATTTTTGGAAAAACGTTTTAAGCTTTGATGATACAGATGAAGATATTAGAAAAAATGTCCAATTAAAAATGATAGATGGTGTTACAAATTCTTAAATGAAGACATATCGAGTTAAATCATTTGCTAAAATTAATTTAGCATTAAATGTAACTGGTAAACTTGATTTATTGCATAAAATAGAGAGCATTTTTTATTTTATTAATTTACATGACACAATTACGATTAAACAAATTAATAGTCTAGATCATCGAATTTCTTATTTTGGAAAATTTTCTAAAAATATTAGCAGCAATAATACAATTACAAATTTATTTAAAATACTTGATCAAGAAAAGCTAATTAGAAATAAAAAATTTCAAATAAAGATAAATAAGAATATACCTCAGCAAGCAGGGCTTGGTGGAGGATCAATGAATGCTGCTAGAATTTTAAATTTTTTAATAAAAAAAAAATATATTAAAATAAATCCAAAAAAAATTACTGATATTTCTAAGTCAATTGGATCAGATGTAATTCTGGGAGTGGATCTTAAAAATGGGATTTTAAAATCTAATAATAATATTAAAAAATTTTCTAATTGTAGTAAATTTTACGTACTTTTAGTAAAGCCAAATTTTGGGTGTTCTACAAAGACAATTTATTCAGGGGTTAAAAATTTTACAAGATCAAAATATAATAGACCAAAAAAGATAATGTTTAATCTGCAATATTTATCCAAACAAAATAATGCTTTAGAGAATGTTGCTTTCTTAAAATATCCAAAGCTCAAAAAAATCAAATTATTTTTAGAAAATTTAAAAAAACCATTATTTGTGAGAATGACTGGTTCAGGTTCAGTATTAGTTGCATATTTTCATTCAAAAAAAGATTGTGAGATGGCAAAAGTTCAATTTAAGAGAAAATTTAGAAATTATTGGTGTAATACATCAAAAACTCTATAAATTTTATATTTTTGTGTTATACGAAATTAATATTGGGGCGTAGCCAAGCGGTAAGGCACTGGTTTTTGGTACCGGCATCCTAGGTTCGAATCCTAGCGCCCCAGCCATATATGAACAATTTTTTAGATAAAATTTTTTTTAGATCTCAAAATTTTAATTATGTAAGCAAAAATATCAAAGATATAACTATCAACACACCTGCGAATAAAATTTTTGATGCAATTAATAGTTACTCAGAAAATAGTGAAGTGAGATATGTGGGAGGGTGCGTAAGAAAAATTATAAAAAAAGAAGCCATTGACGATATAGATCTTGCCACAAATTTAAAACCAAATGAAGTTTGTGAAGCGTTAAAAAAAAATAAAATTGATTACTATGAAACTGGAATTGAACATGGAACAATTACAGCATTAATTGATAAACAAAAATATGAAATTACATCTTTAAGAAAAGATATCGTTACAGATGGAAGACATGCCAAGATAGAATTTTCATCAGATTGGAAAGAAGATGCAAAAAGAAGAGACTTCTCAATTAATTCAA
>CABXRY010000024.1 GCA_902514755.1 uncultured Pelagibacteraceae bacterium
CTGATCTCCCCATTTAAATGCCATTTCACATCCTGCTAAATAAAATTCCCACATTCTAAAAAATTTTTCATCAAACATTTGAATAATTTTTTCTTTGTTGTTCATACAATTTTCTTTCCAATGTCTGAGAGTGTGAGAATAATGAAGTTTTAATACTTCAATGTCAGACACTATCAACCCAGCTTTTTCAATGGGTGTAGTTACTTCACTCAAACTTGGAGTATAACCGCCAGGAAATATATATTTTGTGATCCATGGATGTGGGTCTCTTGGTGGATTGACAGATCCAATGGTGTGAATTAAAGAAATTCCATCTTCATTAAGTAATTTATCAATTTGATTAAAAAATTTTTTATAAAACTTTCTACCAACATGCTCAAACATTCCAACACTTACAATTCTATCAAATTTTTCATTAAGTTCTCTATAGTCTATTAATTTAAAGTTTAACTGATTTTCTAAATTAAGTTCTTTTGCTTTTTTTTTGCAATAGTTTAATTGATTTTCAGACAATGTGATTCCAGTAACCTCACAGTTAACACTTTTAGCAATATCAATTGCTAAAGACCCCCAGCCACAACCAATATCTAAAACTTTTTGATTAGATTTAATGTTAAGTTTTTTTATTATATGTTTAATCTTATTATTCTGAGCTTCCTCAAGTGTGTCAGTTTCTTTTTTAAAATATGCACAAGAGTATTGTCTTTTAGGATCTAAAAATAAATCGTAAAGATCATCTGAAATATCATAATGATGAGAAACATTCATTTTTGATTTCTTTATAAAATTAAAATTAGTTAAATATCTATAAGAGCCTCTTAATCTATTTATCAGATAACTAAAAAAGTTGAGCTCATTCCTTCCAAAATTCATTAACGCCAAATCTAAGAATTCACTTAAACTTCCATTTTCAATTATAATATCTCCATTTGTATAGGCTTCTCCAAAATATAAATCTGGATGTAATAATAGTTTGTAATGAAGCTTTTTATCTAAGATTTTAACCTTGATTGGTTTATCTTTTTTTGGTGATCCTATAATATAATTTTTAGAATTTGCGTCGACTAAAATGAAACCGTCATTCTTAAAAACACTATTTAAGAATCTTGCTAGTTGCATTTTACGCTGCTATTAATGATTTAATTGAAAAGTTTAATTTCTCTAGATTTTTTATCAATTCATTTTCATCTAAAGAATTCAAAGTATATAATGGTGGTAAAACATTCATATAAGATTGGTTATATTTGCCAAAGTAAGTATGAAGTCCTGATATTAAATTATATTTTTCAAATGAATTTCTCACGTCACATAATTTTTGGTTAACAGTTTGATCGTTTTGAGCAATAAAATCATCATAAACTTTTCTTGCTAACTCAGCAGTAACATTACAAGTTGCAGTGATAATTCCAGAACATCCTAATTCTAGACCTTTTAATAATTTTGACTCAGAGCCAGGTAAAATTGAAAAATTTTCTAATTTTAGATTTTCAAAAAGATTATAAGAGCTATCTTTTACTCCAACAATTTGATCTGGAAATCTTTTTACTAATTTTTCAACACATTCTACACTAAATTTATACCCACATAATTTTTCAAAATTATATAGAATTATTTCACTTTCAGGAATTGACTCAACTATTTTTGAATAAAAATTTATAACCTCACTATCATCATATTTATAATATGCTGGTGGCATTATTAAAAATCTTTTAAAATTTAAAGATTTAGCAACCTTCATTAAATTAATTGTCTCACCTAATGAATTTAAGCCAGTACCAATTATATATTTTTCTCTATACTTACTTGTGGATAGCTCATTTAATAAATTAATTTTTTCTGCAACAGGTATTAATTGAGCTTGCCCAGTGCTACCAAAAACTGCCACACCATGACATCCTTGGTCGATAACCATTTCAGCATGGTTAATTGTTTCTTTAATGTTCAGTGTCAGATTTTTATTAATTACTGACATCGAAGCTGCATATATGCCCTTAATCTTACTCATAAATAAAATTAATCTAAAAAAAAAATTTAGTAAAGATTAAATAATTTAAGATAAATCTTTCAGAACTACTTCTTTTGCTTCATTTACTAATGCTGAAAGTCTTGCAGTTTCTGGAGAAATATCGGGATGAATTTTCTTTTGTATATTGACATAAGCTTTATTTACCATTTCTTTAGTTAAATTTTTTGAAGGTTCTAAATTAAGTATTTTATAAGCTTCTAAAGTAGTCATTGAAGAAGCATTTGAACTATTTTTATTATTAAATGAAAATCTTCCAGAATTTCTTAAAGTTTGTATCAATCTATATAATGAAATTAATTGAAACAAAGAAAGACCCTTTAATTTTAACAAGGCTAAACTTGCAATTGTTAATGGTAGAGTTAATAAAAATTTCCCTGCAACAGCGAATAAAACTGCAAAGATAATTAATCCTATAAATAGTAATATTCTGAGGCTTTTAGATATTTTTTTTGAATTAATACTGGCAAAAAATTTTAGAAAAAAATACAAAATAGTCAAAATTAACACTGTATAAATAATGATATTCATATAATTCCTTGTTAAATGAAAATACCATATCTAAAAAAAAAACCAGAATTAAAATCTTGTCATAATGTTACATGGGAAGACAATTATAGCTGGATACATCAAGAAAATATCTTAGAGGTTTTAAGAGATAAAGATAAACTTTTACCAGAGGTAAGAGAATATTTAGAAAAAGAGAATAAATATACCGATCATCATTTAAACAATACAAAAACTTTACAAAAAGATCTGTTTAATGAAATTAAAGGTCGAATTAAACTAGATGATGAGTCTCTTCCATATAAAGATCACACTTATGAATATTGGACAAAAACTACTGAAATGGGAAATTACTCAATCAAACTGCGTAAAAAAATTGGAAGTGATTTAGTTGAAGAAATTTGGAATGGAGATAATGAAAAAGAAAAATTAGGTGTTGAATATTTTGGTGTTGGAGATTTAGAGGTTAGTAATAATGACAAATATCTAGGGTATTCTTTAGATACAAAAGGTTCAGAATATTACACGATTTTTATAAGAGAAATTAAAACTAATAATATTATTACAAAAGAAATTTCTGAAACATCAGGTGGTATTACTTTTAGTTTAGATGATAAATACATTTTTTATTCTAAGCTTGATGAAAATCATCGAGCAAGAAAAATCTTTAGACATGAAATTGGAAAATTTAATGATGAAGATGAATTAATTTTTGAGGAAAAAAGTGAGGCATTTACTGTTAGTATTGGTTTAAGTTCTGATGAAAAATATTACTTTATAAACACCTCGGATCATAATACCTCGGAACAATATTATTTTGGGGTTGGTGAAGAAAAACCCTCGCCAAAATTGATAATGCAAAGAGAAAAAGGTGTAATTTATTCAGTAAGCTCTTGGAATAATAAATTTTATAATCATACTAATAAAAATGCAGAAGATTTTAAAATCGATGTAACTGATAGTTTAGTAAATCAAAAATGGGAAACCTTCATTCCAGCTAGAAATGAAGTTTTAATTGGAGGATGTACTTTTTTAAAAAATTGGATTATTAGATCTGAAACTTCTAATGCATTAGATAAACTGTTTGTAAGAAACATCTCATCTGGTATCGAAGAGGAGCTAAAATTTTCAGATGAAAATATTTATGTCCCTGGTATTTCTTTAACTCAAAAAGATAGAGATACAGACGAAGTACATCTTGGGTATTCATCTCCAAAAACTCCTTCGAGAGTTTATAAATATAATTTATCTAACAAGTCAAAAAAACTTGTAAAAGAACAAGAAATACCATCAGGGCATAATCCTGAAGATTATATAGTTGAAAGAATAGAGTACGAGTCTCACGATGGTAGATTGGTTCCACTTACAATAACCCGGCATAAAGATACCAAAACTGATGGTTCAGCAAATTTATTACTTTATGGATATGGTTCGTATGGAAATTCAATGAGTCCTGGTTTTTCTTCAACCAGATTAAGTTTAATCAATAGAAACATTATATGGGCCACAGCACATATAAGAGGTGGTATGGAAAAAGGAATGAAATGGTGGAAAGAAGGAAAACTTACGAATAAAAAAAATACTTTTGAAGATTACATCTACGCAGCAAAATATTTAATAAAAAATAATTATTCATCTAAAGGAAAAATAATAGGTATGGGTGGATCAGCTGGTGGATTATTAATGGGTGCAGTTGTAAATCAATCACCAGATTTATTTTTAGGAATTATTATGGCTGTACCATTTGTTGACTCTTTAACAACTAATCTTGATCATTCTTTGCCTTTAACAGTTGGTGAATTTGATGAGTTTGGCAATGCAAAAGATAACAAAGAGCATTTTGACTACATATTTTCTTATGCTCCATATAACAATATTAAAAAAATGGATTATCCACATATGCTAATTACCACAAGCTTAAGTGATAATAGGGTTTTGTTTGATGAACCTGCAAAATTTACAGCTAAATTGAGAGAATATAAAACTGACAATAATTTACTTTTATTAAAAACTGAAATGAATGCTGGTCATGGTGGAAAATCTGGAAGAGATGGCGCCATTGAAGAAATTGCTATTGATTATGCTTTTGCATTAAAAATCACTGAAAAAATTTAATTTTTTTTCAATCTTGAAATTTTGAAAATTATTCCCATATAACTTTTTGTAAGTCGCCTAATGGGGCTTACATAAAATAAACTTGCTTAACAAAGGAGAATATTATGACAAGTAAGGATCTATCTATCTTTAACTCACTAAGACCTTTTTCAATTGGTTTTGACGACATGTTTGACCAATTTGAAAATATGTTAGGAAATGGGAATTTGACAATGCAGTCGAATTATCCTCCTTATAACATCAGAAAAACTGGTAAAGATAACTACGCTATTGAAGTGGCTTTAGCTGGCTTTAACAAAAATGATGTTGAGGTAGAGTTTGAAGATAATTTATTAACTGTAAGAACTAAACAAGTTAATAAATCAGAAGAAAGTAATGTTGATGGAGAAATTATACATAAAGGTATCTCTCAAAGACAATTTGCAAGATCATTTACAATTGCTGATGATGTAAAAGTAAATGATGCTGCATTAAAAGATGGTCTTTTAACAATATCTTGTGAAAGAATAATTCCAGAGCATAAAAAGAAAAAACTTATTGAAATTAAATAAGTTAAACCTTGCTTGCGAGGATATTTCCTCGCAAGTATTTTTTTAAAAACAACCGTTAGATACAAACCCTATAACAATATTATCTGAATTTATTTCAAATCTTCTCTCACAAGGGATTCCATATTTTTTAGTATTATAAATTAATTCAAAATTACCTTTTGCATTTTTGAAATCCTCATCAGGCTTTCCTAAATCCATTTGTAAAACACTTGCATGCTTACTTATATATTTACTAAGTTTTTGATTTTCTTTTTCAATAATTGCATCAGTTTTATCTTTAATTGTTTGACAACCACTAATCATCAAAAGCATTAAAAATGAAAATAAAATAAATTTTAATTTTTGCATAAATAGATAATAACAGCCCAATTATGGCATAATTATAAACTTCTCAGTTGTAATTTGTGAATAAACAATAGTTTTAAAGGGTATTTATTAACAGAATCGCATACTTAACTCATATTAGGAGGAAAAATGCTTGATAATTATTTCAATTATAAAAAACACAAAACAGATTTCAAAACAGAAGTAATAGCTGGAACAACTACGTTCTTAACCATGGCTTATATAATGTTTTTAAATCCGTTTATCTTATCGGGAGAATTTGCCGGACCCGAAAAAGGTTTCTTTGATTTCGGTGCAGTGTATACCGCCACTATACTAGCAACAGCGTTGGCATGTTTTATAATGGCTTTTTATGGAAAAACTTGGCCAATTGGACTTGCACCAGGTATGGGAATTAACGCCTTTGTTGCCTTTGGAGTTTGTGCAGGAATGGGCTACACACCCCAGGAAGCTTTAGGCGCAGTATTAGTTGCTGGTGTATTATTTTTAATAATATCTCTTACACCTATTAGAGCTTGGCTAATTAACTCAATTCCTAAAAGTCTTAAATTAGGAATTGGAGCTGGAATAGGATTGTTCTTAGCAATAATTGGTCTTCAAATAATGGAAGTCGTAGTGGATAATCCTGTAACTTTAGTTCAATTAGGTGACTTAAGTAATCCTCTTGTATTATTAGGATGTGCAACTTTCATTGCAATTATCGTATTAGAAAAAATGAATGTAAAAGGTAATATTATTATTGGAATCTTAGTATTTAGTATAATTGCGTGGGCATCAGGTCTTGCTAAATTTAATGGTATAGCAAGCTCACCACCACCAATGACATATTTATTTGAGTTTGACTTATCAGCTGCAATGACTGCTGGAATGTCTACTGTAATATTTACTTTATTGTTCATTGACTTTTTTGATACAGCTGGAACGTTAACTTCAGTTGCAAACGTTGCAGGTAAAGTTGACAAACAGGGAAAAGTTCAAGACATCAATAAAGCTATGTTATCTGATAGTGTTGGTACAGTTGCGGGTGCAATGATGGGAACTACAACTGTTACAAGTTATGTTGAGTCTGGAGCTGGCGTTAAAGCTGGTGGAAAAACCGGTATGACATCTCTTGTAATTGGTTTGCTATTTTTAGCATGTATATTTTTTGCTCCGTTAGCAACAAGTTTACCAAAACAAATTGATGGTGCAGCCTTACTTTTTGTTTCTGTTCTATTTATTAGAAATATTACTGACATTGAGTGGAACGATATATCAGAGTCTGCCCCTGCTATACTTGCAATGATTGCAATGCCTTTAACTTACAGTATTAGTAATGGTATTGCTTTAGCTTTTGTATCTTATGCTTTAATCAAATTATTTACTGGAAAGTTTTCAAGCACTTCGCCAGCAATTTGGGTTATAGCGATACTTAGTGTTGTAAGTTTTGCGGTTGCTTAAAAAAATTTAATAGGGCTAGTTCCTTCTAGCCCTATTAGTTAATTCTTTTTAATAATTTCTTCGATAGATAATTCTTCATAATGTTCGGTTGGCTGAACAATCCATGGGTCTCCATCTAATTTTACAGGACAAAAATCTGGTTTAAATGTAGATGATTTTTTTTTCCATAAACAAGCTGTTTTAACTTCTTTAATGTAATCTTTTGTTGGGGCATAATTTTTTAACCACTCTATACTTTTGTTTAACGTTAAACCCGTATCTGAAAGATCATCAATCAAAAGAACTTTATTATAATCTTTATTATCAGCCAAAGAGCTAATTTCCCTGGCAAACATTAATTGACCTTGTTTGTCCTCCATCCCTTCTCCTGAGTAACTTTGAATAACAATATACGCGATTGGTAATTTTAATATTCTTGATAAGATATCAAGTATTGGCGCTGCACCTCTCATGATGCCAACAAGAACTGTTGGCTTATATTCTTTGTGGATTTGTATTGCTAATTTCTCAACAATTTTAGTATATTCTTCAAAGCTAATAATTAATTTATCTGCCATGAAATTTATTAACATAATTAAAATATTTTAAAAAGGAGTTATCATGAAAGGATACTGGGTATGTATATATGAAAAAATTCATAATGAAGAAAAACTGAAGGACTATGCTTTAAAAGCAAAGCCTGCAGTAGAAAAATTTTCTGGAAAATTTTTAATTAGGGGTGGAAAAAATAGAACTAATGATGGAATTAACTCACCAAGAACTGTCGTTGTAGAATTTCCTGATTATAATACTGCTATAGAATGTTATGATTCTAAAGATTATAAAGAAGCACACAATATTCTGACAGGTCACGCTGAGAGGCATCATCAGATAGTTGAAGGTAGTTCAAATTAATACTATTAAAAGGATATGTTATGAAAGCTTATTGGATCAGTTTATATACAAAAGTTGAAAATCTGGACAATTTAAAAAAATACTCAGAAGTCGCAATACCAATTATTAAAAGCTTTGGTGGAGTTCCCATTATTAGAGGTGGAAAACACGAAACATTTGAAGGAGATGATTTTTCAAGAACAGTTGTGTGGGAATTTCCAAGTTATGAAAAAGCTATTGAATGCCATAATTCTAAAGAATATTTGGCTGGTTGGGATCTAGCAAGGAATACAACTGTTAGACATATGCAGGTAGTTGAAGGATTTAGTACTGAATAGGTTCAGGATCTATGCTTCTCCATAAATACCAGGTTGCAACAGAGCAATATGGTGAAAATCTTTTGTTTAATAAATTAACATATTTCTCTGGTGGTAAATATTCTTTTTTATAATTTTTAGAAATAGCTCTCAACAAACCAATATCTTGTATAGGCCAAATATTTGATCGATTGTAAGTAAATAATAAAATCATTTCTGCAGACCATCTTCCAATTTGTCTAAGCTTAGATAAATATATTATTGCCTCTTCATCGGACATACTTGGAATAAGTTTTGAGTCAAATGTTTTATTCAATGTTTGTTTGGCTAAGCTTTTAATTCCTTTAACTTTTTGTCTACTTAATCCACAACTCTTTAATTGAGTTGCAGTTAACTTAAAAACTGTTTTAGCATTAATCTTATTTTTACATTTTTTTTTAAATTTCGAAAATACAGAATTAGCAGCAGCCACACTAATCTGTTGACCAATTATACTTTTGCATAATGAATAAAAAATATCTTTTCTTGAAGTAAGTGTAACTTCAGAGGGTTCAGAATATTTTTGAATTAAACATTTCATAACTTTATCTTTTCTAGATAAATATTTTTTCGCTGAACTCCAATATTTTGGTACTTTACTCATGTCTAGTTGTTGATGGAATTTTTTCTTTATAATGGATTTCTCTTCTCAAGATAATTAAAGAAGAAAAAACTACTAGCATAGCTCCTAACAAGGTTTTTATAGTTGGAACCTCATCCCAAATGAAATAACCAAAAATTATTCCAAACACTAACGCTAAGTATTTAAGTGGAGATACAAGTGAAACTTCTGATAACTTAAATGACTGTCCAAGCCATAAATTTGCGAAACCTCCTAAAAAACCAATCATACAAAGTAATATTAAATCTTTGAAATTTGGCATTACCCATCCTAATGGTATTGTAAAAAGACTAGCTAAAGTAATAGCAGCTGAAAAATATAAAGAAATTAACCAGACTGGCTCAGTTGTTGACAATTGCCTTATCGCAATAGCAACATAGGATAAACCTAAGCAAAAAATTATTGGATATATGTAGTATATATTTAAAGAGTCAAAACCTGGCTCTGTAATTATTATAATACCAATAAAACCAATTAACACTGCCAACCATCTGTAAAAACCAACTTTTTCACTTAAAAAAAAAATTGAAAAAATCGTTGTAAAAATTGGAGCTGCAAAAGAAATACTTACAACTGTAGCTAATGGTAAATTTCGTAAAGCAATAAATATTGCAATTAAAGCTATTAGTCCAAAAAGACATCTTAAAAAATGTAAACCGATTCTTTTAGTTTGATAAAAATTTTTTATTCTTTCTTTAGGCATTATGAAAAAATATATAATTACTCCAAAAAAACCTCGAAAAAACAAAACTTGCCCCAATGGATAATGTTCAGACCATTTTACAATTAAATCCATGACTGAAAATGCACATACAGACATAAACATGTACAAAAAGCCTAATTGATTTTTAGAGAGCATAGAATAACTTATAGATTAATTTACAGAATAACAAATGGAAATAGCAGTTTTAGGATTGGGATGTTTTTGGGGTCCAGAAATAAAGTTTAGTAAACTTGATGGAGTGATTAAAACTGAAGTAGGATATTGTGGTGGTAACAGCGCTCAAACTAGTTACAAAGAAGTTTGCACGGGTGAAACAAATCATGCTGAAGTAGTAAAGTTAGATTTTGATCCTGAAATAATATCATATGAAAAAATTATAAAATATTTTTTTGAATTTCATGATCCAACAACTTTAAACTCTCAAGGTCCAGATTTTGGAACACAATATAGAAGTGAAATTTTTTACTTAAACGGTAAACAGAAAATAATGGCAGAAAGAATATTAAATGAAGAAAATATAAAATTATCTGGAAGAGTTGTAACAAAAATATCAGCAGTCAAAAACTATTGTCCAGCTGAAGAATATCATCAAAAATATTTAGAAAAAAGATAAGATGTCCTTGGTCAGTTCAGATTGGTTGGAGAAGAATATTGATAATGTAAAAATAATAGATTGCTCATGGCACATGCCACAAGCTCAAAGAAATGGTTTTGAGGAGTATAAAAAAGACCACATACCTAATGCAATTTTTTTTGACTTAGATAAAAATTCAAAGATAGATACTGATTTACCACATATGTTGACCGACTCTAGATCGTGGGAAAAAATAATGAGCAATATAGGGATTAGTAATACTGATCAAATAGTAATTTATGATAACTCTGATGTAATAAGTTCCTGCAGATGTTGGTACAATTTAATTTATTATGGTCATGATCCAAAACTAGTTCATGTTCTTGACGGTGGACTTAAGAAATGGAAAAAAGAAAATAAAATCACAAATAATAAAGAGGTGATCATCAAAACCTCTGTATATACATGCGAAGAAAATAAAGAACTTGTTAAAAATAAAAAACAGATTGATGAAA
>CABXRY010000025.1 GCA_902514755.1 uncultured Pelagibacteraceae bacterium
CATTGCCATACATTTGAATAAATCTTCTATAACTATCTTTTGCAAATCTTCCATTTGAGGTTTTTAAAGCTAGCGCATTTACAGTATTATCATTTAATCCGAGGTTTAAAATTGTATCCATCATCCCAGGCATTGATACTCTTGCACCAGATCTTACAGATAAAAGTAAGGGATTTTTTAAATCTCCAAATTTTTTTCCAACTTCTTTTTCAATTATTTTTAACTCTTTTTTTATTTGATTTATTAAATTTTGATTTAATTTTTTTTTTTCTTTATAAAAAATTTCACAAACTTTTGTCGAAATTGTAAATCCAGGAGGGACTGGAAGACCCATTTTTCCCATTTCAGAGAGGTTTGCTCCTTTTCCACCTAAAAAATTTTTATGATTTTTTATTTTATTACTATCTTTAGAATTAAAATTTAAAATAAGTTTTTTCATTAGTGAGTATCAATTAAAGAAAAATTAATATAATTATCAAACGTTTTACATAACATTTGGATTAGTTCTAGTCTGTTTTTTTTAATAGTTTTATCTTCTTCATTTACTATGACATTATCAAAAAAATCGAAAACTATTTTTTTGGAATCGGCCAAATAGGTTAGAGATTTATCGAAATTTTCATCTTTATTGATGCTATTAAAATACTTACCTAATTCATTAATTTTTTTGAATAAATTTTTTTCAAAATCTGTTTTAAAAATACCAGGATCAGTTGAATTTGATAACTCAATATTTTGATTTTTTAGTTCACTTTCAAGTATATTTGAAGCTCTCTTGTAGCTCGAAATTAAATCTATACCATTTGGTTTGCTAATAATTTTATTCAAACTTTTGGCCTTCCCAAAAATAACAACTATATGATCTAAATTAAAAGAATTTGCTGATGCTTGAATTATATCATGACGTATTGTTTCTTCTTTCATAAAAAATTTTAATCTTTCCATTAAAAATTCTAATAGTTCTTTCTGTGAAAACTTGTTTTCAAATTCAAAGCCTTGATCAGCATATAAGTTTGATGAGTAACTTATTAAATCACGAATTTTAAAATCTTTTTTATTTTGAACAATTATTCTAATTATGCCAAGTGCTAATCTTCTCAAGGCAAAAGGATCTTTTGAACTTGTTGGCTTTTGATTTATCCCAAAAAAGCCTACTAACGTGTCTATTTTATCAGCTAATGATAATGCAATACTATATGGTTTTTTTGGTATTTTTGATCCAGAACCTATTGGTAAGTATTGTTCACTTATTGCGAGGGATACATCTTTTTCAAATCCTTGAGCCTCAGCAAAGTAACCTCCCATGATGCCTTGAAGTTCAGGAAATTCTCCTACAAGCTCAGATACTAAATCAACTTTGCAAACAGAAGCTGATAATTCTACTTTTTCTTTACTTATCAACAACTCATCTGATAGCATCCCTCCAAGTTTTCTCATACGTTGTACTTTATCGAAATATGTACCTAGTCCTTTAAAGTAATTCATAGATTTTAATTTTGAGACTTTTTTAACTAAATTCTGAGATTTATCTTTAAACCAAAAAAACTCAGCATCACTTAATCTTGCTTCAACGACTCTCTCATTGCCTAATTTAATAAATCCTTTTTTATCTTGTTTGTTTGTGACAACTAAGAATTCATTTGTAATATTTCCTTTATTATCAAAAGTTGGGAAGTATTTTTGATGATTTTGCATGGTAATTATTAAAATTTCTTTTGGAATATTTAGAAATTTTCTATCAAATTCACAAAGTAATACATTTGGTTGATCTGTCAAATCTACTACCTCATCAAGTAATCTGGGATTTTTTTCAATTTTAATATTTTTTTTAATTAAAATTTCATTAAATTTTTTTTCAATCAAATTTTTTCTTAATTCTTGATCTATAATAATATTTAGTTTTTTAAAAAATTTATTGTAATCTTTAAAATTAGTAAAAATTTTTTTATTTTCTTCAAAATCTTTATCAATAAAAGTTGTGTTTGATGAACATAAATGATGAAAATCGAAAATTAGTTTTTTTTTTATTATAAATAGCAAGTATTGACTTTAATGGTCTACCCCATTTTAAATTATAATTGCCCCATTTCATTGACTTTTTCCATTGAATCTTTTCTAACGTTTTGGGGATAAATTCCTCTAATAATTCATATGTATTAAGTTTTATTAATTTGGTTTTAAAAAAAAAGAACTCTTTGTTATCTATTGTTTTTTTAAAAAGATCGTTTTTAGAAATATTGTTTGATCTTATAAATCCTTCTAATGCTATTTCAGGTGCATTTATATTTGGTCCTTTAATTTCTTCAGATTTTAAAACTACATGTTTTTGTAGGCCCTCAAACAAAATTATTAGTCTATTGGGTGTAGAAAAAGATGAACCTTTTTTTGTAAGAAATCAATCTTTCATTGAAAAATTTTTTAAAACTACCAATCAAATCTTCTCGTAAATTTTTTTGAAGTGATGAAGGTATTTCTTCACTAAATAATTCTAAGAAAAATTCTGACATTTAACTTTGACTATCTAACCAAATTCCTGCAGCAGCTTTTGTGATTTCTCGAATTCTTCCTATATATCCAGCTCTTTGAGCAACACTTATGGCACCTCTGGCATCTAAAATATTGAATACATGACTTGCCTTCAAGCACTGATCATATGCAGGTAATGAAATATTTTTTTTCAACAAGAGATTTTGCTTCCATCTCATGCATATCAAACATTTTAAATAAATTATCGATATTTGCATGTTCGAAATTGTATGCTGAAAATTCTTTTTCTGCTTGATGAAAAAACATCTTGATACTTTACTCCCTCATCATTCCATAATAAATCATAAACATTTTTTTGTTGTTGGGTAAACATACAAATTCTTTCCAATCCATAAGTAATTTCAACTGAAACAGGTTTGCATTCGAAGCTCGCCATCTGTTGAAAATAAGTGAATTGTGTTATTTCCATTCCATCACACCAAACTTCCCATCCTAAACCAGCCGCACCTAAAGTTGGACTTTCCCAATCATCTTCAACAAATCTAATATCATGTTCGTTATGATCGATACCAATAACTGACAAACTATTAAGGTATAATTTTTTTATATTTTCTGGTGACGGTTTAATTAAAACTTGAAATTGATAATAGTGTTGTAATCTATTCGGATTATCTCCATATCTCCCATCTGTTGGTCTTCTCGAAGGTTGAACATAAGCTGCTTTCCATGGTTTCGGCCCAAGAGATCTGAGAGTTGTTGCTGGATGAAATGTGCCTGCGCCCACTTCCATGTCATAAGGCTGCAAAACGATACATCCTTTTTTACTCCAAAATTTTTGAAGATTTAAAATTGTTTCTTGAAATGTTTGGATTTTTTGTTTTGGTTTTTTTATTCTAGAAACCATATCTTTGCCAAATTGACCTTTCATCCAGAATGTTTGCTAATTGATCTACTTGATTATTTGATGAAGAAAGTTTTTGGCTTAACCAACCTTTTGTTTTTTCAAATTTTTTAATTACTACATCATCTCCAAATTTTTCTTTTAAAACTTCATGCGCGTTTCCAATTCCATCTATTAATCCTAAATCTTTCGCCTTACTTCCTGACCAAAATTCTCCAGAAAAAAGTTCAACTCCAGATTTATCTAGTTTTGAACCTCTACTTTTTTCTACAACATCAATAAAATCTTTGTGTAAATCTAGTTGAATTTTTTTTAATCTTTCAATATCTTCATTTTTTTCTTCAAGAAATGGGTCCAATGTACTTTTATTTTTTCCTGCAGTATGAACTCTTCTTTCAACACCTATCTTTTTTATTAATTCAGTGAAGCCAAATGAAGAATAAATTACTCCTATTGATCCAATTATTGAACTTGAATTTGCATAAATTTCATCACCAGCACAAGAAATTAAATAACCTCCAGAAGCAGCTACATCCTCGGCAAATACTATAACTTTTTTTTTATTTTTTTTTGCTTCTTGTCTTATTAAACTATAAATTAAATGTGACTGTACAGGTGAGCCACCAGGTGAATTGATCGTAATGGCTACAGTATGAGCTTTTTTAAGTGAAAAAGCCTTTTTAATGAGTTCTTCTTGACCAGCAAAGTCAATACCTTGTTTAAATTTTCCAGCGTTCCCAATAACTCCATTCAATTTTAGGTGGGCCACTAACTTTTTCTTTTTAAAAAAAGAGAACATACTTATTCCTTAAAGAATTATTAATTGATTATAAGGTTACTTATAATTGATGAAAAAGGTGCGTCAATTGATAAGTAATATATAAAACCTAATTATATTAACTTAATAAAATTATGGGAACAGTAATACAACTTAAAAATCAAATAAATAACTCTTATTTTCAACTCAAAGAATCTGTTGAAGATAAACTTGTGTTAACTGAGGAAAAAATAAAATTAAAATTAAATAGCGATGTGGAGTTAGTCCAAAAAATGACTGGGTATCATATCAAAACTGGTGGGAAAAGATTAAGAGCTTTATTAACACTTGGCTCAGCAAAATTATGTGGATATTCAAAGGGATCTAGAGATGTAAATTTAGCAGCCTGTGTTGAATTGATACATAGCGCAACCTTGATGCACGATGATGTGATTGATGAGGGGATTATTAGAAGAGGTAAAGAAACTTTAAATGAAATTTGGGGTAATCATTCCTCAGTTTTAATTGGTGATTATTTGTTAAGTAGATGTTTTGAAATGATGGTAGAAGATGGAAATTTAGAAGTCTTAAAATTACTATCTTCTACATCATCTAAAATTGCTCAAGGAGAAGTTTTGCAGCTTCAGCATAAAGGGGAAGTTGATATGCTTGAAGAAACATATTTAAAAATAATATCAGCAAAAACAGCTGAGTTATTTGCAGCATCAACAAAAGTTGGTGCAATATTATCAGATGTAGAAAACAAAGAAAAAGATGCTTTAGAATTTTATGGAAGAAATCTTGGACTTACTTTTCAAATTGCTGATGATACACTTGATTATAATTCAGAACTTAAAATGTTTGGAAAAACAGTTGGTCAAGATTTTTTTGAGGGAAAAATTACTTTACCAATAATTTTACTTTTTCAAAAATTAGATTCAATCGAAAAAGAAAATTTGAAGAAAATTTTTAGTAAAGAAATAAGAGATAAAGATGATTTTGAAAAAACGATTTCTTTAATTAAAAAATATAAAATTATTGAAGAATGTTACCAAAAAGCTCAGCACTATATTAATCTTGCATCAAACGCTTTAACAGTTTTTGAGGAGTCAGAAGATAAAAATATTTTTAAAAATCTAACATCTTTTAGTTTAGCTAGAAATTTTTAAGGACTCAAAAGTGATTGTGTCCAAATTCCATTGCTATCTTTCGAATACTTAAGTCTTTCATGTATTCTGCTATCACCATCAAGCCAAAATTCAATTGTTAAAGGTGATAAATTCCAACCAGACCAGTGTGAAGGTCTTGGAACATTATTTTGATCATCAAATTTTTTTTTGTAGTCCTCTATTGAATTTATTAATTCATCTCTACTACTCAAAACTTTGCTTTGTTTAGATGCCCAAGCTCCTATTCTACTTTCATAGCCCCTTGTATTATAATATTGATCAGCAACTTTATCAGATACTAATGATACCGATCCACTAATTCTTACCTGTCTTAAAAGACTTTTCCAATGAAAACACATAGATGCATTAGGGTTTTCTTTTAAATCAATACCTTTTTGACTTTTTAAATTTGTATAAAAAACAAATCCATTTTCATTAAAGTCTTTAAGCAAAACCATTCTCACGGAAGGCAAATTTTTCTTATTAGATGTTGCTAACGCAACTGCATTTGGGTCATTAGGCTCAGTTTTTTTAGCCTCATCCATCCATACTTTGAATAAATGCATTGGATCTTTCAGATCTAAAAAACAACTATTAAGCCCAAGTGAGTTTTTTTGATTCATAATTTAAACAAAATAATCTATATAATATAAATAATGTCATTTAATACATTTGGAAAGCTATTTCGTTTTACTACTTGGGGAGAGTCTCATGGTCCAGCAATAGGTTGTATCGTAGATGGGTGCCCACCAAATATCAACTTAAAAGAGCAAGATATTCAAAAAGAATTAGACAAAAGAAAACCAGGACAATCTAAATTTACAACTCAAAGAAAAGAAGACGATAAAGTTCAGATATTATCTGGTGTCTTTGAAGGAAAAACTACTGGAACACCCATATCTATGATTATTTATAACAAAGATATGAGATCAAAAGATTATGGAAATATTAAAGATAAATTTAGACCAGGACACGCAGATCTTACTTATTTCAAAAAATATGGAATAAGAGACTATAGAGGAGGAGGAAGATCCTCTGCTAGAGAAACTGCTTCACGAGTTGCAGCTGGTGCAATTGCCAAAATAGTTTTACAAAAAAAATTGGGAAAAAAATTTCAAGTAATTGGCGCTGTCACTCAATTAGGAATATTAGGTTGTGATACTAATGAGTGGAATGATAAGATAATTACTAAAAATCCTTTTTTCTGCCCTGATAAATCAATGATAAAAATTTGGGAAAAATATTTGCTAGGTGTTAGAAAATCTGGATCTTCATGTGGGGCAATAATAGAAATAAGAGCAAGAGGTATACCTGCTGGACTTGGTGCACCAATTTACTCAAAATTAGATTCTGACATAGCTTCAAGTTTAATGAGTATAAATGCTGTTAAAGGAGTTAACATTGGCTCTGGAATGAACTCAGCAAAATTAAGTGGTGAACAAAATTCAGATGAAATTTCTCAAAAAGGTAAAAAATTAAAATTTAATAGTAATAATGCTGGTGGAATTTTAGGAGGTATATCCAGTGGTCAAGAAATTATTGCATCTTTTGCGGTAAAACCCACATCTTCAATTTTAACAACCAGAAAAACAATTAATAAATTTGGAAAAAAATACCACCATTTCAGTCAAAGGAAGACATGACCCTTGTGTTGGAATTAGAGCGGTTCCAGTTGGAGAAGCAATGATGAATTGTGTTTTATTAGATCACTATCTGATGAACAAAGCACAATGTAGCTAGTACTAATTTTTTACAACCTTTATAGAGTCTTTTGCAAATAAGATATCCAATATTTTTTTTGAGATTTGTGATGAGCTCAAACCTGCTAATTCATACATATTTTTTGGAGTATCTTGATCAATAAAAGCATCAGGTAATGTCATTGATCGAAACTTTAACCCTTTATCAAATACACCTTTTTCAGCCAATAAATTCTTAACATGAGAACCAAAACCACCAATCGATCCTTCTTCAATAGTAATCATAACTTCATGTTCGCGAGCACATTTTAAAATAAGATCTTGATCCAATGGTTTTGCGAATCTGGCATCAATAATTGTCGTTGATACACCTTTGTTCTTTAGTTCCTCAGCTGCCAATTTACATTCTTCAAGTCTTGTTCCCAAACTTAAAATGCAAGCTTTGTTACCCTCTTGGATAATTCTTCCTTTACCTATCTCAATTTTTTCGTCAATCGAAGGTAATTCAAGACCAATACCATTTCCTCTTGGATATCTAATTGCGCAAGGTTTATCATTTATATCTACTGATGTATTAATCATTTTTACTAATTCGGCTTCATCGCTTGCAGCCATTACGATAAAATTTGGTAGTGTTGATAAATAAGTAATATCAAAAGAACCTGCATGTGTAGATCCATCTGCACCTACTAATCCTGCTCTATCTATTGCAAATCTTACTGGCAGACTTTGAATAGCCACATCATGAACGACTTGATCATAGGCTCTTTGTAAAAAAGTGGAGTAAATTGCAGTATAAGGCTTATACCCTTCAGTAGCTAAACCTGCAGAGAAAGTTACAGCGTGCTGCTCTGCAATTCCGACGTCAAACATTCTTTTTGGAAATTCTTTTCCAAAAATATCCATTCCCGTACCACCAGGCATCGCAGCTGTTATTCCAACAATTTTGCTATCTTTTTGAGCATGTTTCACTAACGTATTGGCAAATACTTTTGTATAAGCTGGTAGATTGCTAATACTTTTTATCTGTTCTCCTGTTTCAACATTAAATTTTGAAACACCATGATAATTATCTGTAGCTTTTTCAGCATAAGAATACCCTTTACCTTTTTGTGTTTTGATATGTATCATTATTGGGCCTTCATGTTTTGAGTCTCTTGCATTTTTTAAAATTGGAATTAAATCATTTAAGTCATGACCATCAATTGGACCAGCGTAGTAAAAACCTAATGAGCTAAATAAAGTACCACCAGTGACTGCTGATCTTAAAAAATCCTCTGCTTTCCCAGCTTTTGCACTAAATCTCTTTGAAAATGCAGATGTAATAAGTTTTAATGTTTCTCGAAGACTAAAATAAATTTTTCCTGTAAATAATTTTGCTAAATATGTCCTCATAGCACCCACTGGTTTAGCAATAGACATATCGTTATCATTTAAAATAACGATCATTTTTGTTTTAGAAGCCCCTGCATTATTCATGGCCTCATACGCCATACCTGCGCTAATTGCGCCATCTCCAATTACTGCTATTACATTGGAAGTTTTATTAGCTAATTTATTTGCTTCTGCAATTCCTAATGCGGAAGATATAGAGGTTGAACTATGTGCT
>CABXRY010000026.1 GCA_902514755.1 uncultured Pelagibacteraceae bacterium
TTGTTTAGCTAGTTTTCGAAAATCACTAAAGTTATGGCAGTCATTTAAATTCATTAGTTTTTATTAAAAGTTTTTTAAAAAATTAAACATATAACTATTTGCCCCAGGGTTTTTATCTCCTAAACTTGCATTAGACAAATGATTATAAGAAAAACCAAATTTAGAGCTATCTGATAAATTAAGCGATAGTTGGACTTCACTTTTAAATTCAAGCAAATGACCAAGATCTTTCCCGTCTCCTTCATGATATAAACCTGGTGTAAAACTTGGCGTGATATTTATTGCCCCAATTTTATATTGAGCTTGCACACCGGTATAGACGTAACCTGCACTATCTGCTGTAATTAATACACCCGTGATAGGCGAAAGATTTCCTAAAAAAGTATCTCTATTTAGATTTTCATTTTGATGCTGGAAACCAACTAATGTTGATTTCTTACCATCATCGCTAAAATCAAACATACCCGTATAAACATTATACTGATTGTTTTTAATATTATTTTTCATTTCTTCAGCACTTATCGAAGACATAAAAAATAAAATACAAATACTTAAACTAATTCTTTTAAAAATCATAATATGTAAATTATTTTCTAAATTTAAAATTTTTGACAACTATTGCACCCCCAATTAAAAATATCAATATTGGTAATAACCACAAAATATAAGTATTTTTGTTAAGTTCAGGATCATACAGAATCCATTGTCCATATTTTTCTTTAAAAAAATCATATATTTGATTTTCAGACAAACCATCTTTTAATTTTTTATCTACTAAAACTTTCATACTATTAGCAAATTCAGAGTCTGAGTCATAAACAGATTGTCCTTGGCAAATTAAACAACGTAAATTTTTTGTAATTTTAATTTTCATATCATCTGTATTTGCTGCAAGATTATTAAAAGAAAAAATAAAAAAAATGACAAAAAATAATTTTAATATTTTCATTTTATTAATAATTGAATTTCTTTAACCAATTCCTTATTTAGAGGTCCAATATATTTTTTAATTACTATTCCATCATTGATTAAGAATGATTCAGGCACTCCAAAAGCACCCCACTCTATTGCGTTAATACCTTCTTTATCAAAAATTATTTCTTGGTAAGGATCACCAAGTTCATTCAAAAAATTCTCAGCGTTTCTTTTTTTGTCTTTATAATTTAATCCAATTATTTCTATTTTCTCATTTTTACTTAAATCCATTAACAAAGAGTGCTCACTTCTGCATGGCACACACCATGATGACCAAATATTCAATAAATAAAATTTATCTAATTTAAAAAGTTCAGATGAGTCTGTTTGTTTGTTTGAATAAAATAAATTTGCAGAAAATAATGGAATTTCATTGTTAGATTTTTTTTTAGGCGTATAAACATTTGTATCCTGTAAAGCTTTATAAAATACTACAAAGATGATTATGAATATTGCAGTTGTAGTTATTTTTAATATTTTTTTATTCATAATTTTTTTTAAATAAACTCAATAATCCACCAAAACTAATTAACAAAACTGAAAGCCATATCCATAGCATAAAAGGTTTAACTTGATATCTAATATTAAAATAATCTTGATTTTGAACAACATTAATCACTATGAATTTATCTGACATCATTGTGGTTTTAATATCTGCTTCACTGGTTACAATATTTGGCTGATTATAAATTCTTAGTTCAGGAGACAAAGTTTCAATAATACCCTTTGAATTTTCTATGTTAAAATTTGCAACAATAGATTTAAAATTTTTTTCTTCTTTTTGTTTGATGCTTTTAAAAAATATTTTTGTTTTTGAGTCATCAAAAGTCTCACCAATTTTTAAGTTTGTAATAATTTCACTTGAAAATAAGCTGTTAAACAAAATACTTAAAATCAATAAACTAAATCCGAAATGAGCAATATTTTGTGCAATATTATTAAATTTCCTTATAAAAAAATCTCTAAAAGTTATGAAAAATAGATAAGTAGCACTAGAAATTAAAATTGTATTGATAAGAAAGTTGGCCTCAAAAATTTTTAAGATAAAAAAGGATATTAAAACTGAAATTATAAGTAACAGAATCATAGAAAATTTATCGTCTAAATTTGACTTAACCCATTTCAATTTAGGCCCAATGGCCATTGCCAATAAAAATGGTATTAGAAACGGAACTATTAACTTATGGTAAAATGGCGGTCCAACAGATATTTTTTGAGATGATAAAACATCTAGAAAAATTGGATAAACAGTTCCAATTAAAACTACAGATAAAAAATACATCATAAACCAATTATTAATTATTATTGATGTTTCCTTGCTAAGCCATGAAAAATTATTTAGTTCATTTTGAGTAGATTTGTGAAAAAAGAAAAAAACAAAAAGTGAAATTAAGATTAAAGAAAATAGAAAAACTAAGATGAATAATCCTCTTCCAGGATCATTTGCAAACGTATGAACAGAATTTAAAATCCCTGATCTCACTAAGAATGTACCACACATACTTAGTGTAAAAGTTGAGATTGATAAAATTATAACCCAAGATGTTAAAATTTGTTTTTTTTCTAATACCAAAATGCAGTGTAGAAGTGTTGTTAATGCTAACCAAGGCATTAATGATACGTTCTCAACAGGATCCCAAAACCAAAAACCACCCCAACCTAGTTCATAATAAGCCCAAATAGATCCTAGCATAATTCCTAACGTAAGAAATACCCATGAAATTAGAACCCATTTTTTAATATGGGAGGCCCATTTTTTAGATATCATATTAAGACAAGTTGCTGCTAAAGCTGAAGAAAAAATAATAGAGGATCCAACATAACCTAGATATAAAATTGGAGGGTGAATTGCTAGAGCTGGATCTTGTAATATAGGATTTAAACCTAAACCCTCATCTGGTATTGGATATAAATAATTAAATGGGTTTGAAGTTTGAATTAAAAAAATAAAAAAACCAATAATTATAATTTGCTGAAATAATAAAGTTAAAATCTTATATTTTACTGGTTGTTTTTTTGTTTTAATTAAAAATAAAAATATAAATAAAGTTAAAACAAGTAACCAGAGTAATAGACTACCTTCATGATTTCCCCATGTACCTGATATTTTATAAAAAAGTGGTTTTGTTGTATGCGAATTATTAAATACTGTTTCGTTACTAAAATCAGAAAATACAAATGAAAAAACTAGACATAAAAAGCTTAAAGAAACTAAAATTAATTGAAAAAAAGAAGAAAATAAAATTTTAGTATTTAAATATTCAGAATTTTTAAAATTTTTAATTGATAAAAAAATGATAAGCAGACTTAAACAAAGTCCTAGGATAAGAGAATAATGACCAATAACACTTAATAACATTTATTTATTTCCAAGCGCTTCCTCAACTTCTGGAGGCATATAATTTTCATCATGTTTTGCTAAAATTTTAGTAGCTGAAAAAAAATTTCTATCTTTTAAAAAACCTTCAGCAACCACACCTTTTCCCTCTTCAAAAAGATTTGGTATTGCCCCAGAATAAGTCACATTAATTTCATTTTTAAAATCAGTGATTATAAATTTAACCTCATTGGAAGTAATAAAAATAGACCTTTTTTTTACCATACCACCCACTCTAATTTTTTTTTTATCTAATTCAGATAATTCTTTAATCTCTGAAGGTGATTGAAAATATACCACATTTTCTTCTAAAGATTTTAAAACAAGGAATACTGATAATATTAGAGTGGTTAAAATAAGAATTATAAATAAAAATCTTAATTTAACCTTGCGACCATACATGGTTTATAAGTTAATTATTCGTAGCGTCAGCTAAAATTTCTTTATTAATTCTTTGTGATTTTGCAGATTTAGCCTTCTCAGAGTTTAGAGATCCAAATTTAGCTACAAACTTATTTTGTTCTTTTATAAATTGAGTTTTTGTAATTAAATATAGGGCAGAAAAACTTAAAAGAGTAAAACTGAAAGCAGATAACACATAAGCTTCATATCCGTTCATTGAAATTATTTCATTTATCATAGTCTGTCTAACCCTTTATTTTTAATTTTTATCAGTTCTGTATTATATTTCATTAAGAAAATTAGCAATGAAAATAGAGCAAATGCCGCAGTCATTATTAGTAAAGGATAAAGCATTGATGAATGAATTGTACTTTTAGACAATATATTGATTGAGGCTGGTTGATGAAGTGTATTCCACCAGTCCACAGAATATTTAATAATTGGAACATTAATTATACCCAGTATAGTGATAAAAGTTGTAATCTTAAAAACCTTTTCTTCAGTTTCATAAATTCTCCATGAAATTAGGTACATAGCATAAAATAGTAATAAAATTAGCATAGATGTAATTCTTGCATCCCAGGCCCACCAAGTACCCCAAGTTGGCTTACCCCAAATAGCTCCAGTTACCAATGCAATGATATTGAAAACAAAACCTGAAGGGGCTAAACTTTTTGCTATCAAAAAAAAATTTTTGTTTTTAAAAATAAAGCCAAAAATTGACAAAAAAGTAACTGAGGAAAAAATTCCAAGAGAAATCCAAGCAGCAGGTACATGCACGTACATAATTCTGACCGCATCACTTTGTTTGTAATCTTCGGGAGATAAAAATAATGCTTCAGTTAATCCAATAGAAAGAACAATGATAAATAAAAATAAAACATATTTTGGTGCTTTAGATGTTATCTGAAAAATCTTATTAGGTTCAAAAAATTTAAACATAGTTTTTTTTAGTATTGTTTTAGAGATATCTATTATGAAAAGGATTTCCGATCAAGAATGCAGAGGGATATAATGAATTGAAATTAACTTTTAACACTCTTGATCAGAATATGGATTATATTTAACTAATTTGTGTGGCCTAGATTTGAACTAAATGTGGTTGAATAGTGATTTGTTTAATTTGAAAGCTTAAAATAAGTAGAGCCTTTTTTTCCTGAAAAAATCTCTTCAATTAAAGGGTGTTTTATTGGCTCATCAGAGTCGTCCATTAATAGATTCTGCTCTGAAACATACGCTTCATAGGTAATTTCATCATTTTCGGCCAATAGATGATAAAAAGGTTGATCTTTTCTTGGTCTAACATTTTTTGGGATAGACTGGTACCATTCTTCTGAATTATTAAATTCAAAATCAACATCGTATATGACACCTCTAAATTCGAAATGTTTATGTTTAACGATATCTCCTATTGAGAATTTTGCTTTTTGAATTGGCATTGATATTAGTATGGGTATTTAAATATAAAAATCAATGCTAAAAATATTAATGTTTTGTAATGTGGCAATATGTTAGTATTTTTAAAGTGAATAAATCTTTTTTGAAATTTGTTACTGATTTTGGGCCTTTAGCTATATTTTTTTTCTACTATTACAATAATGATAAAAATTTATCTGTTGCAATTCCTCCACTTATAGTTGCAACTTTAATTTCTTTGGCAGTTGTTTGGTTTTTTGAAAAAAAAATTCCAACTATGCCACTAGTTAGTGGAATATTAATAACTTTTTTTGGTGGGCTTACTATTTACTTTAACGATCCAGTTTTTATTTATGTAAAACCTACAATTATTAATATTCTATTTGCTTTAGCGTTATTTTTTGGGAAATATTTTACTAAAGAACCAGTTTTAAAAAAGATAATGGGTAAATCAATTCCTTTATCAGATATAGGATGGGAACTTTTAAATAGAAGATGGATGTTTTTTTTCTTTGGTCTTGCAATATTAAATGAGTGTATTTGGCGTACTCAAACTGAAGAGTTTTGGGTTAATTTTAAAGTATGGGGAATGCTGCCAATAACTATTGTATTTACAGGATTTCAAATACCTTTGATTAATAAATATAAAATTGATGCGTAGTAATTTAAAATTAGTAGTTAATAACCCACACAATCAAACTGATGAAAAGCAATTTTTTGAAAAAGATGAGCTTAAAATTATTTTAGATTTATACGCCAAAATGGTTTCTGAGGGATCTTGGAAAGATTATGGTTTAAGCATCTCGAGTAAACAGGTGAGTTTCAGCGTGTTTAGAAATGCAGCTGAAAATGCTTTATATAAAATTTGTAAAAATTTTAGACCAAAAAATAAAAATCTTAAATATTTAATTACAGATACAAGTGGCAAAATTTTAAAAAATTCTTTTGACCTAAAAATATTGTTAAAAAATACTTACTGGAAAAAATTATAAAAGTAAAATTATCTTCTTTGACCAAATAATCTCAGCAACATTATAAATAGATTTATAAAGTCTAAGTATAAAGTTAGGGCACCCATTACGGCTTTTTTACCCATGATCTCACCTGTATCACTTGCTGCATACATATTTTTTATCTTTTGAGTATCATAAGCTGTTAAGCCTACAAAAATCAAAACACCTAAAATAGATATTACAAAGTACATCATTGAAGATTTCATAAAAATATTAACAATAGATGCAATTATAATTCCAATTAACCCCATCATTAAAAAAGAACCTAGCTTAGTAAGATCTCTTTTAGTTGTGTAACCATAAATGCTCATTGCACCGAAAGTTGCTGAGCAGATAAAGAAAACTCTTGTAACGCTCATTCCCGTGTAAACTAATAATATGGATGATAAAGATAAACCCATTAATGCTGCAAAAACCCAAAAAGTTGTTTGAGCTTTTGATGCGCTCATTTTATTAATTCCAAAACTCATATAAAACACAATTCCCAAAGGAGCCAACATCACTAACCATTTTAATCCGGACATATAAATTGCATTACCAATTGATGTTAAGCCCACGATAGATCCTGAATCATTTGTTACTACTGACATTTTAAATGTAATAAGTGCAACTATTCCTGTTAATAAGATCCCAGTTGCCATGTAATTATATACTTTAAGCATGTAGGCTCTTAAGCCTTCATCCATTGCAGCTGCTGTTTGCTGAGCTGCTTTAGCTCTATTTAATATTCCGTTTTTATCAAATTCCATAATTAACAATATATAATAGTCTTTTACTAATTATTCAAGATGCCTTAAAAGATAAAAAAATATCCAAATTAAACAAAAAGCATTGTGAATTATAAAAAACTTGGGAATACTGATCTTGATGTAAGCACAATTTGTCTCGGTACAATGACATGGGGGGAACAAAACACTCAAGAAGAAGGTTTTGAACAAATGGATTATGCCCTAGATCAAGGAGTAACTTTTTGGGATACAGCAGAACTTTATGCTGTTCCACCTAAAGCAGAAACATTTGGTCACACAGAAATTATAATAGGTAACTGGTTTAAAAAAACAAAAAAAAGAGATCAAGTAATTCTAGCATCAAAAGTTGCAGGACCAATGAGAGCTTATTTGAGAGGTGGTGGAAATAATTATGGTCTAGATAAAATGACTGAAGCAGTAAATGATAGCTTAAAAAGACTACAAACAGATTACATTGATCTCTATCAACTTCACTGGCCAGAAAGAAACACTAATATGTTTGGAAGATTAGGTTACGAACATAAGGAAAATGGAAATTGGAATAGATTTGAAGATGTTCTAGGAAATCTAAAAAGATTTGTTGATGATGGCAAAATCAGAGAGGTTGGATTATCAAATGAAACCCCATGGGGTGTTTCAAAATATTTGGAGCTCTCAAAAGATAAAAATTTGCCAAGAATGATGTCTGTGCAAAATCCCTATAGTTTACTTAATAGAACTTATGAAGTTGGATTAGCTGAAATATCAATTAGAGAAGAAATTGGCCTGTTAGCCTATTCTCCTCTAGCAAGCGGATACTTATCTGGAAAATACAGAAATAATCAAATACCTAAGAATTCAAGAATAGA
>CABXRY010000027.1 GCA_902514755.1 uncultured Pelagibacteraceae bacterium
GGCGGAGAGAATGGGATTCGAACCCATGAAAGGATTACTCCTTTACACGCTTTCCAAGCGTGCGCCTTCAACCACTCGGCCACCTCTCCTAATTAAAATTTTTGATAATTCGTCCAAAACTTTTTCAATTTTTATTGTATGTATTGATGTAGATGATCGAGTAACGTATGGTTCAATGTCTACATGTTTTAATAATTTAGAGTATGATTGAGGTGGACAATCACCTTGTATAACAAGAGTTTCTATATCTAAATTTACAGATAGGTGTGCAAACCCAGTGTCATTACCAATGCAGAATTTACATTTTTTTAAATATGGAATCACATCACTAATTTTTTTGTCTGATGTAAAAATTATATCTGTATTTTTAATATACTTTTCTTTTATCAAGTCTTCGTCTTTTGATTGATCCAATCCACTAATTATCAAAAATTTTTTAAAATTTTTTTCTTTCAAAAATTTTATAATTTTCAAATAATTACTTATGGACCATCTTTTTTCATTTCCAGAAGCAGCTATAATTATTCCAACAGTATCTCTTAAACTGTTTTCTAAACTAGAAAGTGGTTGATAATCAATTTTTTGAGTATTGGTAATTTTTTTTACTGACTCCAAAGCCTCATCATCACCTTTGGTTTTTGAAAAAAAACTTGAATAAAGTCTATTATTCCTTTTTAAAAAAAAGTTTTGAAGCTTAAAACCCAATCCCCAAATTGATTTAATATTTGAAAAATATGCTATGAATAAATATCTTAATGATGGATGAAAAACATAGCAACTATCAAAATGAATTCGATTAATTATTTTAATATTTTTAATTATAGATTTAATATTTAATAAAGTATACTGAACTCCTTTTTTTGGTTCTTCGATATATAATACATCTTCACAAAAAGAGAGGGATTTTAAATAGTGTTCAGCTTGCGTAGATTTTTTTGTTAAAAAGGTTATCTTTGAGTTTAAGTGATTTGCTAATTTTTGATAGCAATACATTTTAGAAACAAACTGGCCCCAGCCTTTTCCAGGATCAATTACTAAAATTTTATTCATTTTTCTTTATTAATTTTTAATACTCCTATGAATGCTTCTTGGGGTATCTCTACTCTACCAAATTGTTTTGATCTAGCTTTACCTTTTTTTTGTTTTTCTAAAAGTTTTCTTTTTCTATCAGTAGCTCCACCTCCATGAATTTTTGTTAAAACATCTTTTTTGAACCCCTTTATAGTTTCTCTAGCTATGATCTTTCCACCTATTGCTGCTTGAACTGGTATCATAAAATTATGTCTTGGAATTAAATCTTTTAGTTTTTCACAAACTTCTCTTCCTGTTCTTTGGGCAAAATCTTTATGTATCATCATAGCCAAAGCATCAACTGGTTCAGCGTTTACTAAAATTCCAAGTTTGACTAAATCTCCTTCTCTATGTTCAATAATTTCATAATCAAAACTAGCGTAACCACTTGTCATTGATTTTAAACGATCATTAAAATCAAATACGACTTCGTTAAGAGGTAGTTCATAATTAACAACTGCTCTATTACCTGAATAACTCAAATTGGTCTGCACACCTCTTTTATCTTGGCACATCTTAATTATTGATCCTAAATATTGATCAGGTGTTATAATTGTTGCTTTTATCCAGGGCTCTTCAATTGTTTTAATTACTGTTGGGTCTGGCAAACTTGATGGATTGTGAAGATCAATAACACTATCATTATTCATGTAAACTTTATAAACAACACCAGGTGTTGTTGTTAATAAGTTTACATCAAATTCTCTTTCTAATCTTTCTGTTACAATTTCCAAATGGAGTAATCCTAAAAACCCACATCTAAAACCTAGGCCTAAAGCTGAGGACGACTCAGGTTCAAATGAAAAACTTGCATCATTTAACTGTAATTTTGCTAATCCATCTTTTAATTTTTGATACTCAGAACTGTCTACGGGAAATAATCCACAAAATACCACTGGCTTACTCGGTTTAAAACCAGGCAAAGGCTCCTTTAAAGGTTTTGTTGCATCGCAAATAGTATCACCTACTTTTGTTTCAGATAAAACTTTTATTCCAGTTGTTATAAATCCTATTTCTCCAGCAAGTAATTGATTTATATCTGTAGCTTTTGGTGTAAATACTCCAACTTTTTCAACAATATATTCTTGATTAGTAGACATCATTTTAATTTTCATATTTTTTGAAATCTTTCCATCAATTACTCTAACCAAAATAACAACTCCTAAATAAGTATCATACCAACTATCAACTAATAAACATTTTAAGTCTCCTAAACCTTCACCTTTAGGACCAGGTAGAACTGTAATAATTTGCTCTAAAATATCATTAATACCTTCTCCTGTTTTTCCTGAACAAGGAACAGCTCCTTCAGTATCTATACCTATTACTTCTTCAATCTGTGTTTTCGTTTTTTCTAAATCTGAGGCAGGTAAATCAATCTTATTAAGTACTGGTACAATCTCATGATTTATCTCTAATGCCTGATACACATTTGCAAGTGTTTGTGCCTCAACTCCCTGAGTGCTATCAACAATTAAAATTGAACCCTCACACGCATATAGAGATCTGCTTACTTCATAACTAAAATCAACATGACCAGGTGTATCAATAATATTTAAAATATAATTTTTACCATCTTTTGCTTTGTAATTAAGTTTTACTGTTTGTGCTTTAATGGTGATACCTCTTTCACGCTCAATATCCATTGAGTCCAACACTTGTGCCTTCATTTCTCTTTCCGTAAGCCCACCACAACTATGAATTATTCTATCTGCTATTGTAGATTTGCCATGATCTATGTGCGCAATTATTGCAAAATTTCTTATATTATCAATGTTTGCCATTACTATGATCTTATCTTAGCGTCTAGTTTAGACTCTACGGCGGTGATAATTGTTTGGTTTATTTTGTTCAAATCATCTTCATTTAGTGTTTTTTCAGATGATTGTATTGTTACGTTAAGTGCGATAGATTTTTTATTCTCTGGTATATTTTTACCATCATACACATCAAAAACTTTAACCGACTTAATTAAATTTTTATCAACATTTGATATTATTTCAATTAACTCTTGTACTTGAAAATTTTTATCTAAAATAAAAGCAAAATCTCTTTCTGATTTTTGAAAGTCAGAAAATTTATGTTTAGTCTTTTGATCTTTAAGAGATTTTTTTGGTTGTTTAATATTATCTAAAAAAATTTCAAATCCTACCAAAGCTTCTATCTTAATATCTAATTTTTTTAAAACGTTGGGATGAATGTCCCCAAAATAAGCTACAACTTTTTCTTTACCTTTGTTTAAAAAAACTCGCCCAGATTTTCCTGGATGATAATAACTAGGTGTTTCTGTATCATAATATAAATTTTCCTTATCATATCCTGCTTCTACCAAGCTTTTAATCACATCACTTTTAGCATCAAATACATCAACTAATCTCTCTTTTTCAAGCCAACTTTGTCTGAAAATCTTTCCAGATTTTAATCCACCTATAACTGTTTGTTGCTCACCTGGTTTTTTTCCAAGGAATGTAGGGCCGATTTCAAATATTGACAGATCTTTAAATCCTCTATCTAAGTTTTTATTTAAATTAATTATTAAGTTAGAAAAAATTGAGCTTCGTAAAACATCTAAATCTGAGCTAATTGGGTTAACAATTTTGATTTCTTTATTTTTTTCAAGAAATAATTGATTAATTTTACTATCAGTAAAGGACCAAGTAATTGCCTCTAAATAACCTTTTGAGGCAACAGCTCTTTGTAAAAAATGGAATAATTTTTGCTTTTTATTTAAAGTTTCTTTTTGTCGAACTTTTTGAGGTTCTATTAATTCAATTTGTTCATATCCTTTAATTCTTATTAATTCTTCCACAACGTCAACTTCTTGAGAAATATCTGGTCTCCAAGTTGGAATCTTTAGTTGTAAGTTTTTTTTATTTTCTTTGATGACAAATCCTAAATCATTTAAAATCTTCGTCATTTCATCTTTTTCAATTTTTATTCCTGTAATCTTTTCAAACATAGCAGGATTAAATTCTAAAGACTCATTTTCATATTTTTCAATTTTTTGAATATCAAACTCACTTACTTTGCCACCACAAATTTCTTGAATTAAGTTCGAAGCTTTTTTTAACCCTTGTTCAATTGACAATGGATCAATACCTCTTTCAAATCTAAATTTTGCATCAGTATCAATATTTAAAATTTTAGATGATTTTCTAATTGATCTAGGTAAAAAATAAGCTGACTCTATTAATACATTTTTTGTATCAAGTTCTGTTCCAGATCTAGTGCCTCCAATTATTCCACCTAAACCTAATACACCTGAGGCATCTGAAATTACGCACATTCCTTCATCAAGTTTATATTCTTTATTATCTAACGCTGTAAAAGTTTCATTTTTTTTTGAATTTCTAACTATTATTCCCTTATCAATTTTTTCAACATCATAAGCATGAAGAGGTCTATTTAAATCAAACATTACATAGTTGGTAATATCAACAATGGCTGAAATTGGTTTTTGTCCTATAGAAATTATTTTTTCTTTTAACCAATCTGGACTTTCAATATTTTTAACTCCTTTAATTAAACAGCTTCCAAATATTGTACAAGCTTGATTATCTTCATTTTCAATTTTAACACTAACTGTTTGTTTTCCATCTTTTTTTAATTTATTTTCTTTAAGATCTTTTAATTTACCTGAGCCTGCTGCAGCCAGATCTCTGGCAATTCCTCTAACACCTAAACAATCTGCTCTATTTGGTGTAATAGATATATCGATTACGTTTGAATTTTTTTTTGGGAAATAATTCTCTCCAATCTTATCTTTAAAATCATTTGAAGAAAGCTCAGTAATGCCATCACTTTCATCTGATAACTTTAATTCGGACTCTGAACATAACATCCCATAAGAGCTGACTCCTCTAATTTTGCTGACAACCAATTTCATTTGATTTTTAGGAATAACTGAACCTGGTGGGGCATAGATTGTAAACAAGCCCTCTTTTGCATTTGGGGCACCACAAACAACTTTGACAGGATTTTCTTTACCTATATCTACATCACAAACTCTAAGCTTATCAGCATTTGGATGCTTTTCTGCTTTTAAAATTTTTGCAACAATGAAGTCATCTAGTTCACCACCTTGTTTTTCAACACTTTCAACTTCAAGACCAACATCTGTAAGTTTTTCTATTATCTGATTTTCATCTAATTTTGTATCTAAATGTTCTTTTAACCAGTTAGATGTAATTTTCATCTACTCAAACCTCTATAACTTGAAGGAACATCAATTGGATCAAATCCAAATTGATTTAACCATCTGTAATCACAATCAAAGAATGCTCTTAAGTCATTAATTCCATACTTAAGCATTGCCAATCTATCTATTCCAATTCCAAAAGCATATCCTTGGAATTCACCTGGATCCACATTTACATTTTTAAGAACATTTGGATGAACCATTCCACAGCCTAAAATTTCAAGCCATTTGTTCCCCTCACCAATTATGATTTTTCCATCTTTAATCTCATAACCTATATCTACTTCAGCTGAAGGCTCTGTGAATGGAAAGTGGCTTGGTCTAAATCTCATCTTTATTTTATCAACTTCAAAAAATTCTTTAATAAAATAATTTAAACAGCCTTTTAAGTGACCCATATTAATATCTTTATCAATATGTAAACCCTCTACTTGATGAAACATTGGCGCATGAGTTTGATCGCTATCAGATCTATAAGTCCTTCCAGGTGCAATAATTTTAAAAGGTGGTTTATCATTTAACATTGTTCTAATTTGAACTGGAGAAGTATGTGTTCTTAAAAGAAGCTCCTTTTTTTCATCTAAATAAAAAGTATCATGCATATCTCTTGCTGGGTGATTATCTGGGGTATTAAGAGCTGTGAAATTATTATATTCGTTTTCAACATCAGGCCCTTCTTCAACACTAAAACCAATTTCAGAGAAGATAGAAGAGATTTCATCAATTACTTGAGATACTGGATGTATTTTACCATCTGCAAATGGTCTCTCAGGTAATGTTATGTCTACTTTTTCTTTTTCTAGTTTTTGATTTATTTCTTTAATTTCAATTTCTTCAATTTTTGAAACAATTAATTTTTGTAATTCATCTTTTACATTATTTAGTTCTGAAGCAAATTTTTTTCTTTCATCTTCTGCAATTTTACCAAGTTGTTTGAATTGAGAACTTACCAATCCATTTTTTCCGAATAAATCTGTTTTAATTTGATTAATTTGATTTATATCTAATTCTTTACTTAGCTTCAAAAAATATTCGTCTTTAATTTTTTTAATATCTGACATTTTAAGAGATTATTTCTTCACCGGCGAAAAACAATAGTGAAGATTAATTTAGAGCAGATTGAGCTTTTTGAACAATAGTTTTAAAGGCTTCTGGGCTATCGTATGCTATTTCTGCTAATATTTTTCTATCGATAGTTACTCCACATTTACTCAGTCCATTAATGAACTTTGAATAAGTTAATCCCTCAGCTCGCACTCCGGCATTAATTCTTTGGATCCATAATGCTTTAAAGTCTCTTTTTTTATTTCTTCTATCTCGATAAGCATATTGCATAGCCTTTTCCATGGCTTGTTTTGCAATTCTAATAGTATTCTTTCTTCTGCCCCACTGGCCTTTTACCGCCTTTAAAACTTTTTTATGTTTAGCTTTACTTGTGACACCTCTTTTAACTCTTGCCATTATTAACCTCTTAAACTGTAAGGCATATACGATTTAACAATTTTTCCATCTTGTTTTGACATCGTTGTTGTGCCTCTTAATTTTCTGATTTGAGAATTAGTTCTTTTAATCATGCCATGTCTTTTACCGGCTTGGGCAGTCATGACTTTACCTTTTGCAGATATTTTAAATCTTTTTTTTGCTGAGCTTTTTGTTTTTAATTTTGGCATAATTCTGCGGTGTTATACAAAGATTGATATAAATTTACAACCTATATTAAGGCTTATAAAGGCTGAATAACCATGATCATTTGCTTGCCATCAAACTTAGGGTGTAATTCTACCTTGCCAATATCCTTCATGTCCTCTTTTATCTTACCCATTAATTCACTACCTAAGTGTGAGTGTTGAAGCTCTCGACCTTTAAATCTGATTGTAAATTTTACTTTATCTCCTTTTGCTATAAATTTTTTTGCATTTTTGACTTTAAATTCATAATCATGAGTTTCAGTTACAGGTCTCATTTTAATTTCTTTTAGTAAAATAATTTTTTGTTTCTTCTTTGCAAGATTTGCTTTTTTTTGAGCATCGTACTTATATTTACCCATATCCATAATCTTACAAACCGGTGGATTAGCGTTAGCAGCTATTTCGATTAAATCTAAACCATGATTTTTCGCCATAGAGATAGCGTCATTTGTGTTCATTACACCAAGATTTTTTCCATCACTCGCAATAACCTGAACATCAGGTGACGAAATCCTATTATTAGATCTTGGTCCACGATCTTTGGTTCTTCGTTGAAAATAATTTTGTTTAAAATCTGCCACTTAGTTTGAAGATGCTTTATTTAAAGCAGAGAATGTTTTTAAGAATTGGTCTATATCCATATTTTCTTGTTTATTAGAGTCTAATCTTCTAATCGTTACTGA
>CABXRY010000028.1 GCA_902514755.1 uncultured Pelagibacteraceae bacterium
TGTTAAAAAATTTATAGTTATTTTTATTCACATTAAAATTAACTTTATTCAGAACAATGTTTTCAATATTAATTTTATTTACAGAAAATAAGTTTTTAAATGAAACATAAGTTTTTATTTCTTTAATATCTGCAAATTTCTTTGTTTCATAAATATACTCAATTTCTTGAAATACAAAATTTGGTTTAGGAAATAAATTATAAGTGAAATTATTTGATAAATTCAAATTTATACTTAAATCTCTAAATAATTGACTCTGAATTTTAGTAGCTAATTTATTGCCGTTGAAAGTGTAGGGAATAGATAAATAGGAAAAAATTATAAAAATTAATACAATTATAAATCCAAAAATTCTTTTAAAACTAAAAAAAGTTAATAATTTATCTGCTTCAAAAAGAAAATTTAATTTGTTTAATTTTTTCTCTAATAGACTATTTATAAATATGTTGACCTTTTTTAAAAAATTTACAAAAAAGTTATGTTTTTTCATATATTATAATGGAACTTATAAAGAAATATTTTGAATGATAAACTCTGATTATCTAGATAATTTAAATAAAGCTCAAAAAGATGCTGTATTGCATATTGATGGGCCATTATTAATTGTTGCGGGTGCAGGTTCAGGAAAAACTAAGGTTTTAACCTCAAGGATTGCTCACATAATTAAAGAAAAGAAAGCATTTCCTAATCAAATTTTATCAGTAACCTTTACTAATAAAGCTGCAAAAGAAATGCAAACTAGAGTAAGCAAAATACTTGGGTCAACTGCAACAGGTCTTTCCTGGCTTGGAACATTTCACTCAATTTGTGTAAAAATATTAAGAAAGCACGCCAAAGCTGCAAATCTTAATTCAAACTTTACAATCATAGATACTGATGATCAAATTAGATTGATTAAAAATATTTGTAAAAGTGAAAATATAGACATCAAACAATTAGCACCAAGATTTATTCTTGCAATTATAGACCGATGGAAAAATAAAGGATATTATCCCTCAGAAGTTGTTGTTAATAATAAAGATTTATACGAAAAAACTATCCTACCTCTATATAAAATTTATCAACAAAAATTAATAGACTTAAATTCATGTGATTTTGGAGATTTAATATTACATACTGTAAAAATTTTAGAAAATTATCCAGATATAAGAAAAATTTACTCTAATAATTTTAAATATATTTTAGTAGATGAATATCAGGATACAAATTTTATTCAAAGCAAATGGCTTAATCTATTATCTGAAAAACATAATAACTTATGTTGTGTAGGTGATGATGATCAGTCAATTTATAGTTGGAGAGGTGCAGAAATAAAAAATTTTTTAGAATTTGATCAAGTTTATGATAATACAAAAGTTATTAGACTTGAGCAAAATTACAGATCTTCTCAAAATATTTTATCAGTAGCTTCTAATTTAATTTCTAATAATGTAAATAGAGTAGGCAAAACTTTAACTACTACTATGGAAGATGGTGATTTAGTTAAATTAAATTGTTTTAAAAATGGTAAAGATGAAGCAATAGGAATTTCTGATGAAATTGAAAAAAATATAAAGAAAAAGTTTTCATTTAATAATATTGCTATTTTAGTAAGAGCAATTTTCCAAACAAGAGAATTTGAAGAAAGATTTCTAAAAATTGGTATGCCCTACAGAATTTTAGGTGGTACTAAATTTTATGAAAGAGCTGAAATTAAAGATTGTGTTGCATATTTAAGATTGATTAATCAAGAAAAAGATGATTTGGCATTTGAAAGAATTGTCAATAATCCAAAACGATCAATAGGTGACACTACTTTAAAACTTATACATGAATTTGGAAAAGAAAATAATTTATGTCTAGAAAATGCAGCAAAACAAATGATTGAAGAAAATTTAATTAAACCAAAAACTAAAATTGGTCTTAATTTTTTTCTTAATTCTTTAAATAAATGGCGTAACGATCTAAAAATTAAAAAAATTAATCATATTAAATTAATGCAAACCGTTTTGGATGAGTCTGGCTACTCTGCAATGCTAAAAAATAAAAAAGATTTAGATAATGAAAGCAGATTAGAGAATATTAAAGAATTATTAACCGCGATGAAAGAATTTGATAATTTGGAAAGTTTTTTAGAACATGTTTCTTTAGCTACATCAATTGATCAGGAATGGGATGGTGAAAAAATAAATATGATGACAATGCATGCTGCAAAAGGACTAGAATTTGATGTAGTTTTTTTACCTGGTTGGGAAGAAGGTCTATTTCCTCATCAAAAATCTATTGAAGAAAAAGGCCAAAATGGATTGGAAGAGGAGAGAAGATTAGCATATGTGGGTATTACTCGAGCTAAGAAGAGAGCAATTATTTCATTTTCAATGAATAGATTTTATCAAGGTGACTGGATAGACAGTATGGCATCAAGATTTGTAGATGAGTTACCAGAGAAGTATTTAGAAAAAAATTCTTTTTTTGAGGAAGATATTGACGAACGTCAAGATTTTGAATTTAATCAAGATTTTGAGATCGAAAACGAAACAAGAAGTCCAGGATGGATTAGATATCAAAAAAGAATTAAATGAATAAAAGAATAAACCTTCTCAGAAAAAAATTTAAAAAATACAATATTGATGGATATATAGTTTCTAAAAATGATGATTATTTTACAGAATATTCAAAAATAAATAGATTAGAAATAATATCAAATTTTACTGGCTCCGCTGGATTAGCCATCATCTTAAAAAATAAGAATTATTTATTTACTGATGGAAGATATACTATTCAAAGTCAAATGGAATCTGGAAAAGATTTTAAAATTATTAATTATGATAGAATAATAAATTTTGACTTGGTTAGAAACTTAACTTTAGGTATTGACCCAAAGCTATTTACTTATGAACAAATTAAAAAATATTTTTTAAAAAATAATAAAATAAAATTCATTACAAATAACTTAATTGACGAAATCAAAAGTAAAAAAATTAAAGATAATTTTAAATTTTTTTCACTAAAAAAAGAAATAGTTGGTGAAAGCTCTAAATCTAAAATAAACAAAATTGCAAAATATTTAAAAAAAAATAAGTCTGATTATTTATTAGTGAGTGCTCCAGAAAATGTAGCATGGATTTTAAATATTAGAGGAGGAGATGGGCCAAATAGTCCAGTGCCTAATTCAAGATTAATAATAAGCAAAACAAAAAAAATGTTTTTAATAAGTAAAATTCATAAAACAAAAAAACTTATTAAAGATAAGGTAATCAATTTTAAAGAAGTGATTGATATTAATAATTTTCATCAAGAAATTATTAAATTAAATGGTAAAAATTTTATTATTGACAATAAATCTTGCTCAATTTTTTTTGAAGATATTATCAAATCCAAATTTAAAATAATTCAAAGAGAAGATCCAACTTATTTATTAAAATCTGTTAAAAATAAAATAGAGATAAATAATACAATTAATTCTCATATTATTGATGGGGTGGCTTTAACTAAATTTATTTATTGGATAAAAAATATAAATAAAAAAAAAATTACTGAAGTAGAGGCACAAAATAAATTAGAAAAATTCAGAAAAATGAATAGTAAATATCTATACCCAAGTTTTGAAACTATTTCTGGTTCTGGAGAAAACGGAGCAATAGTTCATTATAGAGCCAAGAAAAAGAATTGTAGAACTATAAATAAAAAAGATATTTTTCTATGTGACTCTGGAGGACAATATAAATATGGCACAACCGATGTCACACGTACAATTTGTTTTTCAAAACCTAAAGCAAAAATCAAAGATATATTTACTAAAGTTCTAAAAGGCCATATCGCTGTAGCTAATACAAATTTAAAAAAAGATAATACAGGTAAAAAAATTGATGCAAGAGCAAGAAAATTTCTTAATAAGAGTAATTTAGACTATGCTCATGGCACGGGTCATGGAGTTGGTTTTTTCTTGAACGTCCACGAAGGACCACAAGCAATTACAAAAATAAATTCGATTAAAATTAAAGAGGGTATGATTTTAAGTAACGAGCCCGGTTATTATCAAAAAGGTAAGTTTGGTATTAGAATAGAGAATTTAGTTTTTGTAAAAAAGATTAAAAATAAACTTTTTTTTGAAAACTTAACTTTAGCACCTATTGAAAAAGATTTAATTAATTACAAGCTTTTAAGCTCAAAAGAAAAAAGTTATTTGTTTAAGTATCATTTAGATGTTTATTCAAAGATTTCAAAATTTTTAAATCCAAATGAACGAAGGTGGCTAGCTAGCTTTATTTAGCATTTTTAAAAATTGAGACTGATCTATAATTTTAATTCTTAATTGTTTAGCTGTTTCAATTTTTCTCTTGGTTGGTTTATCTCCCATAATTAAATAATCTAGTTTTTTTGTAACACTACTAACTGTTGAACCTGAATTTTCTTCAATTAAAGACTTTACCTCAGCTCTACTGATGCCACTAAGTTTTCCTGTTATCATAAAAGTATGATTTTTTAATAATCCATTTTTTTTTTCAATTAATGCATTTTTGATAGATAATTCTTTGCTAAGTTCATTAACAACCTCATTATTAATTTTATTTGAAAAAAAACTTTTGATAGAACTTACTTGAGTTTCACCAATCTTATCCACATTTAATAGATCATAATAATTTTTTTTATTTGATAGTTCTTTAAAGTTTGAAAATGTTTTAAAAAATTTTGATAATAATTTTGCATTTTCTAAACCAATATGTCTTATTCCTAATGCATAAATTAATCTTTCTAATGATATAATTTTTTTTTCATTAATTGAATATTTCAAGTTTTCTACAGATAATCTTCCCCAGCCTTCAAGATTTTCAATTTTATTGTAATCAAGTCTAAAAATATCTTGAGGAAATCTTAATAATTTTAACTTCCAAAAATTTTCTATAATTTTTTTTCCTAAACCATCAATATTAAAGGCTTCTTTAGATACAAAATGTTTTAATTTCTCAATTGAAATCTTTTCACATTCATATCCTTCACTCTTACATCTTCTTACTGCATCTTTCTTTTTTGTTGTTACATTATATTCTTTTGTCGTTTTGGATCCACAAGATGGACAATTTTTTGGAAATACAAATTTTATACTTTTTTTTGGTCTCTTATTAATATCTACAGACAGAATGTGAGGTATAACATCTCCAGCTCTTTCGACCACTACGGTGTCACCTACCCTAACATCTTTTCTCATAATCTCATCTTCATTGTGTAGAGTAGCATTAGATACCTGAACTCCACCAATATTAATCGGTTTAATCTTTGCAACTGGTGTTAATGCTCCTGTTCTTCCGATCTGGATGTCTATACTAATAATTTTCGATACTGCTTTATTTGATGCAAATTTATGAGCAACAGCCCATCTCGGCGCATTTGCTACATTGCCTAGTCTTTTTTGAAGCTGGAAGTCATTAATTTTATATACAATTCCATCTATATCGAAGTCAATTTCAGCTCTTTTTTTTTCAATATCATTATAATTTAATAATAAATTTTTCACTCCACAAATTAATTTATTTAAGGGATTAGTTTTAAACCCCCATTCATCTAAACTTTTTAAAAAATCAAATTGATTATGAATATTCAATTTTTTTTCATATCCAAAGGTATAAGCAATAAATTTTAAGGGAATTTTACTAGTATCATCTGGATTTTTTTGTCTAAGTGAACCAGATGCTGCATTTCTAGGATTAGCAAATTTATCCTTTAAATTTTCAAAGTCACTATTTTGAATAAAAACTTCTCCTCGTATGTCAATTTCCTCAGGAAAATTTTTATTAGAAATTATTTTTGGAATATCTTTAATTGTTTCTAAATTCGAAGTTATATCTTCACCTTCTTCTCCATCACCTCTTGATAATCCTTTTACAAATTTTCCATTTTTATATATGAGTGAAGCAGAAATACCATCTATTTTTGGCTCTACACTATAAGATAGTTTAAAATTCTCTTTTTCAGATAAAAAATTTAAAATTCTCTTTTCAAAATTGAGTAAATCTTCTTCACTAAAAGCATTAGCTAACGAAAGCATCGGAACTCTGTGTGTAAATTTTTTAAAATTTTTTGAAGGTTTATATCCTATGATTTTTGATGGAGATTTTTTTGATTTAAGAAAATCATTCTTTTTTTCTAATGACAAAATACTAATTTTTAAATCATCATAAGTTTTGTCATCAACCAAGGGTTTATTTTTGTCATAATAATTTTGATTATATCTATTTAATAATTTTATTTTTTTTTGGTATTGCTTTTGAATTTCTTTTTTATTCATCTAAACTAAATAAAGATTTTATTTTATTAAAAGTTTTTTTTCTTTTAGTTTTTTCTTTTTTTCTTTTTTTAATATTTTCCTCATATTTTTTATCAAAAATACTATAAGTTTTTTCGTACCAAACAGATGATTGATAATTATAACCTAACAGGTAAGCATATTTCTTAGCCTCATCTTTTAAACCCAGTAAGTAATGAACCTCAACTAGTCTATGAAGTGCCTCCTCTGCATAAACTGTTGTATCGTAATTATCTATAACGGTTTTGAATCTATTGATTGCAGGAATCCATTTCTTTTTGTCAAGATAATATCTACCTATATACATTTCTTTAGCTGCAAGTGTATCATTTACTAATTCAATTTTATACTCTGCGTCTAATGAATAGTTTGTATTTGGATAATTTTGAATTAGAATTTCAAAATATTTTTTTGCTTCAATAATTGATTGTAAATCTTTTTTTTCATCAACTATTTGTTCATAATACGAAACACCTAATAAATAATAAACATAATCTAAATTTTTACTTAAAGGATAAACTCTTATAAATCTTTTCAATTCAGCTATCGTATCGCCATAATAATCTTGAACATAATATGAATAAGCTGCCATTAAGGCTGATTTTGGAGCCCACTCAGATTGTGGAAACAAAATTTCTGCTTCATTAAACTTTTTTGCCGCATAAAGAACATCTCCTGACTCTAAACTTTTCATCCCTTCCTGATAAGCTTCAAGAACTTGGAGATCTAAACTTTTCTCTTTAATGACTGACTCTTTAAGATCTTCTTTTTTTGTGCAAGAAATGAGAACAATTAATAAGATAACAAACAGAAAAAATTTATTCATAAATATTTCTTGTTTATACTTATTTAACTAATAATTTAAAAGTTTTCTTTATTGTTAAGCTATAGATCTCAAAAGGTTTCTATTAATGAGTGTATGTGGAAGATTTTTTTCTCTTATTTCTATTATTGAAAAATTATTTTTATCAATAAAAACTTTTCTTAATAGTTGGTTAGTTAAATAATGGCCCCCTTGAGAACATAGAATGTTTCCAATAATTCTATATCCAGAGGTAAATAGATCCCCTATGCAGTCAAGTATTTTATGATTTACAAATTCTTTGTCATTTCTTAAACCATCTTTGTTAAGTATCTCTTTGTCCTTAACCACTATCGCATTA
>CABXRY010000029.1 GCA_902514755.1 uncultured Pelagibacteraceae bacterium
ATTTATTTTGGTGATATGAAAGTTATTTTACCAAGTGATTTTGACGAAGAAAATTATGAGAATTTAAAGAAATTATTAGTAGATCTTAAAGATAAACCTTATTCACTTTATTCTGTTGATAAAATTTTAGATGCAATTGATTTAGTTACTACAAATGAAGAATTTAAATCATCTAAAGCTTATGCCCAGCAAAATATTGTAACTGATAAATTAAATATTGATTTTTTTGTTGAAAAAGACAAAACTTTTTTTATTGAAAGAATTAATATACTAGGAAACAATGTTACAAGAGAAAATGTAATTAGAAATCAATTAGAAATTGATGAAGGCGATCCTTATAACGAAATTTTAGCGAAAAAATCTGAAAATAATCTAAAAAATTTAAATTTTTTTAAAAATGTAAAATCTATAATTGTTGATGGAAAGAACCAAAATTCTAAAGTAATAAATTATAAATTAACTGAAAAACCAACAGGTGAATTAACTGCTGGAGCAGGTGTTGGTACCGACGGCGGATCCTTCTTTTTTGGTGTTAAAGAAAATAATTATTTAGGAAAAGGAATTGCTGTTGATGCTGATATTACTGTTTCTACAGATTCTATTAAAGGAAATTATTCTATAACTAATCCAAATTACATGAATTCAGATAAATCAGTTTATTTGAATATTAAAGCTGAGGAAACCGATAAATTAAAAGACTTTGGTTATAAAACAAATAAAACTGGATTAGCAATAGGTACTTCATTCGAATATTTAAAAGATTTTAAACTAGGTTTATCAACAAGTTCATTTGTTGAGAATATGGAAACTGACGCTACCGCTTCCGCAAGACAAAAAAAACAAGCTGGAGATTATTTTGATACTTTTTTGAAATTTAATTTTGACTACGATAAAAGAAACCAAAAATTTAAAACTACGGATGGGTTCAGATCAAATTATAGTATCAATGCCCCAATTATCAGTGACACAAATACCCTAACCAATAGATATAATTATAAAGTCTTTAATGAATTTTTTGAAAACAATATAACCTCTTTTTCTATTTCCTTAGCAAGTGCTAACTCTATTACAGATGATGATGTTAAGTTATCAGAAAGACTATTTATATCTTCTAGACGTTTAAGAGGATTTGAAGCGGGGAAAGTTGGTCCTAAAGATGGTGATGATTTTATAGGTGGAAATTATAGTGCTACATTTAATGCTCAATCAAATATTCCAGGAATTTTTGAAAATTCTCAAAATTTAGATGCAGTAATGTTTTTTGATGCAGGCAGTCTTTGGGGTGTTGATTATGACTCATCTTTAGATGATGGAGGAAAATTAAGAAGTTCAATTGGCGTAGGTGTTGACTGGTTTACAGTTGTTGGTCCTTTAAATTTTTCTCTTTCTGAGGTTATAACAAAAGAGGACAATGATATTACGGAAAGTTTTAGATTTAATCTAGGAACAACATTTTAATGAAATTTTTAAATAAATTTTTTTTTATTTTTATTTTTTTTTTTTTAATTATTACACAAGCTAACAGTAGTGAGTCTATAGCTTATATAGATATGGATTTTATTATAAAGAATTCTGAAATAGGAAAAAAAACTTTGGAGTCAATTAATAGTTTAAATAAAGAAAATATTAATAAACTTAAAAAAAAAGAAAAAATATTAAATGATCTTGAAAACGAGATAATAAGCTATAGACTCACTACTGTTAGCTTGTGTAATAATTAAAAAAATATAATATCTAAAGAAAATTTTGATAAAGAAGTATTATTATTTAAGGAAAAAGCAAATTTATTTAAAGAAGATCAATCTAAAATGGTTAAAGATTTTAATGATTTTAAAAAAAAAGAATTAGATGGCATCTTGAGTAAGATCAGCCCAATTATTAACGCTTATATGGAGAAAAAATCTGTCAAAATTTTGCTAGATTCCAAAAATATATTAATTGGTAGATCTGACTTGAACTTAACAAATGAAGTAATAAAAGAAATAAATGAAAAAATTGAATAACTATGCTTAAATTAAATAAACAAGATATCATAAATTTATTACCTCACAGAGAACCAATGCTTTTAATAGATGAATTATCTGAAATACAAAAATTATCATCTGCAACAGCAGTTGTAAAAGTTAGAAAAGATAGTTTTTTTGTTCAAGGTCATTTTCCTGAAAACCCGGTCATGCCTGGTGTTTTAATTGTTGAGTCTTTTGGGCAAGCTGCTGCAGCGTTAACTGCTCATGGATTAGATAAATCTACTTATGAAAATAAATTAGTTTTTTTAATGGGTGTCGAAAAAGCAAGATTTAGAAACCCAGTTATACCTGATTGTGATTTAATTTTGAAAATACAAGCGATTAGATCTCACGGTAGAGTATGGAAATATCAAGGCGAAGCCTTTGTAGATAATAAAAAAATGGCAGATGCAATATGGTCTGCTACTATTGTTGACAAGAAATAAACAGCAATAATTTTTGATAACTTATTTAAATTTGCTTTGGTAAAAGCATTTATGTCAAATCCTTTTTATAACAATCATGGTCCATTTAAAATATCCAGTATATTTCAAATATTAAATCTTGAATTTAATAAATCATATAAAGACAAAAATATTAATGATATTAAAGATTTAATAACATCGAATGAAAATGATATTACTTTTTTTCATTCAAAGAAATATAAAGAATTAGCAAATATTACTAAAGCTACATTTTGTATTACTACTGAAAATTTAAAAGAAATATTACCTGATACATGCAAACCTATAATTGTAAAAAATGTTTTATTAGCTACTTCAACTGTAACAGCTAAATTTTATCCAAACTCAATTAGTGATAATTTTGATAATACTGCCAACCTTATAGATAATACTTTTTTCAAAGATAAAGTTAGATTTGGAAAAAATGTGTTAGTAGGTGAAAATGTTTCAATTGGATCTAATTGTATGATTGGACATAATACCATAATTGAACAGAATGTTTCTATTGGTGACAATTGTACTATTGGATCAAATTCTATCATTAGAAATACATTAATTGGAAATAATGTAAAAATTCTTGATAATTGTGTAATTGGAAAACATGGTTTTGGTTTTTTTCCTGATAAAAAAACCAATATAAGGTATCCACACATCGGAATAGTTATTATAGAAGATTATTGTGAAATAGGATGTGGCTCAACAATTGATAGAGGATCAATGTCAAATACTATAATTGGTAAAAATACTTATTTAGATAATCAAATTCATGTCGCCCATAATGTAAAAATTGGTGAAAATTGTATTATAGCAGGACAAGTTGGAATTGCTGGAAGCACTATTTTAGGTAAAAATGTTAAAATTGGTGGGCAAGCCGGTATATCAGGTCATTTAAAAATTGGTGACAATGTTGATGTAGCAGGGGGTAGTGGTGTTATTAGAGATATTCCAGATAATTCGAAAGTAATGGGCTATCCAGCGAAAAATATTAGAGACTTTTTGAGAGAAAACAAATGATACATAAAACAGCCATTATAGATCCCAAAGCAAAAGTCTTTGAAAACGTAAAAATTGGTGCGTACTCTGTGATAGGAGCAAATGTTGAAATTGGTGAAGGATCAGATATTCAATCACATGTTAGTATAATTGGTAATACTAAAATTGGAAAAAATAATAAGATATATCCATTTGCATCAATAGGTAACGATCCTCAAGACCTTAAATTTGATGGAGAGCAAACAAATATTGAAATAGGAAATAACAATAAAATTAGAGAATATGTAACAATTAATCCAGGGACTAAAGGCGGAGGAGGGTTAACAAAAGTTGGAAATAATTGTTTATTTATGGTTTCATCTCATATAGCCCATGATTGTATAGTTGGTAATAGTGTTATTTTGGCTAATAACGTACCATTGGGAGGACATGCCCAGATAGAAGATAATGTTATAATTGGTGGTAATTCTGCGGTCCAACAATTTACAAGAGTTGGAAGATCAGCAATGATAGGTGGTATGTGTGGTGTTGTAAGGGATGTAATTCCATATGGAATAGCTCATGGAAACAGAAGTGTACTTCAGGGATTAAACTTAATTGGCCTTAGAAGAAAAAATATACCAAACAAAGAAATAATGACTCTTAGTAATGCTTATAAAGATATTTTTAAAAATGAAAATTTAACTGAAAATTTAAATAATCTTAATCAAGATTATAAAAAAAATGAATTAGTGTTAGAAGTCGTTAATTTTTTAGAAAAAGATAAAAAAAGACCAATATGCACACCTTTTTCATAATAAGATGATAGGATTGTTTTTAGGTGATACTGATTTTTCAAAAATCGTTTTAAAAAAGATAAAAAAATTAAAAAAAAAATATTTTATAATAGATTTTTCGAAAAATAATAAATTTAAGAAAGATATTAATTCCCATAGAATAAGTATTGGTAAATTTGGAAATATAATAAATTTAATTAAAGAAAAAAAATCTAATAAAGTTTTATTTGCTGGAAAAATTGCTAAACCAAAATTTGCATCATTAAGATTAGATTTTAAAGGAATTTATTATATGCCCAGTGTAATTAAAGCATCAAAATTAGGTGATGCAGCAATAATAAAATCAATAATAAAAATTTTAGATAATGAAGATATTAAAGTAATAAGTTCAATTTATTATAATAAAGAATTGGCACTTAAAGCTGGAAATTATTCAAAGTTAAAACCTAATTTAAATGATCTTAACTCAATTAAAAAAGGAGTTACATATTTTAAGAAATTGAAAAGTTTAGATCATGTACAGGCAATTATTGTTAAAGATAATAAAATCATAGCTACAGAAGGTAAACAGGGTACAAAGAAAATGCTATCAAAATTGAATAAAAATTCTAATGCTATTTTAATTAAACTTCCTAAACCCAAGCAAGATCTTAGAATGGATCTTCCTACTATTGGCATTAATACTTTAAAAGATTGTAAAAAATTTGGTTTAAAAGGAATAGTTTTAAAATCTAAGCAAAATATTTTTTTGGATAAAGATAAATGTATAAGTTTTGCTAATAAAAATAAGATTTTTATAAAGATTATATGAAAAAGATTTTTGTGTTAACTGGTGAGCCTTCTGGAGATAAATTAGCATCTACAATTATTTCAAAATTAAAATTACAAAACGCTAATATCGAATATTTATCTGTAGGAGGATCACATCTTGGTAAATTAGGTATAAAATCAATATTCAATTTAAAAGATATTACTTATCTTGGTTTTACTAGTGTTTTATTTAATATTTTTAAAATTAGATCAAAAATTAATAAGACTGTTGATGAAATTATAAAATTTAATCCAGATATTTTATTTAGTGTAGATAGTCCTGACTTTACACTAAGAGTTGCCGAAAGAGTAAAAAAGTTAAATAGCAAAATAAAAACTGTTCATTATGTTGCTCCACAAGTCTGGGTTTGGCGAAAAAATAGGGTTAAAAAGATTAAATCATTCATTGATCATATACTTTTACTTTTTAGTTTTGAAAAAAAATATTTTGAAAAAGAAAATATTAAAAACACTTTTGTAGGTCATCCATTAATTGAAAAAAATGAAAATGTAAAAACCGTTTTAGATAATGTTATTTTAAATGAAAAAAAAATTATATCAGTTTTTCCAGGGAGCCGTTCATCTGAAACCAAAGTTCTTTTACCAATTCTCTTAGATTTTATTAAACTTATGAATAATAAAAAACATGACTACAAATATTTTTTTCATGCAACCGATGAAAATAAAGAATTCATATTAAATGATATTAAAAAAACTGATCTTACTAATGTTGATGTTGTATCTGATGAAATTATAAAGTCACAAGTTTTGTCAAATTCAATTTTTGCTGTTTCTAAATCAGGAACTGTTTCTCTTCAAATATCTAATTTAAATATACCATCAATAATTATTTATAAATTAAGTTTCATAAATTTTATGATTTTTAAGTTATTAGTTAATGTTAAGTTTGCAAACATCATCAATATTATTAATGATAAAGAAATTATTCCTGAATTATTACAAAAAGAATGTAATGCTGAGGAAATTTGTAGAACTGTTATTTATTTTTTAAAAAACCCAGAACTTATTCAAAAGCAATTAGATGTTTGCAATAAAACTCTAGAGGGTATTAGATCTAATACTTCATCTTCAGATGAGGCTGCTACTGTATTAAATAATTATCTCACTATTTAATCTTTTTTGAACTTCTTCTTTACCTAAAGAAATTATAATATCATACAATCCTGGTCCAAACTTTGACCCTGTTAACGCAACTCTTAAAGGTTGACCCACTCCTTTAAAATTAGTTTCATATGATTTAATCAATTCGTTTATTATTGGTTCCAATGATTCTTTCTTAAATTTATCTATAGCTAAAACTTTATTTTTGAATTCCTTAATTATTGACTTTGCTTTTTCATCAATTAATTTTAAGTCTTCATCGTTAAATTGAACTTCATCGTTAATTATAAATTTTGCATTATTGTAAATATCCTCTAAAGTTTTTGCTTTATTTTTAAGAAAAAATAATGATGGTTTAATCTTTAACTCTTTTTCAGATTTAATTTTTTCTTTATATATTTCACAATAACTAACAAGTTGTTGATACAATTCATTTTCATCGATTGTTTTAATATAATGTTCATTCATTGATAAAATTCTACTCATATCTAATTTTGATGGAGATTTACCTATTCCCTCTAAATTAAATAATTTTATACTTTCTTCTAATGTAAAAATTTCCTTATCTTCGTATGACCATCCAAGTCTAAGTAAATAATTTCTCAATGCATCAGGCATAATGCCAATTTTAGAATAATCATCTAAAGTTGAAGCATTATCTCTTTTTGAGAGCTTTTTTCCTTCTATAGTATGAATTAGTGGAATATGAGCAAAAGCTGGTAAATCCCAATTCATTGCTAAATAGATTTGAATTTGTTTAAAAGTATTTATTTTATGGTCATCACCTCTAATAATATGTGTCATTCCCATTTGATGATCATCAACAGTTGCCGACAAATTATAAGTTGGAGTACCATCATTTCTTAAAATTATAAAATCTTCAATAGAGCTGTTATCAATCTCAACATTTCCTTGAACCAAATCTTTGAGAATTGAAGTACCTTCAATTTTACTTTTAAATCTAATTACTGGTTTTATATCTTTTGGTGCTTCTGACTCCGGAA
>CABXRY010000030.1 GCA_902514755.1 uncultured Pelagibacteraceae bacterium
CAAAGACAAGGCCAAAATAGAAGCATAAAACCAATAGGTCTTTTCAATCTTGTTAGTTCTATAAATAGGTTTATTTGGTTCATAATTTACTTGTAAATAACAAAGGCTAGATTCATAATCAAACTGATTCGTATGAATATAGATTACACAGTAACAGCTCTAATGTTTCCAGCTATTCCTCTATTAATGGGAGTTTATAGTAATAGATTCCATTCGTTAAGTATTTTAATTAGAGAGCTACATGACGAACATGTTTATGAAAATCATGTTCCAAATGAATGGAAAAAACAATTTATAAATTTGAGTGGAAGAATTACTCTTTTGCGATGGACAATTATGTTTGCGGCATTTGGTTTTTTATTCAACATGCTGACTGTATTAGGTCTATATTTAAATGAAGTTTTTATAGCTAGATTAATTTTTGGATCTTGCTGTTTATCAATGATTATCTCTATACTTTTTTTTATCAGAGAAATTCATATATCAACAAATGCATTAAAACTTCATATGTCTGATATGGATGTAAATGTTGATTAAGGAAGTATAACTGCAGGTCCAGTTAGCTTTCTTCCCTCTAAATCTTCATGTGCTTTTATAGCATCATCTAAAGTGTATTTTTTAGCAATTTCAATTTTAAACTTTCCAGCTAATAAAGCTTCAAAAACTTTCTTAGCAGAATGTTCTAACTCCTCTCTTTTTACAGTGTAGTGAGCTATTGAAGGTCTTGTAAAAAATAACCCTTTTGCATTTATATGTTTTTTTACATCTATTGTGTCAACATAACCTGAAGCATTACCAAAGGCGACCATCATTCCTCTTATTTTTAAAACTTCAATAGATCCTTCAAATGTTTTTGCGCCAACACCATCGTAAACAACATCAATTGCATTTTTTCCAAAAATTTTTTCAACTTCTTCTACGAAATTTTTATCAGTATAATTAATAACATGATGACAACCATTTTTTTTTGCTATTTCTTCTTTTTCTTTTGATCCTACGGTTCCAATTATTTCAGCACCAATAGCATTTGCCCATGGACATAAAATCTGCCCAAGTCCCCCGGCTGCTGCATGATATAAAACTTTATCACCTTTTTTTAGTGGATAAGCTCTATGTAATAAATATTCAGCAGTAATTCCTTTTAATGTAATACAAGACGCGACTTCACTAGAAACTCCATCAGGTACTGAGACCAATTTATCTTCAGGCATTATTTGCTTTTCTGCATAAGCGCCAATTGGCATTGATGCATGAGTTACACGATCACCAACTTTAAAAAGACTAACATCAGGTCCAACTTCTTCAATTTCACCACAAGCCTCTAGACCAATACCACTTGGTAGTGGAATAGGGTACAGTCCTGTTCGATGATAGGTATCTATAAAATTAAGACCTATAGATAAATTTTTAATTAAAACCTCTTTTGATCCTGGTTTCCCAATTTCTACATTCTCAACCTCTAAAACTTCAGGACCACCAAATTTTTTAATTGATAAAACTTTCATATTTTATTTTACAAATGTACCATTATGATAATCCTGGACTGCTTGCAAGATTTCAGCTTTAGTATTCATTACAAAAGGTCCACCTCTTGCAATTTCTTCATTAATTGGTTTTCCCGAAATAAGTAAAAATTTAGCATCTGATTTACCTTTAACAGTTAAATCTTCACCTCTAGTTAAAAGTATCAAAGTACTATTTTTAACATTGTCATGTTTATTTTTGCCAATTTCAATTTCACCATTAATCAAATAAATAAAACTATTATGAGAAGACGGTAATTTAAAATTAAACTTTTTATCTTTATTCAATTCAACATCAAAATAAATTGGCTCAACATTATGACCCTTAACAGGGCCATCAGCATTTTCAAATTTTCCAGCTATAACTTTTAACTGTTTATCTCCATCTTTATGAACACTCATTTTATCTGAGTCTATATAAATATATTCAGGCTTACTCATTTTTAATTTAGCAGGCATGTTTACCCATAATTGAAAACCATGAAGCTTACCTTCTTTCATTGCTGGCATTTCAGAATGAATTATGCCACTTCCAGTTTTCATCCACTGCACATCTCCCGCACTCATTCTACCTTCGCCACCAGTGCTATCCTTATGTTCAAAATCTCCAGCTAACATGTAAGTAACTGTTTCAATTCCTCTATGAGGATGGGGTGGAAAACCTGCAATATAATCTTCACTATTTTCTGATCCAAATTCATCTAACATTAAAAAAGGATCAAAGTAATTTGGTTCAACACCAATACTTCTTTTTAATTTAACACCAGCGCCATCCGAAGCTAGAATAGGGTCTATAATTTTACTTACTTCAATATTTTTCATATCTCGTACATAATTATTTTTTATATTATATCAAGTAACTTACTAAGGTCCTCGATTTGATGTTTTGGCGCATAATCTAGATTGTCAAAAGTATTATTATTTCTATTAACCCAAATAGGATTATATCCATAATTTCCACCACCTGATACATCCCAAGTATTAGCACTTAAAAAAGCAACTTCATTTTTTTGAATTTTATATTTTTTAATTGGTATATCGTAAACTTTAGAGTCTGGTTTATAAATACCAACTTCTTCAATAGAAAAAAGATCATCAAATAAATTATCTAAATTATTACTTTTAACTAACTGATTAAGAAGGGCAGGTGTACCATTTGAAAGGATGGCTAGTTTATAATTTTTTTCTTTAAGTAATTTTAAAACTTCTGGCACTTCTTTAAATGGTGATAAAGTTTTATAAAGATCTAATAATTCATTTCTCATTGAAGAATCTATTTCATAAGCTTTCATAGATTTATCCAAACTATCTTCAGTCACTTGCCAAAAATCTTTATGTCTTTTCATTAAACTTCTAAGCCAAGTGTATTCTAATTGAGTAGTTCGCCAGTAGTTTGCAAATCCCTCCCACTTATCACCAATTTTATCTCTACATTTCTCTGCCGCAGAATTTACATTAAATAAAGTTCCATATGCATCAAAAATTATTGCTTTAATATTTTTCATAATTAAACTTATTCTAATGAGTAATATTAGATTATTTTATGCTGAAAGTTTATCACTTAATTTGACAGCTACACTTGATAAATCACAATCTCACTATGTAAGTAAAGTTATGAGAGTTAAAGAAAACGAAGTTTTCTCTTTGTTCAATAACAACGGTGAATGGGAAGCAAAAATTTTAAGTATTTCAAAAAGTAATGTTGAATTTAATATTACAAAACAATTAAGACAAAAAGAAAATTTTAAAGAACTATGGCTAGCTTTTTCACCAATCAAATCAAATTATTTCAATTTCATGATACAAAAAGCAACTGAGTTAGGCGTTACAAAATTTCTGCCTATAATTTTTGATAGAACGATTGTTAGAAAAATAAATAAAGAAAGATTGGAAAAAGTAATCATAGAAGCTGCTGAACAATCAAATAGAATAACAGTTCCAATAATAGAGGAGCCTCAGAAATTAGAAAATTTTCTAAGTAGTGATATGGATTTAATATTTACTGATCTCAATACTACTAATACAAAAATTGATCTTAAAAAGTTAACGACAAAGCCTACGGGTGTAATTATAGGACCTGAGGGAGATTTTTCTGAGGGTGAGAGGGAAAAGATTCTTAAATTTAATGGTGTTCAGCCTATTAAAATCAATGAAAATATCTTGAGATCTGAAACGGCTGTAATTTCTGTACTATCGATCATAAATTACGCCATTAATTGATATTTTGTCGCTAAAAGTAAAAGTGTATTTTTTTAAAAGACGTTCTATATAAGGTAAAAAATGAAAAAAATTTTATTTATAATTCTATCATATTTTGTTGCATCAAGTGCAATAGCCAACCAGCCTAAAGATTGGCAGCTAGGCTTTCAAGAAGCAGCATCTTCTTCAATGAGAGAGATTGTCAACTTTCATGATAAATTGTTATTACCAATTATTATTGCGATCAGTGTTTTCGTTTTATTTTTAATGGTTTATGCATGTATTAGATTTAGAGCCTCAAGAAATCCAAATCCATCTACCACTACACACAATGTTGCAGTTGAAGTTTTATGGACATTAATACCATGTTTGATTTTAATTGTAATGGCTGTTCCATCTTTTAAAATTTTGTACAAACAGGATGCTATTCCAAAAGCAGACGTTACGGTTAAGGCAATAGGTTACCAATGGTACTGGGGTTATGAATATCCAGATGAAAATATTATTTTTGACTCTTATATGATTGAAACAAAAGATCTAAAAAAAGATCAACCAAGACTACTTGCTGTAGACAATGAAGTTGTTGTTCCAGTTAATAAAGTAGTTAAAGTTTTAATTACAGCAAACGATGTGCTGCATGCTTGGGCACTTCCTTCGTTTGGTGTTAAAAGAGATGCTGTACCTGGAAGAATAAATGAAACTTGGTTTAAAGCTGAAAAAGTAGGAACATATTATGGTCAATGTTCAGAACTTTGTGGAATTAAACATGCATTTATGCCTATTACTGTAAGAGTAGTAACCGATGAGGAGTATCAAGAATGGTTAACAGGTGCTAAAATAAAATTTGCAAAAGAAATTATAGAGGAAGATCAATTTAAAAAACTAGCGAGTAAATAAAAATAATATGTACACACAAACTACATCACACGACGATCATCATACACCAACAGGTTGGAAGCGTTGGGCTTATTCAACAAACCACAAAGATATTGGTACAATGTACTTAATATTTGCAATTGTTGCAGGTGTTATTGGTACAGCATTTTCCGTTTTAATGAGAATGGAATTGATGCATCCAGGTGATGGAATTTTAGGTGGAAATTATCATTTATATAATGTGTTAGTTACTGGTCATGGCCTAATCATGATTTTCTTTATGGTAATGCCTGCAATGATAGGTGGTTTTGGTAACTGGTTTGTTCCTATAATGATTGGTGCACCTGATATGGCCTTTCCAAGAATGAATAACATTTCATTTTGGTTATTACCGACTTCTTTCATATTATTAATACTATCAATTTTTATGGATGGCCCTCCAGGTCAAACAGGAGTTGGTGGTGGTTGGACCATTTATCCTCCTTTATCTTCTAAAGCAGGACAGCCAGGTCCCGCAATGGATTTTGCAATTTTAAGTTTACACTTAGCAGGAGCTTCTTCAATTCTTGGAGCAGTAAACTTCATTACTACAATCTTAAACATGAGAACACCAGGTATGACATTGCATAAAATGCCTTTGTTTGCTTGGTCTATTTTAGTTACTGCATTTTTATTATTATTATCATTACCAGTTTTAGCAGGTGCAATCACAATGTTATTAACAGACAGAAATTTTGGAACCGCTTTTTTTGATGCTCAAACCGGAGGAGATCCAGTTCTATTCCAACATTTATTTTGGTTCTTTGGCCACCCTGAAGTTTATATTCTAATTTTACCAGGCTTTGGAATGATCAGTCATATCGTTTCAACATTTTCAAAAAAACCAGTCTTTGGTTATTTAGGTATGGCTTACGCTATGGTTGCAATTGGTATTGTTGGATTTGTTGTATGGGCTCACCACATGTACACAGTTGGTTTAAGCACAGATACTAAAGCTTACTTCTTGGCTGCAACAATGATTATTGCGGTTCCAACAGGAATTAAAATATTTTCATGGATAGCAACAATGTGGGGTGGATCTATTTCATTTAAAACTCCAATGGTTTGGGCATTAGGTTTTATATTTTTATTTACAGTTGGTGGAGTTACAGGAGTTGTTCTTGCTAATGCAGGTGTTGATACTGCAATGCATGACACTTACTATGTGGTAGCTCATTTTCACTACGTACTATCATTAGGAGCTGTATTTGCAATCTTTGCTGGATTTTATTACTGGTTTGGAAAAATGACAGGGTACGAATATTCAGAGTGGATGGGACAATTACATTTTTGGCTGACTTTCATTGGAGTTAATTTAGTATTCTTCCCTCAACACTTTTTGGGATTAGCTGGAATGCCTAGAAGATATGCTGATTATCCAGATGCTTTTGCAGGTTGGAATTACATATCATCAATAGGATCATATATATCTGTAATTGGTCTTGTGGTGTTTTTTGTAAACCTAATTTACGCTTTTTATAAGAAAAAAACTGCAGCCCAAAACCCATGGGGAGAAGGCGCTACAACATTAGAGTGGACGGTTCCATCACCACCAAATTTTCATACTTTTGAGGAATTACCAAAGTTTGAAGATGAAGAGGGTATAGAAAAATCTACTAGTTAATTTTTTTAGATTTTTAAAACTGAGCATTAATGATCAAGTCTAAATTAAAAAATAGAAATCTAAGTCAAGAAGACGTTTTTAATTTTTCTGAGCTCTTTAAGCTTATGAAGCCAAGAGTGATGTCGCTGGTTATCT
>CABXRY010000031.1 GCA_902514755.1 uncultured Pelagibacteraceae bacterium
GACCAATAATTCTTTATGAGTATTTTAACTGTGAAAAATTGTCTGAACACTTAAATTTAATTGATGAAATTAGACCAGCAATAACTTGGGATTATTTTGCTCATGGAGATCAAGCTAATTCACAATTAAAAAAATGGATTATTGAAATTAATGATCTATCACAAAAATATTTTAAATCAAAAAAAATTGCAATTGATGTTTTAAATGGACCGGCAGTTACAGAATTAAATAAAAGTGGAATAGAAATAGTAGATGCAAAATCAATACTAGAACAGGCAAGAGTTATTAAATCACCAGAAGAGTTAAAATGTATGAAGGCAGCCATTGAAGTTGCAGAAATCGGTGTAAGTAAAATGAGAAAAGAACTCAATGCAGGTATTACTGAGGACGAACTATGGTCAATACTTCATAAAACCAATATAGAAAATGGTGGTGAATGGATTGAGTGTAGGATTTTATCATCTGGAGAGAGAACAAATCCTTGGATGCAAGAAAGTAGTAATAAGATAATACAACAGGGAGAGATTGTTTCTTTTGATACCGATATGGTAGGACCTTACGGATATTGTGCTGATATATCGAGAACATTCGTATGTGGAAATATTTTTAATGATATTCAAAAAGATCTTTATTCAATGGCTGTTAATCAAATTAACTATAATTCAAGTTTAATAAAAGATGGTACGACCTTTGAAGAGTTTATAGAAAAATCTTGGAAACTTCCTGAAGAATATTATGGCAATAGATATTCTGTGATGGTTCATGGAATAGGTTTGTGCGATGAGTGGCCATCAATAAGATACCCAACAGATGGAGGAGACAAAGGTGGTATATTTAAAAAAAACATGACTATTACTGTTGAAAGCTATATTGGAAAAGTTGGTGGTAAAGAGGGTGTAAAACTTGAGCAACAATATTTAGTGGGTAAAAATGGACTTGAACTAATGTCTCATCATCCGTTAGAAGATATTTAATGAAAATAATTTTAATAATGGGTTTGCCTGGTTCAGGAAAAACAACTTTAGCAGAAGAATTAGCACCAATGTTAAATGCTAAAAGATTAAATGCTGACGAAGTTAGAAAAGAGGCAAATGATTGGGATTTTTCTGAAGAAGGAAGAAAGCGGCAAGCTATAAGAATGGCAGATTTTGCTTTAAAATTAAAAGAACAACGATTTGATATTATAGCAGATTTTATATGTCCAACACCAGAAGCGAGAAGTTTGTTTCCTGCTGATTATGTTATATGGGTGGATACTATTAAAAAAGGAAGATTTGATGATACTAACAAAATGTTTATTAAACCAGATAAGTTTGACTTCCATGTAACTACACAAGATGCTAAAAATTGGGCACCAAAAATATTCGAAGATATTAATTTAAAATAAGAGGTAAGATCATGTCATATCAATGGGATAATAAAAAACCAACAGCTCAAATGTTAGGAAGATGGCAACCATTTCATGATGGTCATTACACTTTATTTAAAGAAATTATAAAAAAAACTGGTCAAGTGTGTATTCAAATTAGAGATGTTCAAGGAGTTGATGATAATCCATTTGATTTTGAAACTGTAAAAAAAAATATTGAAGATAGACTAAATCCAGAATTTGAAGGACAATTTAAAATTATGATGGTTCCAAACATTACTAATATTTGTTACGGTAGAGGAGTTGGTTATAAAATTGAAGAAATTGAACTATCAAAAGAAATTCAAGAAATCTCAGCTACAAAAATTAGAGCAAAAATGAGAGAAGAAGGAAAATTAAAATAAAAGCAATGAACGATAGACTTAAAACTATTGTTGATTTTGAAAAATATCCTATTCATGATTTAAATTCTCCAATAATTAAAAGATTAATTGAGAGGTGTAAAAAAGAACTAGACGAAGATAGCTGTTCTACTATCCCAAATTTTATTTTACCTAAATCTTTAGAAACAATGAATTTAGAATTAGAAAAGCAGCTTGATGAAGTTTATATGTCTAAGGAAAAAATTAATGCATACTTGTATGCTAAAGACGATCCATCTTTACCTAAAGAGCATCCTAAGAGAAATTTTATGGAAAGATATAATGGATATTTGAATTCTGATTGTTTTCAAAGAAATTCTGAAATGAAATATTTATATGAAACTGAAGAACTTTTGAAATTTATTTCTGCTTGCCTAGGTGTTTCCCCAATATACAGATGGGCCGACCCATTGGCATGTCACGCTTACAATGTGATGAAACCAGAAGGAATTCTTCCATGGCATTTTGATAGTTGTGAATTCACTTTAAGTTTAATGATCCAGAAACCTGAAAATGGTGGGATTTTTGAGTATTGTCCAAACATAAGAGAACCAGGCAATGAAAATTTTGAAGAAGTTAAAAAAGTTTTAAATGGAGATAGGACAAGAGTTAAACAATTAAAATTAGAATCTGGTGATTTACAAATATTTAAAGGAAGATTTACACTTCATAGAGTAACCAAAGTTGAAGGTAAAAAATCAAGATATATGTGTATACCTGCTTATGTATTGGATCCGTGGAGAGTTAATACACCTGAACATTCTAAAGCTATATATGGCAAAGTTTTACCAATTCATATAGAAAGAAATCAAGCAAGATCTGATGGTTTAACTGATTAAATGACAAGCAATATTAAAATAAAAAAAATTGATAAAGATATATCATCAATAGTTATTGACGAGCCTCAAACCTATAATTCATTATCATTTAAAAATCTTTCAGATTTATTAAAGAATTTAAAAAAATTAGATGCTGATAAAAATATTAAAGTTATAATTTTAGAGGGTGCTGGCAAAGGTTTTAGTGCAGGTCACAATTTAAAAGAAGTAAGAGGATTAAAAAAAAAAGAAAAATATCAAAAATTATTCAATCTTTGCTCAAAAGTAATGCTTCAAATTATTGAGGGTAGGAAACCAGTGATTGCTAAAGTACATGGTGCTGCTTTTGCTGCAGGGTGTCAATTAGTTGCTAGTTGTGATCTAGCATACAGTACCAAAGAAGCTTTATTTGCAACTCCAGGAGTAAATATTGGTTTATTCTGTAGCACTCCAATGGTCGCTGTAAGCAGAAAAATTAATAGAAAACCTATGATGAAAATGTTGTTAACGGGCGAACCTATTAAAGCAAATTATGCAAAAGAAATAAGTCTTATAAATGATTGTTTTGCTGCATCAAAATTAGACTCTGAAGTTTTAAAAGTTGCAAAACTTATTGCATCAAAATCAAATTTAACAATTAAAATTGGCAAACAAGCTTTTTATAAACAATTAGAGATGCCTTTAGCTAAAGCGTATGCATATACAAGTAAGATGATGACAATTAATATGATGGCGATGGATGCGAGAGAAGGAATTTCAGCTTTCTTAGAAAAAAGAAAACCAAAGTGGAAAAATAAATAGTGTTAAATAAAAAAAATTTCTTTATTGTTATTTTTATAATCGTAGGTATGTTTTTTGTTTTAAGTTTTAATGACCATAATTTTAAAAGAGCTGTAGACGCATGTCTTACAGCTAGTCAAAAATTATCTGAGTCAAAAATTACAGATTTAAAAGAAGCTAAAAAGTTTTGTGAAGAACAAATAAAAAATAATAAACAATAATGAATAAGATTATAACTGAAAAAGAAACATGTTGTGGTCCTGGATATGCTAGTCCAACCGAAGCAATAAAAGCGCCAAATGAAAAGCTTTTATATACAATAGCAATTTACACAGGTACTGGAATTCAGAAACCAGATTATCTTGCAACTATTGATGTAGATCCAAACAGTCCCACATATTCAAAAGTTATTCATCGACTTGAAATGCCAGGTATAGGAGATGAATTACATCATATGGGATGGAATGCTTGTTCTTCATGTCATGGCGATGAAGGTATGAGTAGAAAATATCTCTTAGTGCCAGGTGTAAGATCTAATAATATTCATGTAATTGATACTGCAACAGACCCATTTGCACCAAGAATTCATAAAATTATTGAAGGTTCAGAAATTAAATCTAAAACAAATTTATCAGGCCCTCATACAGTTCACTGTTTAGGCTCTGAAATAATTATTTCTTTTTTAGGTAATGCTAAAGGTGAAGCACCAGGTGGGTATTTACATTTAAACAAAGATTTTGAAATCGTTGGAAGATGGGAAAATTCTATGGGAGACATACCATTTAGTTATGACTTTTGGTATCAGCCACGTCACAATGTCATGGTAAGTTCAGAGTGGGCAGCACCAAATACATTTATGCCAGGTTTTGATTTAGAAGAAGTGGGTCATTTAAAGTATGGACGTAGATTGCATATCTGGGATTTTAAAAAAAAAGAACCTGTTGAAACAATGTATCTTGGAGAAGATGGTTTAATACCTTTAGAGGTAAAATTTATGCACAACCCTGATAGTAGCCATGGTTTTTGTGGAGCAGCTTTAAGTGCAAATGTAATTCATTTTTGGAAATCAAAAGAAGGAAAATGGGAATGGGAAAAAATCATAGATGTAGAAAACGAACCACATCCAGATTGGCCAATTCCAGTACCTGGTGTTATGTCAGCCATTCTTGTATCTATGGATGATAAATATCTTTATATTAATAATTGGCTTCATGGAGATATGAGACAATATAATATTTCAGATCCTCATAATCCAAAATTAACAGGACAAGTTTGGATGGGTGGACTTTTAGGTAAAGCACCTGTTGTTAATGGTGTTAAGATTGCTGGTGGTCCACAAATGTATCAGTTATCGCTAGATGGCAAACGTATGTATGTCACAACTTCATTATTTTCAACTTGGGATAATCAGTTCTATCCTGAAATTCGTACAAAAGGTGGAGCTATGATAATGATAGATTGTGATGTTGAAAATGGTGGCATGAAAATAAATAAAGATTTTATAGTTGATTTTGGTAAAGAACCAAATGGCCCAAGCAGGTGTCACGAAAGTAGATACCCTGGCGGAGATTGTACAAGCGATATTTGGCTTTGATGCAGATCACAATCGCAAATCGGGGTAATAGTGTTTATAAAGTTTCTGGACGAATGTCTTTACTTCAAGAATTGAGAGAGCAAGGTGTAGATTTACCTTATGGATGTCAGTATGGAGGATGCATCACTTGTGCTGCAAAATTGATTGAGGGTGAAATAGATCAACGTTCACAAGTAGCACTCAATAACCGTCAAATAAATAATGGCTATATAATCTTATGTGTTGCAAGACCAAAAACGGATTGCATTATTGAAATTGGAGTTGAAAGTCATGATAAACTTTATAGAAATCCTTTTCTTGACCCACTTGCACCGCATGAGCTAAAAGCTGATATTGCTACTCAAAAAAATAAAAAAAAATAAAATTTATGAATCATAACGAGCCTTACTCAGATGAATACTTAAGAAATATACTGAGTTCAGTTAAAACAATTGCAATGGTTGGAGCTAGTCCTGATAAAACAAAATTTAGCTATGGTGTACTTAGAGTTTTGCATGAAACAGGTTATGATATGATACCAGTAAATCCGCGTCCTGGCATAACTGAAATAAGAGGTTTAAAAGTTTATCCAGATTTAAAAACAATCGATAAACCTGTAGATATGGTAGAAGTTTTTAGAAAACCTGAAGATCTTTATGATATTGCAAAAGAAGCAATTGCCATAAATGCAAAAGTTTTGTGGGGACAAATTGGTGTTATTAATCATGAAGCTGCAAAATTAGCAGAAGATGCTGGACTTCAGGTAGTAATGAATAGATGTCCAAAAATTGAGCTATTTAGACCTTTCTGGAAACCTAGACTTGATCTTAAAATTTAAGTTATTGTAAAATAAGATCATCAAAATCATGAAAAAAATATTTAAATTTTTAGATGATACTTTTTTAGATTTAGGTCGTCAGTTCAAATGGACTTACCTTCCACCATTAATGGTTTATTTAGCTGCAGGAATTTCTGGACTTACTGGCATCGTGGGAACTTTTTTTGTTAAAGATTATTTAAATTTATCTGCTTCATTTTTAGCAGGTTTAGGGTTTTGGGCTGGAATTCCATGGGCATTGAAAATGCCTTTAGGTCATTTGGTTGATCTTATATGGGAAAGAAAAAATTACATGGTTTATGTTGGTGCATCTTTAATAGCCGTAAGTTTATTAATTATGTATGGCTTAATTATACACACAGAGGAAATGACTCAAATATTTTCGGTAGAAACTTGGTTTGTTATAAGTGTAATTTTAGCTCCAGTTGGATATGTTGTTCAAGACGTGGTCGCTGATGCAATGACCGTTGAAGCAGTTCCTTTGAATGATGATCAGGGGAATGACTATAATATAGATCAAATTAAGACCATGCATACAACAATGCAGACACTAGGTCGTTTTGCCATAATTGG
>CABXRY010000032.1 GCA_902514755.1 uncultured Pelagibacteraceae bacterium
ATTACCAAACAGGAATTAATTTAATGAAAAAAAAATTTTTGATAGTTATTGCAAATTATTATAAGGATATTTCAAAAGGTCTTCTTGATAGTGCTTTGAAATTAATTCCAAAGTCTAGCATTGTTAAAATTATTACAGTTCCAGGTGTATTTGAAATACCCGTTACTATTTCAAAAAAAATAAATAAATTTGATGCATTTTTGGCTTTAGGTTGTGTTATTAAGGGTGAAACACCTCATTTTGATTTTATTTCACAAGCCTCAACTAATGCAATTATGGATTTGTCAATAAATAGCAAAAAACCCATTGGTAATGGAATTATTACTTGCTTAAATATGAAACAAGCAAAAGCAAGAAAGAAAAAAGGTGCTGAAGCTGCAAAAGCTGTAATTTCTATTTTATCTCAAAAATGAGAACTCATTTTAATCCAAAGAATAATCCAAGGGTAATTATAATCCAAAAATTATATGGAAAATTTTATAATGAAGATAATGATTTAGATTTTCCAAAACATAGATTTAAAAAATTTATTAAAGACATTGTATTAGGAACAATTGAAAGACATGATTTAATCATTTCTGAGTTAGATAATAAATTAGGTAATGAATTTGTATTTGAAAATTTAGATAAAGTATTTCAAACAATTTTGAAGGCAGCTACATATGAGTTTCTCTATAAACCTAATGTTTCAATAAATATAATTATTAAAGAATATTTAAACTCATCAAATTTTTTCTTAGAAAATTCTCAAACAAAATACCTTAATGCTTTATTAGATAATATTGGTAATAAATTAAGATCAAATAATGCATGAATTTCAATTAATAAAGAAATATTTTTCTAGTATTGTAAAACATAATAAATCTGCACTTAATCTTAATGATGATGTTTTTTTTGATAAGAAAAAAGGCCTAGTAATATCCATAGACACGTATAACGAAGGATATCATTTCATTGATTTTAGATATCCTGATCTAGTAATCAAAAAGATAATTAGATCATCAATTTCAGATTTAATTTGTAAAGGTGTTGAACCTAAATTTTACTTTATTGCTGGATCTGGTAGTAAAAGATCTTTTTCCAAAAAAAATTTGTCTTTAATGTCAAAATCGTTAAGAAATGAACAAAAAAAATATGGTATTTTTCTGTGTGGCGGTGATACTACTTATTCAAATAAATTAAGTTTTTCAATTACATCAATAGGTTATTCAAAAAATATTATTTATAGAAATAATGCAAAATTAAATGATGATATTTATGTGACTGGAAATTTAGGTGATAGTTATGTTGGCCTTCAGATTTTAAAAAAAAAAATTAAATTTAATAAAAAAATTGATAATTACTTTGTTAAAAAATTTTATGAACCAAATATTCAAATTAATTTTACAAAAGAATTACTAAAATTAGCAAATTCATCTATAGATATATCTGATGGTCTAATTTCAGATTTAGAAAAAATGATAAATAATCAGAATTTATCTTACCAAATTGACGAGTACAAAATTCCAATCTCTAAAATTTTAACAATAATAATTAATGATTATAATTTAAAGAAATCCCAACTTATATCTAATGGTGATGACTATCAGATCTTATTTACTGCCAGTCCTAGAAAAGCTAGAATCATAGAAAATAAATCAAAACTTTTTCAAGTTAAGATTACTAAAATTGGAAAAATTATCTCAGGATCAAAAAAATCCTTAATAATTGACCAAAAAGGCAAGCAAATACTAATTAAAAATAAAGGTTACACCCATCAGTTTTAAAACTTAATTATTGTCTTTTTTAGCTTTTTTTGTATTGTCCGGGCTTAAAATTAATAACCAACAACCTTAAGGTTTATATGAGCACAACAGTTGAAACTATACTATTATACACTATCGCAGCAGGATTCTTATCCATTGTTTATGGTTTTTTTACAGGAAAAAATATTTTAAATCAAAGTGCGGGTAATGCGAAGATGCAAGATATTGCATCAGCCATCCAAATTGGAGCAAAAGCATACCTAGCAAGACAATATAAAACAATTGCAATTGTAGGTGTTGTTGTTTTAGTTATTGTAAGTGTAGCATTCAGTCCATTAGTTGGACTTGGTTATCTAATTGGTGCAGCATTGTCTGGAATTGCTGGATATGTTGGAATGTTAGTTTCTGTTGAAGCTAATGTAAGAACAGCTGAAGCTTCAAGAAAAGGGCTTGCTCAAGGTTTGTCTGTAGCTTTTAAGTCAGGTGCTGTTACTGGTATGTTGGTTGCTGGTTTAGCATTATTAGCTATAGCTGTTTACTATTTTTTTTTATTAAGAAATGGTATTGATGAAAGAGAAATTGTCAATGCATTGGTTGCTTTAGGTTTTGGCGCTTCTTTAATATCTATTTTTGCAAGATTAGGTGGGGGTATTTTTACTAAAGGAGCAGATGTTGGTGCTGATTTGGTAGGAAAAGTTGAAGCCGGAATTCCAGAAGATGATCCTAGAAACCCAGCTGTAATTGCAGATAACGTTGGTGATAATGTTGGTGATTGCGCCGGTATGGCTGCTGATTTATTTGAAACCTATGCTGTAACAATTGTTGCTACAATGGTTTTATCTTCAATTTTCTTTCAAGGTGATATTAATATGATGATTTATCCACTAACTATCGGTGGAGCTTGTATTTTAACATCTATAATTGGAACTTTTTTTGTAAAACTTGGTAATAACAAAAATGTGATGAATGCATTATATAAAGGCTTTATAGTTTCTGCACTTGCCTCATTAGCAATATTATATCCAGTTACAGATCATGTTATTGGCTTCACAAATGAATACACGGTAAATGATAAAACTTTTAATGGTTTAAATTTATATTATTGCGGTGTAATTGGCCTAATAATAACAGGATTGTTAATTTGGATTACAGAGTATTATACTGGTACAAATTATAGACCAGTAAAATCTGTTGCAGCATCTTCAACTACAGGTCACGGTACTAATGTTATTCAAGGTTTGGCTGTATCAATGGAAGCTACAGCTGTTCCCGCATTAATTATTGTTGCAGGTATTTTGGTTACAAATTCTATAGCTGGTTTATTTGGAATAGCCATTGCTGTTACAACCATGTTAGCTCTTGCTGGAATGGTTGTTGCATTAGATGCATATGGTCCTGTTACAGATAATGCTGGCGGTATTGCAGAAATGTCAAACTTAGATAAAAAAGTTAGAAAAACAACTGATGCATTAGATGCAGTTGGAAATACGACTAAAGCTGTTACAAAAGGTTATGCAATTGGTTCAGCTGGCTTAGGTGCATTAGTTTTATTTGCTGCTTATGTAGAGGATATTAAACATTTTTCTAATGTTGCAGGTTCAAATTTAGAAGGCATAGTAGTAACTTTCGATCTATCTAATCCATATGTGGTTGTTGGATTATTAGTTGGTGGAATGCTACCGTATTTATTTGGTTCTATGGGAATGCAAGCTGTTGGTAGAGCAGGTGGAGCAGTTGTTATTGAGGTTAGAAGACAATTTAAGAAATTTCCAGGAATAATGAAAAGAAAACAAAAACCTGATTATGCTAAATTAGTTGATTTATTAACGGTTGCAGCAATCAAAGAGATGATTATTCCATCTTTATTACCAGTACTCTCACCTGTAGTTCTTTATTTTATCATTCTATCAATAGGTGGACAAGTAGCAGCTCTTGCAGCTGTTGGTGCTATGTTATTGGGTGTAATTATAACTGGTCTTTTTGTTGCAGTTTCAATGACTGCAGGTGGTGGAGCTTGGGATAATGCAAAAAAATTTATTGAGGATGGCAACCATGGTGGAAAAGGTTCAGAGGCTCATAAAGCAGCTGTTACTGGTGATACTGTTGGCGATCCATATAAAGATACAGCAGGTCCTGCAGTAAATCCAATGATCAAGATTACTAACATAGTAGCTTTACTTTTATTGGCTGTTATCGCTGGCTAATTTCTTTACGTTTTTTGGCCCTCACACCTAGAGGGTCATTAATCTTTTGTCTCATGCTAGACATGAATTCGTATATAAAAGAATTTTTTTTAAATCCTGCTTGTGTAGTAGCCTCAGCTATTTTGATGTTTTCCATATCATTTTTATTATAAAATTTTTTATTTTTAAGAATTCCATATTTATCAATTTCTAAAACAAGTACATCATTTTTGTATATTTTCATTTTGCCTAAATTCTTTAATTCAGATTGTGTTTGTTTTCTTTCAATATAAATCCAAACATCATTATCAAATTTACTAATAGTTGAAGGGTTTCCAAGAATTTCTCTAATATCATTTTTATTTGCTTTATTTACTATCAAAGTCTCTTGTTTTTTCTCTAAAAAGGGTACTCCATGATGTTTTACTACATTTTTAAATGAACAATTTGTAACTACTAATGAAAGAAAAATTATATATAATATTTTAATCATGGATGAAAAATACCTCTATATTTATAACAATTTAATTAATTACACTAGAAATAAAGATTTATACAAATCTTTGAATAGAGAAGATAATTTTGCTGATCGGCTAACATTATTTTTATTACATTTTTCTTTTTTTCTTAAAAACTATAAAAATGAAGAAAATAAGATTATTTTACAAGAAATCTATGATTTTAATTTTAGGCAACTAGAATTGAGTATTCGTGAAATTGGTTATGGCGATCAGTCTATTAATAAAAAAATGAAAGATTATATTAATCTTTTCCACTCGATGGTTTCAGAAATTCATTTTTGGGATAATTTAGACAAATCAGATAAATTTAAAAAATTTTCTATTTTTTTGAGTGATTTTAATAATATTGATGATTTGCTTGATTATTTTGAGGAATTTAATGAAAAACTATCAAAAAAAACTTTGAATTCTTTTCTAAAAAGTGTAAGTAACCCATAATTATGGCAGTACCAAAACGAAAACAAACCCCTTCCAGAACTGGAATGAGAAGAGCGCAAACGATGAAATATTCAACTAAAAATATAGTTGAGGATAAAAAGTCTGGAGAATACAGACTTTCTCATCATCTTGACTTAAAAACTGGCATGTATAAGGGTCGACAAGTTTTAGATCCAAAAGAATAATACTATAATCTTAAAATCTATCATTTATAATGCCAGATATGATTAAAATTGCTGTCGATGCAATGGGCGGTGATAATTCACCAAAAAAAATAATAGATGGTATTATTCATAATCATCAATCTAATAAAGATGTTTGTTATAAAATTTTTGGTGATCAGAATAAGATTTCACAAATTATCAAAGATAAAATAAATAAAGACTTTTTTGAAATTTTTCATACTGAAAATGTTGTAAAAAGTTCTGATAGCCCTTTGGAAGGTGCCAAGAGAGGAAAAAATACGAGCATGTGGCTTGCCATTGAAAGTGTTAAAAAAAAAGAAGCAGACATTGTAGTATCTGCAGGGAATACAGGTGCCTTATTAGTTATATCTAAATTAAATTTAAAGATGATCGAAAATATTGATAAACCAGCTTTATCAGCTTTATGGCCTAACAAAAAAAGTATGAGCGTAGTTTTAGATTTGGGAGCAAATATTGAATGCAGTTCTAAAAACTTATTAGACTTTTCAATTATGGGAGCTTCTCTTTACACATCATTATATCCAAATGATAAACCAAATGTAGCATTATTAAATATTGGCTCAGAAGAATTTAAAGGTAATGAAATCATTAAAGAAACTTACCAAATTTTAAATGATAAAAAGTCAATTAATTATGATTTTGCAGGTTATATAGAGGGCAATCATTTAATGGATGGTGAAGTTAACGTTATCGTATCAGATGGTTTTACTGGTAATGTTGCACTAAAAACTGCGGAGGGAACAGCTAACTTTATAACTAGTGAACTAAAAACTGCAATGACAGGTTCTTTAATTGGAAAAATTTCATCTTTTTTAAATATTTCAAACCTAAGAAAATTTAAAAAACGTCTTGATCCAAGACTGTATAATGGGGCTATTTTTATTGGTTTAGACTCACCTGTAGTAAAAAGTCATGGAGGAACAGATTACATAGGGTTTTCTAATTCACTTGATGTTTGTCATAGAATTGTCAAAGGGAATTTGATAGAAAAGATTAAGCAAAATATTTAAACTAATGAGAATAAATTTAACTAAAAAAGACTTAGTTAATTTAGTTTATATGCAACTTGGTTTTTCCAAACAAATATCAGAAAATCTTATAGAAGATTTTTTATCTACTATAATTACAAATATAAAATCAGAAAAAAAATTGAAATTATCTAAATTTGGAACATTTTCTATTAGACAAAAAAAATCA
>CABXRY010000033.1 GCA_902514755.1 uncultured Pelagibacteraceae bacterium
ACACCTATTAAATTTCCGATCTTGCTCTTAGACGTTCATAAATAAGTCTTGTTTTAACACCTAGATTTAAAAAAGGTTGTGGTGGAAGCCATGTAGGTTTATTTCTTGCTTCAATGGTTTCTATTTCTTTAGTGTTTTCATTGCTTGCTTTAATTGCAATTTGTTCTCCAAATAAAGTACCAACACCTATGCCAGATCCATTATAACAACCCGCAGCAAATATATTTTTGTCAATTTTTTCAAATATTTGAGAGCTATTTCTTGTTCTGGAAACAATTCCTGACCATGAAGATTGGATTATATTGTCTGGTAATTGTGGAAATCTTTTTTTAATTCCAATTTTTTGATTAATAGATCTCTTATCCAAATCCTTCTTAGACATTTTTAAAGGATTGTGTACTTCAGCAGTATTTCTAATCAAAATTCGTCTATCTTTTGTCATTCTTATTGTTGCACCCATTGGTTTAACAGGTAATACCCCCCATTCTTTTGGCTCACCAATTGACTTAAATTCTTCATTAGTTAATTTTCTTGTCATACTGGCAGTTAACGTAATTGGAAAATTATAATTTGATTTAATGCCTAAAAATTTCAAAAAACCATTGGTCGCAAAGATAATTTTATTAGTATTAATTTTTGCATTTTTAAAATTACAAGAAATTTTATCTTTAACTTTATTCCAGTATAATAAACTTGAGTTTTCATACAAACAAACATTATTTGGTAATACATCAATCATAGCCCTAACTAATTTTCCTGGATGTAATAAAATTCCACCTTTGGTATGAAGCGCAATATTATAAAAACTAGTGCCAAGTCTTTTTGATAAATCATTGCTTGATAATATATTGTGTTCAAAACCTAATTTTGAAAGAGTATCTGAAAAATTTGTTAAAATCCTTTGATCAGATTTCTTTGAGGATGCAAAATATTTTCCACATTCATTCCAATCACAATCAACTTGATATTCATTAATAAAATTTTTTACAAAATTTATACCTAATTCATAAATATCAGCTTTTTTTTTATAATTATCTAATTCTTTATTTGAGGTAAATCCATCATTAAGTGTTGTATCTACTAAATAGCCTGAATTTCTACTACTAGCTCCCTCTCCAGCTAATTGTGCATCTACAAGTATAATTTTTTGATTAGGATATAATTGCCCTAATTTTCTTGCTGCTGATAAGCCTGTATAGCCAGCACCTATAATTAACCATTCACAATCTTCATTTGATTGAAGTGATTTAATATTAGTTCGAGGAATTAAATCATTAACCCAACTACAACCATTATCGTTAGTCACTTCCATGAAGTGACCATACGATAATTGTTTAATTTTTTAAAGATCTTAAGAATTTAAAGCAGGTTGCTTTTTCATATCTGCTTTATTGATACCAGCAACTTTGACTGGTTTCTTCATAGCATCTCTTCTAAATGGCTCACCAAGTTCTTGGTTAAGAATTACTTCAATAAATGTTGTAATTCCTTTCTTTTGATCTTCACAAGATTGCTTGATAGCAGCTGTTGTTTCTTCCATTGTTCTAACAGAAACTCCTTTTAATCCACAAGCATCAGCAACTTTAGCGTAGCTTAATTCTGGGTCAAGTTCTGTTCCAATAAAATTATTTTCATACCACAATGTTGTGTTCCTTTTCTCAGCACCCCATTGATAATTTCTAAAAATAACCATTGTAATAGCAGGCCATTCTTCTCTAGCACATGAACTCATCTCGTTCATACTAATACCAAAAGCACCATCACCAGCAAAACCTATTACTGGTGTATCTGGACAACCAATTTTTGCACCTAAAATTGATGGGAAACCATAACCACATGGACCAAATAATCCTGGTGCTAGATATTTTCTTCCTTTTTCAAATGTTGGATAAGCATTTCCAATTGCACAATTGTTTCCAATGTCGCTTGATATAATTACATCATCAGGCATTCCAGCTTGAATTGCTCTCCATGCTTGTCTAGGAGACATTCTATCCGAGTCTCTTTCTCTTGCCTCTTTATTCCAAACTGTGCCTTCATCATCATCTTCATGATCAAGGCTAGATAATTTTTGTAGCCAAGCTGATTTAGTTTGGTGAATAATATCTTTTCTTTGTTGTCTATCAGTATCCCCTGCTGTTGGAGAAAGTTGAGCTAAAATTTGTTGTGAAACTAATTTTGCATCACCACAAATTCCAACTGTAACTTTTTTGGTTAAACCAATTCTGTCAGAGTTCATATCAACCTGAATTATACTTGCGTCTTTAGGCCAATAATCCATTCCATAACCTGGTAAAGTTGAAAAAGGATTTAGTCTTGTACCTAATGCCAAAACAACATCGGCTTTTTGAATTAATTCCATACCAGCTTTTGAACCATTATATCCTAATGGACCGGCTGCTAATGGATGACTTCCTGGGAAACTATCATTATGTTGATAACCAGAACAAACTGGTGCATCTAATTTTTCAGCTAGTTTTTTACAATCTTCTATTGCACCACCAATTACGACACCTGCTCCTGATAAAATTACTGGAAATTTTGCATTAGACAATAAATCGGCTGCTTTTTTAATTGCATCAACACCACCTGCTTGTCTTTCAAGTCTTACAATCGGCGGAAGATCAATATCAATAACTTGTGTCCAATAATCTCTTGGAACATTAATTTGTGCTGGTGCAGATCCTCTGATTGCTTTTTCGATTACTCTATTTAAAACTTCTGCCATTCTTGATGGATCTCTAACTTCTTCTTGATAACAAACCATGTCTTTAAATAAATTCATTTGTTCGACTTCCTGAAAACCACCTTGACCCATAGTTTTATTAGCTGCTTGAGGTGTAACTAATAAGAGTGGCGTGTGATTCCAATATGCAGTTTTTATTGGGGTTACCAAACCAGTAATTCCTGGACCATTTTGTGCAATCACCATTGACATTTTACCAGTAGCTCTTGTGTAACCATCTGCAATTAATCCACCATTTGTTTCATGAGCCACATCCCAAAAGGTAATTCCTGCATCAGGAAAAATATCTGAAATTGGCATAAAGGCAGAACCAATAATTCCAAAAGCATGTTCAATGCCGTGCATTTGTAATACTTTTACAAAAGCTTCCTCTGTTGTCATTTTTGTCATAAAACTAGAACCTCTCTAAAGTATAAATTTAAACAATTTTAAAATTCATTTGTTAATTTTTGCGATTAATATATAAGATTTTAGAAATTTCAAACAAACAATTGACACAATAAATATGGCTACAGATATCATAATTCACGATAAAAAAGACAACGTAGGAGTTGTTGTTATTGAAAAAATTACTCCTAAACAAGACTGTACTTGTTGGGTAATGGAAGACGACAGTTCAACAAACATTCAATCTTTAGATGAAATTCCTTTAGGACACAAAATTGCAATGGCTGATCTTAATGAAGGTGATACAATTCTTAAATACGGTCACGACATAGGAAAAGTTGTTAAATCAATTAAAAAAGGTGAACACGTTCATGTTCACAATGTTAAAACAAAGAAATGGTAATAATATGGAAATTCCAAAAAGTTTTTTAGGTTATAAAAGAGAAAATGGTAGAGCTGGTACTAGAAATCACGTAATCATTCTACCTGTTGATGATATTTCAAATGCATGTGCTGAAGCAGTAGCAAACAACATCAAAGGAACAATGGCACTTCCACATTCATATGGAAGGCTTCAATTTGGAGCAGATCTAGAGCTTCATTTTAGAACTATGATTGGAACTGGTTGTAATCCAAACGTAGCAGCGGTTATTGTTATAGGAATTGAACCTAAATGGACTAAAAAAATTGTTGATGGAATAGCAAAAACTGGAAAGCCAGTTGAGGGATTTCATATAGAACGTACTGGAGATATTGGTACTGTCATGAAAGCTTCTAAAAAAGCCCAAGAATTAGTAATGTGGGCATCTGAAAAACAAAGAGAAGAATGTCCAATGAGTGATCTTTGGATATCAGTAAAATGTGGAGAGTCTGACACGACTTCAGGTTTAGCTGCAAACCCTACAGTTGGTAATCTAATGGATAAATTGGAGCCAATGGGTGTTCATTTATGTTTTGGAGAAACATCTGAATTAACTGGCGCCGAACAAGTTTGTGCTACAAGAGGTGCAACACCTGAGGCATCTGATAAATTTATGAAGACATGGAATTCATATAACGATTTTATTTTGAAAGAAGCAACTGACGATCTTTCAGAAAGTCAACCAACTGCAGGTAATATTGCAGGTGGACTAACTACTATTGAAGAAAAAGCTTTTGGGAATTTCCAAAAAATTGGAAATTGTAAGTTTATCGATGTTTTAGAACCAGCCGAAGAGCCGACTAAAGGCAAAGGTTTATATTTTATGGATACTTCATCTGCAGCAGCAGAATGTGTAACACTTCAAGCTGCAGCAGGTTTTAATATCCATTTATTTCCAACAGGACAAGGTAACATTGTAGGTAATCCAATTGAGCCTGTTGTAAAATTAACTGCAAATCCATTAACTGTTAAAGGAATGGGTGAGCATATTGATTGTGATGTTTCAAAAATATTAACTCGTGAAATGAACATGTCACAAGCTGGAGATGAATTAATCAAAGCGACATTAAGGGTAGCAAACGGAAGATTAACTTGTGCAGAGGCTTTAGGTCACAAAGAATTTGTGATGACTAAACTCTACAGAAGTGCATAAGATCTGCTGAGGTGCTTATTAATTTTCAGTACATAAAAACAATAATTCCCGGTGTTGTATTAGCGTTAGTATTTTGTTTGTTTTCTCAAGGAATAAATAATCTTTTAGCTATAGAAATTTTTGGAACTGTAAAAAGTCCAATTTCAACAGTTCTAATTGCAATTTTACTTGGAATTTTAATGGGTAATGCATTTACTCCAAGGCCAGGTATGATGATTGGTTTAGATTTTACACAACAATATATCTTAAAGTTAGGAATTATTTTTTTAGGTATTAGATTGAGTTTTGAAGAACTTATTAAATTTGGATCTATTGCTATTCCTTTAATTATTATTTGTATTGTTGGTGTATTAATACTCATAAAGTTATTAATTAAGAAAGTACCAATTTCTTCAAAGATGTCTTACTTGATAGCAATTGGCACAAGTGTATGTGGTGCAACTGCAATTGTTGCAACAGCACCCGTTATTAACGCAAAAAAATCTGAAGTAGCTTACGGAATTGCAAATATTACATTGTTTGGAGTTATTGCAATGATTGTATATCCATATTTTGCAGAATGGTATTTTGACAATGATGCTCTAAAAACTGGTTTATTTTTAGGGACCTCAATTCACGAGACATCTCAAGTAGCAGCTGCTGGTTTAATTTATGACCAACAATTTAATAGTCCAGAAACATTAAATGTTGCAACTGTTACTAAATTAATAAGAAATACTTTTTTAGTAATTCTGATACCTTTATTTGCATTTTTATATAATCGAGGTGAGTTAAAAGGTCAAAATTACTCTATTATGAGTATTTTTCCTTATTTTGTTATTGGTTTTATAGGAATGATTTTAGTCAGAAATATTGGAGACCAGGTTTTTTCTTCTGAAAACAACAGTTATTTTCTCTGGACTAGCTTAGTTGGATATCTAAAAACTTTAGCTACAGTATTTTTAACTATGGCGATGGCTGCTGTGGGTATTTCAATTAATTTAAGTGAATTAAGATCAATGGGTTATAAACCTTTTATTGTTGGTTTAATCGCAGCTATTACTGTTGGTTTTATAAGTCTTATATATATAGAAACTTTAATTAAATTTATTTAGTAAACTTTAAACTTAAGATTTAACCAATATTTTTTTCTTAAAGTTTGACGCAAAGCGTCTAATAAAAGCTGCTGCAACTCCTAGAAAAACAGCAAACAAAATT
>CABXRY010000034.1 GCA_902514755.1 uncultured Pelagibacteraceae bacterium
CTGAAGATAATAAAATTGTTAGCGACAATTATAAAATAACAAATAATGAAAAAATTGCTATTATACCCCCTATTGGAGGAGGTTAATGCTTCACACTAAGATAATTGATACAAAAGATAGTAAATTATCAATTCAAAAAGCGCAAAATTTTATTTCATCACAGGACTACGGTGCTTCAATTTTTTTTACTGGTACAGTTCGTAATCAAAATAATAATCAAATTGTAACTGGAATTACTTATGATAGTCATGATGAGCTTGTTCTCAAGAGTTTTGAAGAAATTTGTGATGAAACAAATCACAAATTAAATATTAAAGATAAATCAGTATTTATTGAGCATGCCAAAGGTTATTTAACACTTGGAGAATTAAGCATTGTTATTGCTGTTGCCTGTAAACACCGAGATGAAGCATATATCCTATCAAGATATATTATTGAAGAAATTAAGAAAAGATCTCCAATATGGAAAAAAGAACATTATAACAATAAAGAGAGTGCTTGGCTAAAAGGGAACCCTATTCTTCATGAAAAAAATTAAATATTCAGAAATAACTCCAGAAAAAATTTATAATAACAGAAGATCTTTTGTAAAATCTATAGGTTTTGGCGCTAGTTCCTTAGCTATAAGCTCACTACCCTTTTTAAATAATGCTAATGGAAGTGAACAAAATAAACTTACAAGTTATAAAGATATTACGACTTATAATAATTATTATGAGTTTGGTACCTCTAAAGGTGACCCATACAAAAATTCACAAAACTTTATAACAAAACCTTGGCAAATAAGTATTGAGGGTGAGGTTGAAAAGCCTATCAAATTATCGATGGAAGAAATCTCAAAGTCATTCATCTCTGAAGAAAGAATTTATCGTCTAAGATGTGTTGAAGGTTGGTCAATGGTTATCCCTTGGATGGGCTTCTCGTTAAGTAAATTACTTTCTAGAGTAAATCCAACCAGTAAAGCTAAATTTGTTGCTTTTGAAAGTGTTTATGATCCCGAACAAATGAAAGGTCAAAGATATCCAGTTTTAAATTGGCCTTATAAGGAGGGTCTGAGAATTGATGAGGCTATGCATCCATTAACAACTGTAGTTACAGGATTATATAATAAAAAGCTTCCTAATCAAAATGGTGCTCCTCTTCGTATCTTTATACCTTGGAAATATGGTTTCAAGAGCGCTAAAGCTATTGTGAAAATAAAACTTGTAGAAAAAATGCCAACATCTTCTTGGATGTGGGCTTCCCCTAGAGAATATGGTTTTTATTCAAATGTAAATCCAAATGTTGATCATCCAAGATGGTCGCAAGCAACTGAAAGAATAATTGGCGAAGGTATTTGGGCACCAAGAGTTAAAACTTTAATGTTTAATGGTTATGGGGATGAGGTTGCAAATTTATACACTGGTATGGATCTAAAAAAATATTTTTAATGATAAAATATTTAAAATCTAGTGTTTTTATTTTATGTATTTTTCCTTTTGTTCTAATAATTTATAAAATATTTAATGACAGATTAGGTCCAGAGCCTGTTAAAGAAATTACTCATTTTACAGGTGAGTGGACTTTAATTTTTATTTGTCTAACACTTGCTATGAGTCCATTGAAAAGACTTACCAATTTTAATTTTTGGACAAAAATTAGACGAATGCTAGGATTATTTGTTTTTTTTTATGCCACTCTACATCTTTTTACTTATGTTGGAATAGATTATAGATTTGAGTGGCAACCAATCTTAGATGATGTAATTAAAAAAAAATATGTGTTTATAGGTTTTTCTGCTTGGCTATTATTAATACCTCTTGCAGCAACTTCGTCACAAAAAATGATTAAAGTTTTAAAACAAAATTGGAAAAAATTGCATAAATTGTTCTATATGATAGCTATATTTGGGTCGCTTCACTATATCTGGCTTTCTAAAACAATTTTCTTTAAACCACTAATTTACACATCAATAATTTTTTTATTATTATTATTAAGGATAAAATTTAAAAAAAACTATTTAGTTTCTTGATCGTTATCAACAACTAAACATATTTCTGATTTTGTTAAAAATCTTTTACCAGTACCATTATCTAAAGAAAACATGCCACCAATGCCATTAACAGCATCAATAGTAAGATCAGTATGTTTCCATTTTTCGTACTGGTCTCCATTCATATAAAAAGGAACACCACCTATTTCACCTAATTTAACATCATTATCTCCCAGAGGAAACTCACCTTCTTGAAAACACATTGGCGCACTGCCATCACAGCAGCCCCCAGATTGATGAAACATTAATTTTTCACCGTATTTACCCTGAAGTTCAGATAACAAATTTAAAGCTGAATTGGTTGCAGATACTTTCATTTTTAAAGTCCGGCCCATGATTTAGAATCATGGGCCAGTATATATTATTTTTTAAAAGAAGCCTAATTTCTGCTCAGCATAAGAAACATGTAAATTCTTATTTTGTCTGTAATGATTAAGCATCATTTTATGAGTTTCTCGTCCAACTCCAGATTGTTTGTAACCACCAAATGGAGAGTGAGCTGGATAAGCATGATAACAATTTGTCCATACTATTCCTGCTTGTATTGCTCTACCCATTCTGTAAGCAATGTTTCCATTTCTAGTCCAAACACCTGCACCTAAACCATAAAGTGTATCATTAGCAATTTCTAATGCCTCTGCTTCATCTTTAAATTTGATTACAGATACAACAGGTCCAAAAATTTCCTCTTGAGAAATTCTCATTGAGTTATCAGCTTCAAAAATAGTTGGTTGGATATAGTTTCCTTTTTCCAGACCACTATTTAGCTTACCAACATCTCCTCCTGCAAGAACTTTTGCACCTTCTTTTTTACCAAGATCAAGATATGATTTGATTTTTTCCATTTGCTCAACTGAAGCTTGTGCACCAATCATCGTCTCCATTTTTAGTGGATTATCTTGGATTACAGCTTTTGTTCTAGCGATACATTTTTCCATGAATTTATCATAAATAGACTCTTGGACTAATGCTCTGCTTGGACAAGTACAAACCTCACCCTGATTTAAATTGAACATGACAAAACCTTCAACACACTTATCTAAGAAATCATCATCTTTATCCATGATATCTTCAAAGAAAATGTTTGGAGACTTACCACCTAACTCAAGTGTAATTGGAATAATGTTTTGTGCAGCATACTGCATAATCAATCTTCCAGTTGTAGTTTCACCAGTAAATGCAACTTTAGCAACTCTTTTAGATGATGCTAAAGGCTTACCTGCTTCTAAACCAAAACCACTTACTATGTTTACAACTCCTGGAGGTAATAAATCTCCAATTAGTTCCATCATAACCATAATTGATGCTGGTGTTTGTTCAGCTGGTTTAAGAACAGAACAATTTCCAGCTGCAAGAGCTGGTGCTAATTTCCATGTAGCCATTAATAATGGGAAGTTCCACGGAACTATTTGAGCTACAACTCCTAAAGGCTCAGGAATATTGTAAGAGTACTGTGAGTTACTTATTTCAGCAACTGAACCCTCTTCTGCTCTAATAACTCCAGCAAAATATCTCCAGTGATCAATCACTAAAGCTATATCTGCAGCCATACATTCTCTAATTGGCTTACCATTATCTAAACATTCGGCAACTGCTAACATATCTTTGTTTTGTTCAAGAACATCAGCTATCTTGTTGAGAATAATAGATCTGGTTGTAATATCTGTCTTTCCCCATTCTGGAAAAGCTGCATGAGCAGCATCTAATGCAGCTTCAACATCTTTTTCATTTGATCTAGCAACTGAACAGATAATTTCATTTGATATCGGGCTTGGATTATCAAAATATTTACCCGATAAAGGCTCTACAAATTTCCCATTAATAAAGTTTCCGTATTTTGCCTTATATGGAAAATCTACTTTTAAATGAGATGTGTCTAGAGCTGAAGACACTTTTAATGCTTCTGCACTCATATTTTTAACCTCTCTCTAGTTATTTATTTTTAGTTTATTACTTTTTCTAGATTTTTTAGAACGCTTCTTAGTCGCAGACTTCTTGGACGCAACTTTTTTTTTCGTTTTTTTTTTTTTTCTAGAACGCTTGACCAATTTTGATTTTTTTTTCTTGGTCTTTGCTTTTGCTATTTTCTTTTTTTTAATAGCCATAAATTAGTTAACTAATAATTTATCTTAAAGTCTATTTATAAAAATTAAAATTTCTACTTGTAAGTGTATTAATACTATATCTTGTGCTCTTCAAATAACTTATTAATAGTAAGAGTATGAATGATAATGAAAAAAAAGAACTGCAATCTGCAGCTTTCGAAAGATTGTTAAAACATTTGAATGAAAGAAAAGATGTTCAAAATATTGACCTTATGAATTTGGCTGGTTTTTGCAGAAATTGTTTATCAAGATGGTTTAGAGAAGAAGCTGAAAAAAAAGGAATAACAATTTCAGATATGGATGCAAGAGAACATGTGTATGGAATGCCTTATCCTGAATGGAAAGAAAAATTTCAAAAATAATTATTTTTCTTTAAGTCTTGGAAATAATTCTACAAAATTACAAGGTTTATGATTGACATCTAATTGATGCTTTAAAATTCCCTCCCATGCATCAGTTACTCCCCCAGAAGATCCTGGTAATGCAAAAATATATTTACCATTTGCCAATACAGCACAAGCTCTAGATTGTATTGCGGATGTACCAACTGTCTTTAAGCTAATATTTCTAAAAACTTCACCAAAACCAGGTATTTGTTTATCTGCAATTTCATCAATTGCTTCAGGAGTTATGTCTCTTCCTGTTAAACCTGTTCCTCCTGTAGTAATTACAACATCTATATCTTTTTTACTTACCCAATCTTTTAAAATTAAAATAATATCCTCTTTATTATCTTTACAAATTTTTCTATCAATTAAATTATGACTAGCCTCTTTGATTTTTTCAACAAGAATTGCACCAGATTTATCATTATCAAAAGTTCTAGTATCTGTTACAGTTAGTAAAGCTATATTTACAATCATAATAAATTTTAAATGATTATATTATCAATATTTTTTTTAATAACAGCAATATTATATTCTAGCGTTGGATTTGGTGGTGGATCTACTTATCTAGCTCTGATGTTGATTTGGGATTTTCCATATTATATTTTTCCAATAATTGCATTGTTTTGTAACATTATTGTCGTGTCAGGTAATTCTATAAACTATATAAAATCAGGTAATCTTAATCTAAAATTACTAATACCCTATCTTTTTGGATCAATACCTTTTGCTTTTATAGGTGCGTCTATTTCCATAAAAAAAGAATTATTTGAAATTTTACTTTTTTTTGTTTTATTTATTGCAGGAATATTTTTATTAATCGAGAGTAAATCATTTAATGAAGATCAAATAAAATTAAAAAAAATACCAAAAATTTTATCTATTTTTGTTGGATCTATAATTGGATTTGTATCTGGCGTTGTTGGAATTGGAGGCGGTATATTTTTAAGTCCATTTTTATTTTTAGTGAAAGCTGGATATCCAAAACATATAGTAACATCAGCATCCTTATTTATTTTGATAAATTCAATATTTGGTGTTATAGGACAATTGACAAAAGATGCTGTATTTGATGAGTTTTTAAATTATTGGCCTCTATTTATGTCTGTGTTAATTGGTGGTCAAATAGGAA
>CABXRY010000035.1 GCA_902514755.1 uncultured Pelagibacteraceae bacterium
CATGTGAAGGAATTCCATCAACAATAGCAACACATGTTTTTATTCCTGCATCTGCAGCTTCCATTGCAGAGTCTGCTGCAAAAGCTGGAGGAACAAATAATATTGAAGCAGTAGCGCCTGTTTCTTGCACAGCATCTTTTACTGTATTGAATACTGGTCTATCTAAATGTTTTTGACCACCCTTACCAGGTGTTACTCCTCCAACAACATTAGACCCATACTTTATCATTTCTTCAGCATGAAAAGTTCCCATTTTTCCTGTGAACCCTTGAATTAATATTTTTGTATCTTTTTGAATTATTACTGCCATTTAATTATTTTAATTCTGCAACTGCTTTATTTGCAGCATCCTCCAAAGTATTTGCCTGAATATAATTTAATTTGCTATCTTGAAGAATCTTATTTCCTTTTTCAACATTTGTTCCTGCTAATCTAATTACTAATGGAACTTTTATTTCAATTTTTTCAAGTGCTTGAACTATTCCTTCAGCAACCCAATCACATCTATTAATTCCAGCAAAAATATTTACTAAAATTACTTTTACTTTTTTATCCATAGTAATTAGCCTAAAAGCCTTTACTATTTTATCTGGAGTTGCTCCTCCACCAACATCAAGAAAGTTTGCTGGTTCTCCTCCAGCTAATTTTATCATATCCATAGATGCCATGGCTAGACCAGCACCATTAATTATATTTCCAATATTTCCATCTAAACTTACATAATTTAAACCTCTATCTGACGCAAAAACTTCTTTTTCATCTTCTTGAGTTTTATCCCTTAATTCAGAAACTTTATCTCTTCTGAACATTGCATTATTGTCAAAACTCATTTTACAATCTAAAGCTAAAATTTGTTTTTGTTTTGAAATCACTAATGGGTTTACTTCAACCATTGTAGCATCTAGTTCACTAAATGCTTTAGCGCATCCAATAATTGTTTCTGAGGCTCTTCTAATTAGCTCTGGCTCAATACCCAATCCAAATGCTAGTTCTCTTGCTTGAAAATTTTGAATACCAACTGCAACTTCAATTTTTGATCTTATGATTGTTTCTGGTTTTTCTTTAGCAATTTCTTCAACACTCATTCCTCCTTCTGTTGAGGCCACAACCATTATACTTTCAGAGCTTCTATCAAAAACTAAACCAAGATATAATTCTTTTTCAATATCAGTTGCTTCTTCAATGTAAATTCTATTTACTATTTTACCCTCAGGTCCAGTTTGATTTGTAACAAGTTTTTTTCCTAATAATTTATCTGTTGCCTGAGCAACTTCTAAAGGTGAGTTACACACAATTATTCCACCTGCTTTTCCTCTTGCACCAGAATGGATTTGTGCTTTAACAACCCACTTTGATCCACCAATTTCTCTTGCTTTATTTTCTGCGGTCTCAGGACTATAAACAATTCCACCTCTTGGTATTGTTACTCCAAAACTAGATAAAATTTCTTTTGCTTGATACTCATGTATATCCATACTTATTTTTTATTAATTAGTTTATCAATGTTAACAACATTCTCTGCCATTCTAGCAGATGCTGCATCTATCATTCTACCATCAAGTTGAGCTGCACCCTTACCTTCTTTCGCTGCTTTGTCTAATTCTTCTATAATTCTTTTTGCTTTATTTACTTCTGACTCAGGTGGAGAAAAAACATCATTGGCAAGTTCAATTTGAGATGGATGAATTGCCCACTTACCTTCTATACCAATAGCGGCACCACGTTTTGCTGCTGCGATGTAAGCATCAGGATCATTAAAATCACCAAATGGTCCATCAATTGCTCTTAATCCATAGGCGCGACAAGTCATCACTAATTCAGATAATCCATGATGCCACTGATCTCCTGGGTAATCTGGATTTAATCCTCCAATCACTACTGTTCTTGCTCTTAAACTGGCAGCGTAGTCTGCAACACCAAAATGTAATGCCTCTAGTCTTCCACTTGAGCCTGCAATTTCTTTTATGTTTGACATTCCTAATGCAGTTTCAATTAAACACTCTATGCCAATTTTATTTTTTAATTTTTTATTAGTCTCAATTTGTGTCAACAAACAATCAACCATATAGACATCACTAGCAGTTCCAGCTTTTGGTACTAAGATAGTGTCAATATTTTCTCCAGCTTGTTCAACAAGTTCTACTAAATCACTATACATATAATGTGTATCAAGACTATTAATCCTCACTGAAATAGTTTTACCATTATTTCTCCAATTCATCTCATTGAGAGCTTTTATAATATTTGCTCTAGCTGATATTTTATCATTTGGAGAAACTGCATCCTCTAAATCTAAAAAAATATAATCAGCTGAAGAATTTAATGCTTTTTCAAACATTTTTGGTGAAGATCCTGGAACAGCTAATTCACTTCTTTGAAGTCTAGATTTGGCCGGTTTATAGAATTTATGGCTCATTATTACTTTAATTAGATAATATAATATTTATTAAAAAAGTCTTTTATACAAATAATTTAATTGTATTAAATATATATATAAATTTTAGTACTATAAATAATACTTTCATCATAAATACATTTTGTTAATAATTACTTTAATTTATGACAAGTTTACCAAACAAAGCTAAAGTAGTTATAATTGGTGGTGGAATTCACGGTTTAAGTACAGCTTGGAAACTTTCTGAAACTTATAAAAATCCAGGTGACATTGTCGTCTTAGAAAAAAAAGATATTGCTGCAGGGGCAAGTGGTATTGCATGTGGTGTTGTAAGAAATAATTATTTCCAACCAGCTATGAGAGAGTTAATGGCTCATTCAGTTTCTGTCTGGGAGAGTGATCCTAAGGCATTTAAATATAATGCTGTAGGTTATTTACAAATTTCTCCAGAAGTAATGCACGAAGATGTAGCAACTATTTATGAACAGCAAAAAGCTATTGGTTACGATTCAGAATTTATTGAAGGTGAAAAAGATTGTATGAATTACATGAAAGGTATGTTTGATGATTGGCAAGCTCAAGGAATCACTTCAGTTCTTCATGAAAAAAAAGGTGGTTACGCTTTTAACAAAGACTCGATTAAAGCTCTTGAAAATAAATCTACTTCAAATGGTGTTCAAGTTATGAAAGGTGTCAAAGTTACTGGATTTAAAAGAGGAAGTAACAGCAAAGCTGTTACAGGTGTTGAAACTGATAAAGGAACAATAGAATGTGAACAAGTTGTGGTTGGAGCGGGTCCATGGGCTAGAGATTTTTGGAATATGTTAGAACTTCCTAAAACTGCAAGTATTAAAGGTAAAGATGGTAAAATGCACACAACAGACATGTGGAAATATTGGATGTTACAGGAGGGTGTGATTGGTGTTGAGCCTGATTTTTTAAAAATGAATAATGGACAACAGCCACCAGTTATTCATGTAGACTCTACTGCTCCATTATATTCAGATAAAACTAAAAAATTAATCACAGATAAAATTTGGGGAATTTACTACAAACCTGATATTGAAGGTTTAGGTGTTCAAGGTGGAACTTCACCTTACATAGTAGATAAACATTTTGATCAAGTGAATGTTGATCCATATGGAATAGAGTCACCAGAATACCAAACTACAGAAGCGTTTAATGATATGTGGTGCTCTGCTTTAGCTCATTGTCAAAAAAGATTTGAAGGAAAATCTGATCTTTATAGAAAAGGGCCATCAGGTGGTCTTGGATGTATGACACCAGATTCTTTTCCGATCTTTGATAGATTTTTAGAAAACGTTTACATGATCGCTGATGCAAACCATGGGTATAAAATGATTGGTGTTGGTGAACTTGTTGCAAAAGAAATTCTTGGAACTGAGAGCGATCTTTTAAAACCTTTTAGATTCAACCGATACGAGAAAGGTGAACTTCACCCTACTTCAAACAGTCCATTCCCTTGGAGCTAATTTTATAAGTAATACTTATAAAAATTATATATAATTATTATAGCCAACAAAAATTAGACACTAATTAAATTTTCAGCTAACGTTTCTCTAATAAAAATTTATTCTTAAGGGGGGATGCAATGACTGACCTAGAAAAACATGTTAACCAACCAGGTAGAGCCAAATTAGTTAAACAAGTTAGAGCTAAAATAAACGAACTTGGTATTGAGTATATTTTTTTTCAATTCATATCTGTCACAGGAAGAGTTGTTGGTAAAGGAATTCCGACTGACCACTGGGAAAGAACATGTGAAAAAGGCTTTCAATTAGTTTATGGAGCAACTGCAAACTTATTTACAGATAGACATGGTAATTATATTGGTTACGGACCTGAGGCAAAAGAGCTTGTAGGTATCCCTGATCCAGAAACCTTTTGTCAGTTACCCTGGGATAAAAAAGTTGCAAGAGTATTTGTAACTTGTTTTAGAAACAGAGAAGAAAGAGACAATCCTGGTGCTCATTTAACTTCGGATTGTAGAGGAAATCTAAGAATACATGCACAAGAATTTAAGAAAAAACATGGTTATCAATTAAGAGTTGGAACTGAACCAGAGATGATGTGGTTGACAAAAAATGAAGATGGTACACCAACTGGAAAAGGTTATTCTAAACCATATTGTTATCATATAGATCAGTTCGAATCTTTAAGACCAGTTTTTATGCAAGTTATGAAATATGCAAGAGCTATGGGTCTTGATATGATTCAAGGTGATCATGAAGATGCGCCAGGACAATTAGAATTAAACTGGATGTATGATGATGTTTTAAGAAATGCCGATAGACTATCAACTTACAGACAAATTTGTGCTCAAGTTGCAAGAGAATTTAACCTAATTGCATGTTTCATGACAAAACCATTTATGGGAGTATCTGCAAGTGGATGTCATACTAATATGTCTTTATGGAAAGGTGGAAAAGATAAAGTTAATAAATTAAGTCACAAATCTCTACCTGCAATGGATGAGGTGTTCACTTATGTAGAGGGTGGAACTAATACTTTCATGCCTGATACCAAAGATGTTCAATTACCTGGTAAAGTTGGGTTAAAAGCTATTGGTGGTGTTATGAAGCACCTTGGTGCTTTAACAGCAATTGGATCTTCGACGGTAAACTCTTATAGAAGATTATGGGATCAAGGTTTTTGGGCGCCAGTTTATGCAGACTGGGGATATCAAAATAGAACTTGCGGATTAAGAGTATCAGCACCTGGTAGATTTGAGTACCGTTCAGTTGACTCTATGCATAATCCATATTTGATGGGATCAGGATTATTAAAATGTTTTGATGATGGGATATCAAACAATATCGATCCAGGAAAACCAGAGTCGCGAAGTATGTATGAAGCTCAAGCAGCTGGTAAAGAAGTTAAAAAATTACCTTTAAGTCTTGGTCAAGCACTTGACCGTTTAGCTGAGGATGAAGTGATTAAATCAGCTATGCCAGATGAAATGTATAAAGTCTTTCAATGGTATAAAAATGATGAATGGGAAAGATTTTTAGGTGCTACAACTCAATGGGATCTG
>CABXRY010000036.1 GCA_902514755.1 uncultured Pelagibacteraceae bacterium
ATCTTTTTTCATTAATCATAATATTAATTAAACTAATACAAATACCAAACAAATCATTTGAACAAAATTAATAAGAACAGATAGAAAATGTGAGTATTTAAATTTTTTTTCCTGTTTCTCATCTCTATATTTGTTAATTAATGGCATTAACAAATAGTTTGAAGTAGCAAATAAAACTGTAATTGCTAATATTAGATAAAAATCAACTCCTATCTTACTCAGCAATATAAATATCATGAGAACAATAAAACTTATCCCTAAATTAACATTATAATAAAATGGGAATATTCTTCTTATAAACTTTCGAGCATTATTCTCATCTAATGTGGTAAAGACAACAGGAGCTATTACAAACGAGAAGAATAGCATTATTCCTAAAATCATTGATGTCAAATAAACGCTAATTTGTTCAATCATAATTTAGTTTTCTATAGAATTTTCTTCTTTCATTAATATCGGTCTACCATCATGAGCTGTATTTAAAGGTATAATTTTGCCTTTATATTTTGCACATAAAGTTGGAGCACTTCTAACTTCTTTTCCTAATCTAACTTCTAGTTCAACAATTATTAATTTTGCATCATCTAACTCTTTTAATATTCTCATATTTATTTCCTATTGTTTAAATTTCAAATATATTTAAAGCACTACTTCAAAGCCTTCAAAGTTTGGTGCTCCAAGATATAAATTTTTATGTTGCCTAGCATTTTTATGAGCTAATTTAAATGCCTCTGATTTAGTCCAGTTAATAAAATCCTCTTTAGAATTCCATATACTATGAGAAGCGTATAGTGAAAATTCATTATTTTTTTCACCCTTTACCAAATGAAATTCTTTAAAACCATTAACACCACTAAGATGCGTATCTCTTTCTCTCCAAACTTTCTCAAATTCGTTTTCCTTACCGGGAACTATCTTGAATCTATTCATAGCTATAAACATAAATTCCTCACAAATAATCGATTACATTTTTGGGATCAGGCCTTCTTCTTTCATTTGGCTCCTCAACTTTATGACCGATATAGATAAAACCTGAAATTTTATCAATATCTTTTCTGGCACTTAAATACTCTAAAATTTTGTTATTGTAAGCATACCATTCCGTTAACCACTGAGCAGCATATCCTAGTGATTGTGCACAAGATAATAAATTCATACAAACCGCTCCGGAGGATAAAATCATTTCCCATTCTGGAATTTTGGGGTGATCAACTGGAGTTGACAAAACAGCTAAAACTATAGATGCTCTTTGCAATCTTTTAGATTCTGTCTCTAATTGAATTTCGTTTGCATTTGGATTTTCTTTTTTAAATTCATTTAAAATTATTTCTTTATCAATTTGTTCAAGTTTTTTTCCTTGTATCACTTTTATTTTCCAAGGGTTAAGGGCACCATGGTCAGGAACTCTAATTCCTGCAGCTAAAATTTTTTTTAAATCTTCTTCAGGAATTTTTTTAGGTGACATTTTTCTAGCAAGAACAGATCTCCTTTTAATATAAAATTCACTCATGTTATTAAGTTATTTTAATAATAATAATTAGTCTAAATCTAAGTCGTCACAGGTAACTTTAGTAAAAAAACAATAAATAGGATAATTGATAAAGCAAGCTTTGATTGTGATTTTTTTTAAATAAGATTTAATAATATTTTTTTTCATTAATCATAATATTAATTTAACCATTCTTTACTCCAAACTTACTAAATTTATACCATGCTCTTTCATGAAAATAATACAAAAACATTTTTGTTAAAACCTCTACACCAGCAATTGTACTTGCCCAATCCATCTTGCCAGTAATTATCCATGCTATTAAAAATGTATCAGCACTAGCAATTATTCTCCATGAAATTGTCTTAGCTATGTGTCTTTTCTTCTCAACGTTTTTTTTCATTTTAATCCTTTTGATTTTTTTAAGATGAGTAGGGGCGTTCTGTTGCTAGGTGCCCCTAAACTAAATTAGCTCTTAAATAATTCTAGAGCTTTACTAAGTAATTCCTCTGATTTTGCATGATCGCCGTCTGTGTGAGCTTTCATTCCAGCGTCACGAAGTTTTTGTGCTTCTGCAATTTTTGCATCAATGTTATTTGCCATCATTGGGCAAGATCCTGCAAATGCCGAACTTACAAACATCACAAGCATGATTGATAATATAGTTTTTTTCATAATTGTCCTTTTGTTATGTGATTTTAGTAAAGTCATTTTAGATTTTTTAAAATTTAAGGATTGTCACATGAGACGTAATTACTATAAATTATTAGATTTAAAGTAATTGTAAACAGTTTGTCGCATCAAATTTATAAATATTTCCGTAATTTAACATTATTCAATAACTAAAAAAAAAAGATTTAATAATTATATATAAATCATGGAAAAACTAATAAGACATCATAAGCCACAAAATTTAAGTGATCATATTGCGTTAGCATTTACTAAATTTTTAAGATTTCTTGCAGATACTTTTTTTAAAAAAAAGTATGGACATAGAGCAGTTGTTTTAGAAACTGTTGCAGCAGTTCCTGGAATGGTTGCGGGTATGTTACTACATTTAAAATCATTAAGAAAAATGCAGGATGACAGAGGCTGGATAAAAATTCTTTTAGACGAAGCTGAAAATGAGAGAATGCACTTGATGACTTTTATTCAAATTGCAAAACCTACTTTTATTGAGAGAATAATTATAATGATGGCTCAATTCATATTTATTCTGATGTATTCAATTATTTATCTTTCATCACAGAGAACAGCACATAGAATTGTTGGATATTTCGAGGAGGAAGCAGTTATAAGTTATACAGAATATTTAAAAGAAATAGAAGAAGGCAAAATTGAAAATATTAAAGCTCCGGAGATCGCAATAAATTATTGGAATTTACCACTTAATTCTAAGTTAAAAGATGTTGTTGAAGTTATAAGGGATGATGAAGCAGGTCATAGAGATGTGAACCATAGTTTTGCAAATATTTTAAATGTGAAAAATGTTAAGGTAATTGAAGAAGAGGTAATTGAAGAAAAAGAAAAAAATTAAAATTCTAAGTCAAGAATGAAAAAAATATTTATTGTTTATGGGCATCATAACACTACAAGCTCCTTTAATGCAGCTATAAGAGACACTTTCATTACAGAAGTCAAAAAAAATGGTTACGAAGTAGATTTAATAAATCTTTTTGAAGAAAAAGAACAACTTCCATTTTATAATCAAAATACAAATCCACCACCTAAATTAGTATTAGATTATCGTAAAAGATTAGAAGAATGCTCAGTCATGATGTTAATTGGGAGTTGTCACAATTTAAGATTAAATGCAATTTTAGAAAATTGGGTTGATTGGGTGCTGCACCCAAAATGGTTTTTTTCGTACAGGTCACTAGTTCCAGGTAATAAGTATTTTAAAAATTATGGTTATCCAGTGCCTGGTGCAATGAAAGATAAACTTGGTATTGTTTCAATAACATATGGTGGACCCATGATAACTTATCAAAATTTTTCAATTTTTGATAACATACCATTTAGAAGAATAAAAAAAATTGTTTTTAAATTAGGTGGACTGAAAACAAAATATCTAAGGTTTTATTCAGTCTTACCAAATATGGAAAAAGAAGTTTTTGAGAAACATATGGGAAAAGTCAAAAAATTAGCAAGAAGTCTTTAATTCATTTATGGTGCATTGGCTTGATCAATAATAAATAGGATTTAGGACAACAGGAGCAATACAGGAGCATAGCGAGATAAAATAAAAAAAATTTACTTATTCATCTTGTTCAATTATAAATAATGGCATAAACACTCATGAAATTCATTAATGCCCTCGTGGTGAAATTGGTAGACACAAAGGACTTAAAATAGTTTCAATTCATGAATTTCAAAGTCTCTAATAGTCTCTAATAGTCTTAATCCTTTATAATCCTATGTGTTTTTAAATCGTTGGATTATTTTTGTTGGAAAATCTCAATAATAATTTTTAAGATTCTCGGAACATTCTCGGAACTAGGGAGATAAGCTGGAACTTTCTAAACTATAAATATAGACTGTCCAGAAAAAAATTAATTTTTTATCAAAAAAAAATGAAATTTTTTTATTCAGGAAAGGTGTATTTTTTTGAATCCATAGGTGTAACTATATGAAAAATAGTAAGCAAGAAAGAATTAATTTTATAAAAGAAGAATGGGAAAAATTTTTAAAAAAAAGAAATTTAACAAATCAATCTTATAGTGAGAATATATCAAAGGCCAAATCACCAAAACAATTAAAGAAAATTGTTGGAATTCAAGCATCTATTAAAAGAGCGATTGATGAAGATGAAGTAATACTAACTGAAGAAGAAATTCAATTAATAACAAAAGAAATATTAAGCAGATCTGCTTTTGATGAAGATGAAGAGTATGACTCTAGATTAGTTAGATCTTTTTATAAACCCACATATTTCTCTTATGACGTTTTTG
>CABXRY010000037.1 GCA_902514755.1 uncultured Pelagibacteraceae bacterium
TAAAAACTAAAGAAGATGTACCTGTCACAGAAGCATTTGAGCTATATATGCTTAAAAATTTTCACGAAATTAAATTAAGTCCTTTAACAACAAAAATATTAAATTTTTGGGAACACGATTTTGATCAATCAGTAGGTAAACATAAGAAATTCTTGCAAGATAATTTGGAAGATCAAAACAACTATAGTTTGAGATTTTCTCAAATTTTAAATGAAATGGATATTTTTCAAAATGATGAAAATGATGAAAACAGAGAGGAAAATCAAGATCAAGGACAAGACAATCCTTCAAATGATGATCAAGATAATGACACTGAAGACAATAGGGACGAAAATAATGAAAATGAAACACAAGCCTCATTAGATGCTGATTATAATGTTGATGAATTTAACTTAGACGAACAACTTTCAGATGTAGAATCAGATGAACAAAGCTACGAGCAAATAGTTCAAAAGAATATTGAAAATTTGAACTTAGATTATAAAATATTTACAACACAATTCGATGAAGTAGTAAAAGCTGAAAATTTAGAAAATGCAGATGAGGCATTAAAACTTCGTAGAACACTAGATCAGCAACTAATTGGATTTCAAGATGTGATAACTAAACTTGCAAACAAACTTCAAAGACAGTTGTTAGCTAAACAAAATAGAGCATGGGAATTTGATTTAGAAGAAGGTTTGCTTGATAGTTCAAAATTACCAAGAATTATAATGGATCCTTATAACTCTCTTTCTTTTAAAAAAGAAAAAGACTTAGATTTTAAAGATACAATTGTAACTTTGCTTATTGATAATTCAGGTTCTATGAGAGGAAGACCGATTACAATTGCAGCCATATGTGCAGACATACTTTCTAGAACCTTGGAAAGATGTTCGGTTAAAGTAGAAATTTTAGGTTTTACTACTAAAAACTGGAAAGGTGGACAAAGTAGGGAGCATTGGAACAAAAACTTAAAACCTAAGACACCTGGAAGATTAAATGATTTAAGACATATAATTTACAAAGGCGCTGATACTCACTGGCGACAAGCTAAAAATAATCTAGGACTGATGCTTAAAGAAGGGTTGCTTAAAGAAAATATTGATGGAGAGGCTATTTCTTGGGCATATAACCGATTAAAAAAGAGAAAAGAAGAAAGAAAAATATTAATGGTTATATCTGATGGAGCACCAGTTGATGACTCTACTCTTTCTGTAAACTCAGGTGATTTTTTAGAAAAGCACTTAAAAAAAATGGTAAAATTTATTGAAAATAAAACAGAAATAGAAGTTTTGGCAATTGGAATCGGCCACGACGTTTCGAGATATTACAACAGAGCAATTAAAATTACTGATGTTAATGAATTAGGTGATGTGATGATATCTCAATTAAGTTCTTTATTTGACACAAAAAAAAAGTTTCACTAAATATTAAATAAATCTCTGTTACTCCATTTAATAATTACTTCAGCGCCACTTCTAGTTTTTGAATTTCTACAAAGAATTGATGCAAAATTTTTTTCTAAAAGATTTTTTCCTATGAATAGTCCAAGTCCTAGGCCTGTTTTAGATTTTTCTTGAGAATTATTTGTGCTTAGATATGGCTCGCCTATTTTTGGTAAAATATCTTTTGGATATCCATTTCCATCATCTTCAATTATGATTTCTGTAGTTTCACTATCACTTTTCAGATTTATATAAATTGTGCTTCTAGAAAATTTATTAGCATTTCCAATAAAATTTCTTAGGCCATAAACTATTTCAATTGATTTAGTTATCTTTCTAACATTTGAATCTTGATCATAATTAAAAATAAATTGTCTTTTACTAATTTCCTTAAATGAAGAGATAATTTCTGATAAATATTCTCTCATGGTAAGGTCCTTATCAATAAAATCATCCTCTTCTACAGGATTAAGGGTTAAACGCTTTAAAATTTCATTACATCTCTCAACTTGACTAAATAATAATTCAATATCTTTTTCGATATCTTTTTGTCCTTTAAATTGCTTTATCAAGTCTTGAGTTATTATCTTAATTGTAGAAAGAGGAGTTCCTAAAGAGTGAGCTGCAGCAGCGGCTTGACCTCCCAAAGATAAAAGTTCATGCTCTGTTGCCATTACTTCTTCCATTTTTGCTAACGCCTCTTTTCTTAAACGAGATTGAGTTCCAAATGTCATCGCAAAGAAATTTAAAAAAAATAGAGCAATTATTAATGATACTGGAATAGCATAATAATAATATGGACTTACATGAAAATGATCACTGATTGGACCGGGTAAATTTTCCGAGTAAAATGTGAGAAAAATAATTACTATAGTGGTTAAAAATACAAGTAAAGAATTTGTTACAAAACTTAAGTTGGATGAAGAAAAAACACTTGGAATTAACAAAAATATTACAAAAGGATTAGTAACTCCTCCCGTCAGATAAAGCAAAATACCTAATTGAACAATATCAATAACTAAAAATATAAATGCTGATCTATCTGATAATTGTGTTTTTTTATAAATAAAGATTAAATATAAATTGCTTAGGATACCAAAAAATATTGTTAAGTTTGAAACAAGTACATTAAAATCAAAATTTAAAATAAAAAATACAAAGTTAACTGAAATTAACTGCCCTGCTATTCCTATCCACCTTAAACTTATATATGTAGATTTTTTAAAAGAATGATATTTTGAAGTTTCAAAAAACTTCATTGTTAGATATCAAGATTTTGTACATTTATTGCGTTAGAGATTATAAAATCTTTTCTTAAAGCTACGTCATTACCCATTAAAGTATGGATTAAACTTTGATCTTTTTTTAAATCTTTAGAATATTGAACTTGAAGTAAGTTTCGAGTTTCAGGGTCAAGAGTTGTACTCCATAATTCCTCTGGATTCATTTCACCCAGTCCTTTAAATCTTTGAATATTCATTTTTGATTTTTCTAGTTCTAATTCTTTGATAAATTCCTTTGATCCCTTTTTAATTTTTTTCATCTCTTTACTATTTTTCACTATGTAGTTTTCCAATTCCAATTCGTCTTTGATATAAATTCCTTTGGTGCCTTTGTTAATTTTAAATAGTGGCGGTTGCGCCAAATAAACATGCCCATTTTCTATTAATTTATTAAAGGGTTTGTTATTAAAGAAAGTTAATAGCAAAGCTCTAATATGTGAACCATCAACGTCAGCATCAGTCATAATAATAATTTTTCCATATCTTAGATCTTTTAAGTCTATCTCTTGAGTTTTTGGATCCAAACCTAGCGCATTGATTAAAGTTACTATTTCGTTTGAGGAGATCATTTTTGATAAAGCTTTTGTTCTTTGTTGTTCAGTTGCATCTCCATTTCCATTCTTTTTTACCCCTAGATCTTCAACATAAGTGTTCAAAATTTTACCTCTTAGAGGTAAAACAGCTTGATTAGCTCTATTTCTTCCTTGTTTTGCTGATCCACCCGCTGAATCTCCCTCAACAATAAACAATTCTGTACCTTCTTGTTTGCCTATCTGACAATCAGCTAATTTTCCGGGTAATCCACTTAATTCAAGAGCACCTTTTCGTCTTACATTTTCTCTTGCCTTTCTAGCAACATCTCTTGCCATTGCAGCTTGAATAACTTTAGCTAAAATAATTTTTGCTACTGATGGATTTTGATCAAACCATATAGATAATTTTTCATTGACGACTGTTTCTACAATCATTCTTACTTCTGACGAAACTAGTTTATCTTTTGTTTGAGATGAAAATTTTGGATCTGGTATTTTAGTGGATAATACACAAGTAAGCCCCTCTTTTATATCATCTCCAGATATTGCTAACTTATTTTTTTTTAAAAGGTTGTGCTCATTAGCATATTTATTAATAACTCTTGTAAGCGCACTTCTAAAACCTAGTAAGTGTGTTCCACCATCTTTCTGAAATATATTATTTGTATATGGAAATATTTCTTCTGAATAGCTTGCGTTCCACTTTAGTGAGCATTCTAACTCGATATTATCCTTTTTTCCTTCTATATAAATTGGTTTCTTGAATAAATCATTACCATTTTTATTTTGCAATTTTTCTCTTTTTTCATCTAAAAAATTTACAAATTCAAGTACACCACCATCAAACTTAAATTCTGAAACTTTTTCTTTTTTTAAACTTGCATCTGTAAAAATAATCTTTATTCCTTTATTTAAAAAAGCTAATTCTCTCATTCGCTGAATCAAAATATTTGCACTAAACTTTATTGAAGAAAATATTTCTTTTGATGGTAAGAAAGTTATTTGTGTACCTG
>CABXRY010000038.1 GCA_902514755.1 uncultured Pelagibacteraceae bacterium
AAATATAAGTTTTATCTGTTTTTTCCCATGAAAATGAGCCATCATTTTCTGGAACTCTACCAAAATGGCCATAGGCTGCTGTTTTTTCATATATCGGCTTATTTAGATTTAACATTTCTCTTATTCCTCTAGGACTCAGATCAAAATTTTCATTTATCTTTTCTACAACAAATTTATTTTTATCTAAATCGTTATCAAATAAATCTACATAAATTGATAAAGGCTTTGAAACTCCAATTGCATAAGCTAATTGAATTAAACACTTATCAGATATTTTTGAAGCAACAACATTTTTTGCAATATATCTGGCTGCATAAGCTGCTGATCTATCTACCTTAGTTGGATCTTTTCCTGAAAAAGCTCCTCCTCCATGAGGGGCCGCGCCACCATAAGTATCAACTATAATTTTTCTTCCTGTTAAACCACAATCCCCATCTGGACCACCAATAACAAAATTTCCTGTCGGATTAACATAAAATTCATCCTCGTTAAAACCTTCTAGAAAATTTCCTGGGATAGAATTTAACATATAGGGTCTTAATAAATCTCTAACTTGTGCTTGATTTACATCAGCTGAATGTTGAGAAGATATTACTACTGACTTAACTTTAGTAGGTTTTCCATCTACATATTCAAATGTAACCTGACTTTTACTGTCCGGCTCAATATTTTTTAACTTTCCAGATTTTCTATCTTCAGCCATTAGCCTCAATATTTTATGAGAGTAATGAATTGGGGCTGGCATTAATACATCTGTTTCATTACAAGCATATCCAAACATAATTCCTTGGTCTCCTGCTCCTTCATCCTTATTCCCTGATGAGTCTACACCCATAGCAATATCTGAAGATTGTGAGTGAAGATGACATTCAATTTTTGTAGCCTCTTTCCAAGTAAATCCATCTTGATCATAACCAATATCTTTTATACAACTTCTTACTTTTTCAATTAAATCTTCTTTTTTAATTTCAGGCCCTCTTACTTCACCGGCTAACACAACTTTATTTGTTGTTGTAAGAGTTTCACATGCAACTCTAGAAAACGGATCTCCAGAAATATAACTATCTACCACCATATCTGAAATTCTATCACTTACTTTATCTGGATGTCCTTCCGAAACAGACTCACTAGTAAATAGATAATTTTTTAAATTACTCATTTTTATTCTTATTAAATGAAATTATCAAAAAAATATACATTAAAATCAATAATACAAAAATTTTATTACCATGTTGTGAGAATATCGTTGGTTGTATTTTTCTACTTTCATAAAAATCTATATATCCTGATTTTCCAAAATCAATCTTTTGCTCTATACCGCCTAAAGGATTTATTATTGCTGCTATTCCATTATTTGCTGATCGCAATATATATTTTCCACTTTCTATGCTTCTAAATATGCTGTGAGTAAAGTGTTGTTTTGGTCCTACTGATTTACCAAACCATCCATCTTCAGAAATATTAATTATATAATCAAAATTATTATCGTTAAATATTTTACCAGAATAAATAATTTCATAACAAATTAGCGGTAAAAATTTTAATGAAAAATTTTTATTATTAATTTTTATTATATCTCTACTGTCTCCTTCGGAAAATGATTGATAATTGTTGGTAATTGACTTTAAGCCAATTTTTTTAAGAACATTTTCAAAAGGTAAAAATTCTCCAAAGGGAACTAAATTAATTTTATTATAAAATTTAATTAATTTAAGATTATGATCGTAAACTGATAATGTATTATAAAAATTAGTAATTTCTTGATCGTTAGATTGACTATTAATACCTATAACTAAAAGGTGATTATCATTAAATCTTTCTTTAAAAAGCCAATTATAATTTACTAATTCCTTTTGTGATATGTCTGGAAAAATTCCTTCTGGCCAAACAAAAATTGTTTTTTGCTCTTTTTTTGGATCGCTTATTTCAATTAAATCATTAATTACCGATACTGGATCAATATCTCTATAAAATCTATCTAGGCTTATATTAGATCCAATTATTCGTATCTTAAAAGTATTAGTGTCGATATCTGATGTTTTAAATTTATTCTCATATGAAGAGCCATAAATATAAAAAATTGAAATCATAATAATAAAAACTCCGCTTACCAAAATATCTTTTTTTGTCTCTCTTAGAAAAAAAATTGCAGGACTTATGAACAAGGAAATACAAAATAAATTAAATCCATAGACTCCTATTATTGAGGTTATACTTATGATTTTTAATTGATTAGAAAAACTATAAGCGATTAAATTCCAGGGAAAACCAGTAAGAATAAAACCTCTTATGAATTCTATAATTCCAAAAATTAATGAAAAAATTAAGAATGAACTTATTAATTTCTTTTGTTTAAAAATAATAAAAAGATAAGTAATTGTGCCATAAAAAATTGCTAAGAAAGCAGGAATAACAATTAATGCTATAGGAATTAAAAATTTAAAACTTTCATCAAAAGTGAGAGATATGGTTACCCAGTAAATATTTGAAATGAAATATCCAAAACCAAAAAGCCAACCATATAAAAAGAAAAGTTTTTTATTATGTGTCGTTTTAGATTTTTTAATTAAAAAAATAAAAAAAAAACTAAATGTAAAAAAATTAACTATTACATAATTGTAAGGAGGTAAACTAAGAGAAGTAACTACACCTAGTAAAATTAAAAATATTAACTCAATATAAAATTTTTTATTCAATTTAATTTTTTTTAGAAGTTATCGATTTATATATTCTATCTTCTTCTCTTAACATTTTTTTATAATCTTTATTTTTAATATGATCAAAGTTAAGCAGGTGTAAAAAACCATGAATAAATGTTTTTATTACTTTATCTTGAAAACTTTTTAACTTTTGAGTTCTTGGTTTATTCATAAAATTATAATTTATAATAATATCTCCAAGATAAGTTTTTTTACTAATTTTAATTTTATTATTGAATGGAAAAGACAAAATATCAGTGGATTTATTTTTATTTCTAAAATTTTTATTTAATTTTTTAATACCTTTGTTGTTTGAAAGTAACAAAGTAAGACTAACTTCTTTATTTAAATATTGATATTTCTTTGGAAAAAGCTTGCAAAGATTATTAAAAAAGAGCTTTTTTTTTCTTATTTTTTTTGACCACTCCCTCTCATCTGAGAGGACATCAATTTTAATCATTATTTGAGTAAGCTTTAACTATTTTTGAAACTAGAGGATGTCTAACTACATCAGAATGATCAAAATCGACTACTGAGATTTCATTTAAATGACCCAACAATTCTTTTGATCTTACTAAGCCAGACATATTTTTATTTGGTAAATCTATTTGTGTTGGATCACCATTTACAACTATTTTTGAATTTTCTCCAATTCGAGTTAAGAACATTTTGATTTGAGTGTCAGTTGCGTTTTGAGACTCGTCTAAAATAGCAAATGAATTTTTTAATGTTCTCCCTCTCATAAATGCTAAAGGTGCAATTTCAATATCACCAATTTCAATCATCCTTTGTATTTTTTCAAAATCAAATAAATCATAAAGAGAGTCATACAGAGGCCTTAAATAAGGATCTACTTTTTCTTTCATATCTCCGGGTAAAAAACCTAATCTTTCTCCAGCTTCCACTGCTGGTCTAGATAAAATTATCCTTTCAATTTTCTTTTCTAACAACATAGTAAGACCCACAGCTACAGCTAAAAAAGTTTTTCCAGTTCCAGCCGGCCCAGCGGATATTATAATATCACTCTGCCTTAGTGCTCTAACATACTCTTTCTGCTTCTCAGATCTTGGTATAATAGATTTTTTTGGAGTTTTAATTATATCTGTTACATTATTGTTTTTAACTTTTTCATTAATCATAAATTTGTCTACAGATGAAACTATATCTTTATTTTCAATACTACCATTATTAACATATTGATTAGCTAGAAATTGAATAGCATTTTTAATAATTTCATTTTTTTGAGGATTAGATTTTATCAAAATAGAATTTCCTCTTGAGTATAAGCTAGAGCCGGTGATTTTTTCTAATTCTTTGAGATTTTTGTTAAATTCTCCAACAACACCCATCAATAAATCATTGTCATGAAAGATAACACTAAGTGAGTTATTGTCTGAATAAACAAATTTTAAAGAAGTTTCGATATTCTTTTTACTTAAACCGCTCAATTTTTACGCCACCTTTTGATTAGAGTTATTAATATTTTCTCCAAATA
>CABXRY010000039.1 GCA_902514755.1 uncultured Pelagibacteraceae bacterium
TTGGCTTACAGGATACGACACTTTTGGATATGTTTTTTTTCAAACTCTTATCTTGGATCAAAAAGGTAATATTATTCTTTTAACTCGTGCACCTGATTTAAGACAAGCACAAAATACATCTAATATTATAGATATTAGAATTTGGGTTGATAAAGATGGAATAAATCCAACTGATGATCTTAAAAAAATATTAAATGAACTTGACTTAAAAGATAAAAGTATTGGTATTGAATATGAAGCATACGGTATGACTGGACGTAATGCTTTACGATTAAATAAATCTCTTGAAAATTATTGTAATATTGAAGATCAATCTGAATTAATAACTAAATTAAGAGTAATTAAATCTAGTGAAGAATTAGTTTATGTGAAAAAAGCAGCCGAACTTGCTGATAGGGCGCTTGATGAAGCCTGGAAATATACTAAAGCTGGCGCCAGTGAAGCAAAAATTTTAGCAGAAATGCAAGGGGCAGTTCTTGAAGGTGGAGGAGATTATCCTGCTAATGAATATATAATTGGTTCTGGAGACAATGCTTTACTTTGTAGATATCAAGCAGAGAAAAGAAATTTATCTGATACTGATCAATTAAGTTTAGAATGGGCAGGAACTTTTAAGCATTACCATTCGGCAATGTTTAGAACCATCCCTATTGGAAAAGCAAATTCAAAACATATTAAGATGCATGAAGCTTGTGTTGATGCATTAACTAATTGTGTAAAAACTTTAGTTCCAGGTAAAACTGCAGGAAATGTATTTGACGCTCATGCTAAAACTTTTGATGATTTAGGTTTTTATAAAGCAAGAATGAATGCTTGTGGTTATTCTTTAGGTTCAACTTTCTCACCTAATTGGATGGACTGGCCAATGCTTTACACCGGTAATCCTTATGTGATAACTCCTGGTAATGTCTTCTTTATGCACATGATACTTATGGATTCAGATAATAATTTAGCTATGAATTTAGGTGAGACTTATTTAGTTACTGCAAATGGTAACGAAAGATTGGGTAAGCAAAAGTTGGATTTAGTTATCCTTTAATTTTTATAACTTACATTAAACATTGCTTCATTTCTTCTCATTAGTGGAAGAGTAAAAGGACTGTTATAAGTCGCTTTAATTGGTGGGCCTTTTATAACAATACCATCTTTGTATAATTCACTTTCTAAAATATCTCTATGCTTAATAAAATTATTATCTGAAGCTCTACCAGAATATCTAATCACAGCATAATACCCTCCTTCTACATTGATTATTTCAACATCAGAGGAAGTGGGATCTGGTATATTATTTTTATTAAATTTAGAAGGCAAATAAAACTGCATAGTCATATTTCCAGATTTTTCCATCACTGTAACTGGTACTGTCATTTTAATTTTCTGATTTGTTTCATTATTTCCTGAGATATAATTAAACAGTTTTCTAAATCCATTGTTTCTAGTTTTGCTTGTAACTTGAATAGCTAAACGATCAGAATATTTTCTAATCTCATAGACATCGTTTGATTTCACAACATCATATTTTGCTTCTTCATTAGCCATGACATGAGAATATGTAAAAAGACAGATACTGTAAAATATAATTTTTAAAATATTATTCACAATTCAAGATTCTAATTCAATTATAATGGAGATTGCTCTTATTTAGAAATATATTATTATATTAAAAATTTATGCCTTCATTTGATGTTATAAGTAAAATTAATTACCCAGAATTTGATAATGCTCTTGCAAATTGTTTAAGAGAAATTACTAACCGATACGATTTTAAAGGACTTAATATTTCAATTGAAAGAAAAGATAAGACAATCACTACATTGGCTCCAGATGAAATAAAATTAAAACAAGTAAATGAATTGTTACAAGTTCACCTTATAAGAAGAAAAGTAGATCCAAGAGTAATAGTTGTTAAAAATTCAGAAAGTGCTGCAGGCACAACCATTAGACAAATCAGTGAGTTAAAAGAAGGTATTAGTCAAGAAAATGCTAAAAAAATTATCGCTGATATAAAAAAACTTAAACTTAAAATCCAAATTAAAATTCAAGGGGAAGAATTAAGAGCTGAAGGAAAAAAAAGAGATGATCTTCAAGAAGCAATATCTGCAATACAAGCAATCGATATTGGTCTACCGATTGAGTTTGTAAACTTTAGAGATTAACTTAATTAAATTATCTTTTTAATATCGAGGCATGATAATTTATATGATCCTCTATAAAAGAATTAATAAAATAATAACCATGATCGTAACCCTGATGTTTGGATACAATTAACTTTTGGCCAGTTTCATTACATACTTTAATAAAATCATCTATATAAAGATCTTTTAAAAAATCATCATTTAAACCAACATCTATTTTTATGCTTTCAAATTTTTTATCAGAGTTTTTGATTAAAGTTATTGGGTCATATAAATTTAATTGCTCTACATTATTATCTAAGTAATTAGAAAACATATCTTTTGAAAATGTACTTTTATGAAGTGAGCATATAGGAGAAAAAGCTGAAACTGATTTATACATATCATTTTTAAATGCGAATTGAATAGCACCACCTCCACCCATTGAGTGACCAAAAATTCCTATTTTTGATTTACTAAATTGAAAATTGTTTGAGATTAAATCTGGTAATTCTTTTGTGATATAATCGTACATTCTATAATTTTTAGACCAAGGTTCTTTTGTTGCATTCAGATAAAAACCAGCTCCGAAACCAAGTTTAAAGTCTTCATTATCTGCCACACCTACCCCTCTCGGGCTGGTATCAGGAACAACAACAGCAATTTGATTTTTTGAGGCGAATTGTTGAAATCCAGATTTTTGAATAAAATTTTGCTCAGTACAAGTTATGCCGCTTAGGAAATATAATAACGGACAATCTATACTATTATCAGGCAAATAAACTGCAAATTGCATATTACAATTTGTTGTATCAGAATAATGTTTGTAGACTTCTTGAGATCCGTTATGAGATCTATGTTTTTCGATTAATTCCATTTTTAGAAATTAATTACACTTCTTATTGATTTACCTTCATGCATTAAATCAAATGCTTTGTTGATATCTTCAATCGCAAACTCATGAGTAATTAAATCATCTATATTAATTTTTTTATCCATATACCAATCAACAATTTTAGGAACATCTGTTCTTCCTTTTGCTCCACCAAAAGCAGTTCCTTTCCAAACTCTTCCTGTAACTAATTGAAATGGTCTAGTTGCAATTTCTTGACCAGATCCAGCTACGCCAATTATAATTGATTCACCCCATCCTTTATGACAACATTCTAATGCTTGACGCATAACATTTACGTTACCAATACATTCAAAACTATAATCAGCACCACCATTGGTTAATTCAATTATCTTTTCTTGTAATTTATTATCTGGATAGTCTTTTGGATTTACAAAATCTGTCATTCCAAATTTTTCTGCAATTTGTTTACGTTCTGGATTTAAATCTACTCCAACAATGACACTTGCTTTAGCTAATTTACATCCTTGAATAACATTAAGTCCAATTCCACCTAAACCAAAAACAACAGTTGTTGCACCCTCCTCAACTTTAGCAGTATTAATCACGGCGCCTATGCCAGTTGTTACACCACAACCAATATAGCAAGCTTTACTTGCAGGTGCGTCTTCTCTTATTTTAGCTAGTGCAATTTCTGGAACAACTGTATAATTTGCAAATGTTGATGTACCCATATAGTGGTATAAAGTTTTTCCTTTATAAGAAAATCTTGAAGTTCCATCTGGCATCAATCCTTTTCCTTGAGTTTCACGAATAGCTTGGCATAAATTTGTTTTACCAGATAAACAAAACTTACATTTACGACATTCAGGGGTATACAAAGGTATAACATGATCATCTTTCTTTAAAGAGGTTACTCCTTCACCTACTTCAATAACAATTCCTGCCCCCTCATGACCTAGTATTGATGGAAAAATACCTTCTGGATCATCTCC
>CABXRY010000040.1 GCA_902514755.1 uncultured Pelagibacteraceae bacterium
TTAATTTTAAAGTTATTAAACCAAAGCCTCTTTTATTAAAGAGAAAAATAGTTTCATCATCTTTAATAAGAAGTTATTTAGAAAAAGGTTTATTAAAAGAGGCGAATAAGCTTTTAAACAGGAATTGGTCTATTGAAGGAATTGTTCAAAAAGGGAGACAAATGGGAAAAAAAATTGGCTTTCCAACATGCAACATTGATATTGGGTATTATGTTTTGGCTAAACCAGGAGTATATGCTGTAAAAGTTTTGAGAAAAAATGATACTAAATATATAAAAGGAATAGCTAATTTGGGTTATAGACCTACATTTAATCAAAAAAAAATATTATTAGAAGTCCATTTATTTAATTTTTCTGGCAATCTATATAATAAGTATTTGTCAGTTGAATTTTTAAAGTTTATTAGAAAAGAGAAGAAATTTAAAAATGTCAATCAGTTAAAAAATCAAATCAAAACTGATTTAAGTATTGCAAAAAAAACAAAATGAGCAAATCACAAATAAACCTACCCAAAACAGCTTTTTCCATGAAGGCCAATCTACCAGTTAGGGAACCTGAAATTTTAGACTATTGGAATAAAATTAATCTTTATGATGAATTAAGAAACTCTAGCAAAGGAAGAGAAAAATTTGTTCTTCACGATGGCCCTCCTTATGCAAATGGCAATATCCATATGGGCACCGCTCTAAATAAAATTTTGAAAGATATAATTGTAAAATTTCATCAAATGGATGGCAAGGACTCTATATATGTTCCAGGGTGGGATTGTCATGGTTTACCAATTGAATGGAAAATAGAAGAACAATATAAAAAAAATAAAAAAAATAAAAATGAGGTCCCAATAGTTGAATTTAGAAAAGAATGTAGATCATTTGCAGAAAAATGGATTGAAGTTCACAAAGGTCAATTTAAACGATTAGGTGTTATAGGTGACTGGGAAAATTATTACTCTACAATGAGTTTTGATGCTGAGGCACAAATTGTAAGAGAATTAGGAAAATTTCTTAAAGAAGGAAGTTTATATAGAGGGTTTAAACCGGTTTTATGGTCGACAGTTGAAAAGACTGCACTTGCAGATGCAGAAGTTGAGTATCAAGATCATAAATCTGACACCATTTACACATCTTTTCCAGTTAAATTCTCTAATATAAAAGAGCTTGAGGGAAGTGAAGTTGTTATTTGGACAACAACTCCTTGGACAATACCAGCAAACAAAGCTTTAGCTTATAACCAGTCTCTTGATTATGTGTTAATACAACTGAATGATGAGGGTGATTTTAAAAATCGAAAAATAATTATAGCGGAAGCTTTATTAAAGTCAGTTATTAAAGACTGTTCAATAGAAGATTATCAAGAGATAAAAAAGTTTAAAGGTAAAGATTTGAAAGATACAATCTGCAATCATCCTTTCTATAACTTAGGTTATGAATATGATATACCAATGTTAGAAGCAAGATTTGTAACAACAGAACAAGGAACAGGTATTGTTCATTGTGCACCAAGTCATGGACCAGATGATTTTAATTTATGTTTAAATAATGGAATTAAAGCTATTGAAACAGTTGATGGTGATGGAAAATATACCAGCAATGTAAATTTATTTGAAGGTAACCACATTTTTAAAGCGAACCCAATTGTTATTGAAAAACTTAAAGAACAAAAAAAATTATTATCAAATGGTGAACTAATTCACTCTTATCCTCATTCTTGGAGATCTAAAGCACCATTAGTGCACAGAGCAACACCTCAGTGGTTTATCTCAATGGAAAGTCATAAGTTGAGAGAGACTGCACTAAAAGCTCTTGATGAAACAACTTTTTATCCTAGTAAGGGAAAAGAAAGATTAAAATTAATGATCGAAACTAGACCAGACTGGTGTATTTCTAGACAAAGAGTTTGGGGCGTTCCTCTTCCAATTTTTGTAAATAAAAAAACAAAAGAAATTCTGGTAGACGATGAAGTTAATGAAATGATAGCAAATATATACGAAAAAGAGGGTTCAGATTGTTGGTTTTCTGACGATCCGCAAAGATTTTTAGGTAAAAAATATAAGTCAGAGGATTACGAAAAATTAAGTGATATTGTTGAAGTGTGGTTCGATAGTGGTTCCACTCATTCATTTGTTCTAGAAAAAAGAGAAGATTTAAAATGGCCAGCATCAATGTATTTAGAAGGCTCAGATCAACATAGAGGATGGTTTCATTCATCACTACTTGAGTCGTGTGGGACGAGAGGAAGAGCCCCATTTGAATCAATTTTATCTCATGGTTTTGTTGTTGATGGAAAAGGTTTAAAAATGTCAAAATCGCTTGGAAATGTGATTGCTCCAGAAGATATTTTAAAAAAATATGGAGCTGATATTTTAAGAATTTGGGTGGCATCTTCTAACTACGCTGAAGATTTAAGAATTGATCACTCTATTTTAGATCAGCACGCTGAGTCTTATAGAAAAATCAGAAATACATTCAGATACTTACTAGGTAATCTAAATGATAATTTTGAAAAAATTGATCTACAAAAAATAAATTTATCTGAATTACCAGAACTTGAGCGATTCATACTTCATAAAATCTATGTGTTAAACTCAAATTTTAAAAACTACTTTAAAAATTATGATTTTCATAATTTATATAAAGAGTTGTTAAATTTTTGTACTGTAGATTTATCATCTTTTTATTTTGATATTAGAAAAGATACTTTGTACTGTGATCCAATAAATTCAAAAAAAAGACAATCAACAATTATTTTGTTAAATGTGATTTTAAATTCATTATTAAGATGGTTTGCGCCAATTCTTTCTTTTACAACAGAAGAGATCTATAAATTAATTTACAACAATAATAATAGTATCCATTTAGAATCTTTTTTAAATTACCCAGAAGAATTTAAGAATGATCAGCTTAATCAAAAATGGATAGATCTAATTAAGATAAGAAATATATGCAATATTAGTATTGAGGAAAAAAGAGCAACTAAAGAAATTGGATCAAGTTTAGAAGCTAAACTAAAAATTAATTTAGATAAAACACTATCTGAAATTACTAAAAATGTTGATTTTTCAGAACTATGCATCACATCAAGCTCAGAGGTAATTTATAATGAAAATATTGGAACAAGTGCTGAAACAACCAAAGCAAAAGGAACTAAATGTCCAGTATGTTGGAAAATAACTGAGGAAGCTTGTCCAAGGCATTCTGAATGATATTTAATAATTTAACAAAAAATTTTTACACAAATCTTTGCATTATATTTTCAATTTTTATAATTGATAGAATTTCAAAAATTTATGTAATTAACTTTTATGTTAAAAATTCGTCTACAGAATTATATATATCAAAATTTTTAAATATAAATTTGATATGGAACGAAGGAATTGCTTTTGGGCTTTTCTCTTTTAGTCAAGACAACTTATATAAGTTATTAACTGTAATTATTTCAATAATAATTTTAGTTATTTTAAAAATGATCATTGATAGCAAAGGTATTAAAAAGTATGGATTATTAATGATTTTTGGTGGTGCATTGGGAAATTTATTTGACCGTTTATTTTATAAAGCAGTTCCAGATTTTATTGATTTTCACGTAGAAGAATTTCATTGGTTTGTGTTTAATGTAGCCGATATATTCATTACTATAGGTGTAATTATTATGATATTATTTGAGCTAATTTTAAATAATCAAAAAAATAATGAACAAACTTAAAAAATTTATTCTGCTTAATTTTATTATATTACTAGCATCATGCGGCACAATGCAAAGTGCTTTTGAAAATCAAAAAAAAAATAATACTGATGAGTTTTTAGTTG
>CABXRY010000041.1 GCA_902514755.1 uncultured Pelagibacteraceae bacterium
TTTGAAATATAGATGCTAAAATTATATAATAAAGAAAATTTGTCTGAGATAAGATCTCATTAATTATTTCAAAATTTTTAAAATAAATAAAAAATAATAATGAAGCAAAAGGTAAAGCAAATACAAATCTCACATAGGTTGATGCAACTGTAGAAAGATCTTTATTTAATTTTTTTTGTAAAGACGATCTAAGGTTCTGAAAAAAAGCCCCAAATATAGTAATTATTATCCAATTCATAGATAATTATTATTATTGTATTTATTTTTAAAGTCGACTTTAATAGTTAGAATTAACAATTGATGAGGAGATAAATATGAAAATATTAAAAAAAATAATGTTTTCTTTAATTTTTGTATCTATAGCAAGCGTAAGTTTTGCTGAAACAAAAATGAGAATAACGCTTCAGTTACCTTTAAAAGCACACTTAGGTCAAAATTTATTAGTGTTTAAAAAAGAGTTAGAAGCTAGATCAGACATAACGGTAGAAATTTATGACTCTGCACAACTTTATAAAGATAAAGAAGTTCCACAAGCTGTGGGATCAGGAGCAATTGAAGCGGGTGTTGCATCAATAACAAGATTTGCTGGTACTAATCCTGAAGTAGATATTTTTTATTTACCGTTCTTATTTGACTCTGAGTCTAAAATTAGAAAAGCAACTAGTGCAGGATCAGACATACGAAAAATATTAGATCCAGCTATAGCTAATACAGGGGCTGTGCCATTATATTATCAAGCGTATGGATCTGCAATCATGCTTTCTAATGGGGGAGCAATGAAATCACCTGCGGACTTTAAAGATAAAAAAATTAGAGTTTTTGGTAAAACTCTTGGTGCTTTCGTAAGCTCTTTAGGTGGCAAACCAGCTTTAATCTCTGGATCGGAGCAATACTTAGCTTACCAAAGAAATACTGTTGATGCAGGTATGACAGGTGTATCTGGTGTTAAGTCTAGAAAACTTTATCAGGTGATGGATACTTTAACAGTTACTAATCATGGTGATATTGAGTTCGTAGTAGTTGCAAACGATAAATGGTTAAAATCTTTAACTCAAAAACAAAGAGATGCAATTGCTGCAGCATCTAAAGTTGCTGAAAAAGCAGTGAGAGATGATATGGCAAATATTGAAGCAAGCGCATACAAAGAAGCTAAAGCCAACGGTATGAATATTGTTGAACTATCTAGCTCAGAAGTATCAGCACTTAAGAAAGCCTCATCATCTGTAATACAAGACTATATTTCAAGAACAGGTGGTTCTGGAGGTGTAGGTGACAAGCTTGTAAAAGCAGCAAATAATCTTTAATTTAATAATTAACCCCACATATCTTTTATGTGGGGTTTTTTAATATGGAAATTTACGACAAAATTATAAAATATTCTGGCTATTTAGCTTCAGCTTTGTTCATAACTATTGGCTTCATAGTTTCATACGAAGTTATAATGAGATATATTTTTAATTCACCGACTGTTTGGGTAAATGAAATTTCAAGATTTCTTCAAATATGGGCAACATATTTAGCATTAACATATACATTTCATAAAAAGGATTTTATTAGAATAACGGTTTTGTATGACAGGCTTAATGAGAAAGGTCAAAAAGTTTTAGATTTTATAAGCGCTATTTTTGTTTTAACATTTAGTTTATTTGTATTGTACTTTGGGTGGTTAATTGCATACGACTCTTTTAAAGTAGGCAGGACCAGCTCAACGATTTTAGATGTGCCATCTTTTTTAACTGAATTTGCAATACCTTTATGTTTTGGTTTTTTGGTTGTGCGAGTGATTGTAGAAATATATTTGTTCTTAAAAGATTTATTTAAATGACAGTTGCATTAATTTTATTTTTATTATTTTTTATACTTTTTTTGGGAGTTCCAATTGCATTTGGATTAGGCACTATCGGTTTAGGATTAATGATTTTTGGAGACATTTCTCCTTTAATGGTCCCACAAACTTTTTATAGTGTTGCTGATAATTTTATTTTATTAGCAGTTCCAATGTTTTTAATGATGTCAAATATCTTATTAAAAGCAGGTGTTGGTGAAGATTTATTCAAATTTGCTCAAAGTTGGGTAGGAAATTTTCCTGGAGGATTAGCCATTGCAACCATTGTTTCTTGTAGTATTTTTGCTGCAATTTCAGGATCATCTGTTGCAACCGCTGCAACAATTTCAACAGTTGCTTTTCCAGCAATGATAAGTCGTGGTTATCATAGAAATTTCACCTTAGGCATATTGGCAGCTGGTGGTACACTTGGGATATTAATTCCACCTTCTATACCAATGATTGTTTATGCTTTTGTCGTAGAAGAGTCAGTTTTAAGCATGTTTCTTGCAGGAATTGGACCCGGAATTGTTCTAGCATTATTCTTTATTATATTTTCAATAATTTATGTAAAATTTTTTAATAAAGAAGTTGTTAATGTAAAAAGCACTCTTGAAGAAAAAATAAAATATACAAAAAAAGGCTTACCAATTTTATTAATGGCATTCATAATGTTAGGAGGTATTTATGCTGGCATTTACACCCCAACAGAGGCTGGTGGTATAGGTTTTTTGATATCATTTATTTATGTGGTCGCGAAAAAAAGATTAAGTTTTAAAAGATTTATTGAGGCTGGTCTTGAAACAATGAAAACAACTGTAACTATTTTCATAATTATAGCTGGCGCTAAAATATTTGGAAAAGCAATTTCACTTTACAGAATTCCTCAAGAGTTATCTTCATTTATAGTTACAAATATAAATGAACAAGGCTTGTTTATATTTGTAGTTTGCATAACACTTTTAATTCTTGGATTTATAATGGAAACTTTATCGTTAATATTAATTATGATGCCGATTTTTTCTATTTCAATAGCTGCGATGAATATAGATTTAATTTGGTTTGGAATAATTTTTACTTTAATGATTGAATGCGCTTTAATTACTCCACCAGTTGGTTTAAATATTTATGTTTTACAAGCAATTGGAAAAGCTAAAATGTCTGAAATTGCAAAAGGAGTGATACCATTTGTAATAATAATGTTGTTTACTGTTTTTGTTATTTACTTATTTCCTGATTTAGCTTTATATATACCTTTTAAATTATAGTTATGTTTTCTAAAATTAAATCAAAAGATAAGGCATCCAAATTAAGAGAGAAACTTAATGCAAAAGGCGTGATTGTAATGCCAGGATGTTTCGATTCACTATCAGCAAAACTAATTGAAAAAGAGGGTTTAGATGTTGGTTTTATGTCAGGTTTTTGTGTTTCTTCAACTAGATTAGGTATGCCTGACACTGGATTGATCTCATTTTCAGAAATGGCAGATCAGGTAAGAAATATTTGTAATTCAACATCTATTCCAATTATTTTTGATGGCGATACGGGTTATGGTAATTCAGTAAATGTATTTAGAACCGTAAGAGGTTACGCAGACGCTGGTGCAGCTGGAGTAATGATTGCTATGGTTGGATTAGAGAAATTTAAGTTAAAACAATTTAGTGCTTTGGATCATCCAGCAAAACCAAGATGGCCGCTAGATGAAAAAGCAACATTTCTTAAGGGGGCAGGAGTTCAATTATAATGCAATATTGGCTAATGAAATCTGAACCTGATGTTTGGTCAATTGACCAACAAATAAAAGCAGGATTAAAAGGTGCACCATGGGATGGAGTAAGAAATTATCAAGCAGCTAAAAATTTAAAAATGATGATTATAT
>CABXRY010000042.1 GCA_902514755.1 uncultured Pelagibacteraceae bacterium
AACTTCTTCTAGCTTTTCTTCTGCCTGGTTTCTTTCTCTCAACAGCTCTAGAATCTCTTGTGGTAAGCTTTTCAGTCTTTAATGTAGATTTTAAACTTTCATCAAACATTACTAGAGCTTTTGAAATTCCATGAACCATGGCTCCTGCTTGTCCAGTTGGACCACCACCACTAACACTGCATCTTACATCGTATCCTGTAGATTGGTTAATAATATCAAACGGCCTAGTTATTTGAAGATGATGAAATTCACTTGAAAAATATTCATTGAAAAGTTTGCCATTAACATAAATTTTTCCAGTGCCTTTTTTTAACCAAACTTTAGCTATTGAAGTTTTTCTTCTTCCAGTGGCGTATTTACTATCCTTAAAGTCTAGTTTTAATTTAGGTGATTTTGACGTCGTTTGAGTATTTTGCATTTTAAGTTCTAACTAGATTTTTGCTATTTAGTTTTTCAAGTTCAATTACTTTAGGATTTTGAGCTGAATGAGGGTGATCATTACCAGAATAAATTTTAAGTTTAGTTAATTGTTTTCTTCCTAATACTCCACCTGGCAACATTCTTTTTACTGCAAGTTTTAAAGTTTCGCCTGGTTTTTTTTTATGAAATTTTTCAGGTGTTGCAACTTTAATCCCACCTGGGTGACCTGTATGTCTATAATATTTTTTGTCTTGAAATTTTTTACCAGTAAACTTTGCTTGTTCAATATTTTTTACTACAACAAAATCTCCATGGTCCATATGAGGTGTATAAGTATTTTTGTTTTTGCCTCTTATAATTTTGGATATTACTGTAGCGAGTCTACCTACGACTGCATTTGTTGCATCAATCTCATACCATGAAGGTGATAATTGCTCATTTTTGATAAATTTAGTCATGATTGGCCGGATTAATACTGATAAATGAGATATTGTCAATTTATATTAATATTGGTAGTAATTATAAAAATTAATACTAGTAAATTAATCCAAAAAATAAGGAAAATATAATGAGTGATAAAGATAAAAAAGGAACTAAACCTAATACATATAAATTTGATACATTAAGTTTGCATGCTGGGTATCAACCTCACAAAAATGCAGGTTCTAGACAAGTTCCTATTTATCAAACAACATCATATCTTTTTGATGATGTAGATCATGCTGCTGCTCTTTTTAATTTGGAAAGAGGTGGGCATATCTATAGTCGAATTTCAAATCCTACAGTTGCAGTTTTAGAGGAGAGAGTAGCTTCACTTGAGGGTGGTACTGCTGCACTAGCAACATCGTCAGGTATGAGTGCTATTTTTTTAGCTGTAATGACTTTATGCGAAGCTGGAGATCATTTGGTTGTTTCATCGCAATTATATGGTGGTACTGTAAATTTATTTAGATTAACTCTGCCAAAATTTGGAATTAAATGTACTTTTGTAAAACCAAGAGATACCGAGGGATTTAAAAAAGCAATTCAAAAAAATACCAAAGGTATTTTTGGAGAATTAGTTGGAAATCCAGGTAATGAAATTATGAATATGCCCGAGATAGCAAAAATTGCCCATGATGCTGGAATTCCATTGATGGTTGATGCAACTTATCAAACACCTTATTTATGTAAACCTTTTGAACACGGAGCTGATATTGTTATACATTCACTTACAAAATGGATGGCGGGTCATGGTTCATCAATGGCAGGTATCTTAGTTGAAGGTGGTAAATTTGATTGGATGCAAAATGATAAATTTCCAACAATGACAGCACCGTATGAGGGATATCATGGACTTTCATTTGCAGAAGAATTTGGACCTACAGCTTTTACAATGAAAGCTAGAGCTGAGGGCATGAGAGACTTTGGTCCTTGTTTAAGTCCTCAAAATGCATGGAATGTTTTACAGGGTATTGAAACTTTGTCTGTTAGAATGCAAAAACATTGTTCTAATGCTGAAAAGATGGTTGAATATTTATCGGGACATGAAAGTGTTGCTTGGGTTTCGCACCCAAGTGTTCCAGATCACCCTGATCATGATTTAGCAAATAAATTACTCCCTAATGGAAAAGGTTCAATGATAGCTTTTGGGATAAAAGGTGGTAAAGAAGCTGGTGAAGCTTTTATCAATAATGTAAAATTAGCTTCTCACTTAGCAAACGTTGGAGATACGAGAACTTTAGTTATTCATCCAGCCTCTGCAACCCATTCTCAAATGGATGAAGCTACTTTAAAGTTTGCAGGTTTATCACATGACATGATTAGGCTATCTGTTGGTATCGAGGACATTGATGATATAAAAAATGATTTTGAAATCGGATTTAGAGCAGCTAGAAAACCTAGGCTCGTATCCAATCAATGAAGTTTAAAGTAAATAATGAGGAGGTTTACGCTTCAACTGGTGGTAGACCTTTTGATAAGAAGAAACCTTTAATTATATTTGTTCATGGTAGCGGTCTTACTCATATGACTTGGGTATTACAAACAAGATATTTTGCTTTTCATGGTTATAGCGTTTTAGCATTAGATATGCCTGGACACGGTTTATCAGGTGGTAAAAGTTTAGAATCAATTGAATCTATGGCTGATTGGATAAGTGATGTTATAGATGCTGTAGGATATAAAGAAGCATCATTAGTTGGTCATTCTCAAGGGTGCTTAGTTACAATTGAATGTTCTGCAAAATACTCTAATAAGATAAAAACTTTAAGTCTTATGGGAGGAGCTGGTGCAATACCTATGAACCCTGAATTATTATCCTTAGCAGAAAATAATGATCCAAAAGCAGTTGAACTAATGATGGATTGGGCACATGGACCAGCAGGTCATTTTGGTGGACACCCCGTTCCAGGTCTTTATCATATTAATACAGGTGCGATGCTTGCAAAAACAAGAACAATTAAGAATACATTAGGAGTTGATTTTAGGGCATGTGATAACTATAAAAATGGTTTTGAAGCTGCAAAAAAAATAAAAATACCTACTTTATCAATATTAGCAACCGATGATAAGATGTGTCCTGTAAAAGAGGGAAAAAAGTTAGCTGATTTAATTGAAGGAAGCCAAGTAGATATCATAGAAAATTGTGGACATATGATGTTATTAGAGGAGGCAGATAGAGTTCTTAAAGTTCTTAAAAAATTTATAACAACAAATTATCCAGCGAATAAGTAAGTATTTAAATACATTTATGAAAAAAAGTTTCAGATTTTTTGATAATAGACAAAAATATTTACTTTTTGTAACAACTACAAATGAAAAAAATAAAATTGCTGATGCTTTAAAACCAATAGTTCAAAAATTAAAGCCCAAATACCCTGCTTTAAAAATCTTTGATGCAGGAATGGGTGATGGATCATTACTAATGAGTATAATGAGACAATGTCATCAAAAAATGCCAAATATACCCTTAATGGTAACCACTAAGGAGATAAGTTTAGAAGATGTTAGATTGGGACTTGAAAAACTACCTGACCGATTTGTAGAGCACAAGAATACAGTTTTTATAATATCAAATCTTAATTATGTTGAGTCTACTTCATTAAAATCAAATAACAAAATTAAGCAAAAGAAAATGAATTGGAAAATTGTAAAACTTAAAGGAAAATCATCTTTAGATTTTTCTGACCAACTCAGAAAACTCAACCAAGGATTTTTAAATAAAAAATGGCAAATTGAAAGAAATTCAATAAATGGAAATCCG
>CABXRY010000043.1 GCA_902514755.1 uncultured Pelagibacteraceae bacterium
TAACTTGTGTGGGTGGATATTGGTTCTGGTTCTTTTTAAGAGTTGATGTCTCTGCAGAGGCTCATCCTTGGTATAGAATAATTAAAGCAGATTTATTTGTATTAGCTTTATTAGCTTGTTCTACTTTTGGGTTAGCTTGGTCATACACACAATTTAATGGTCAGACTGGAATTTCATTTTTGTTTTTAACTTTATTTGTAGTTTCAAATTTAGTTTTATTTGGTGGAGTTTATTGGTCTAAATTTGCTCATATGTTTTATAAACCAGGGGCAGCAATACAAAAAAATCTGGCTGAAGCTGATGGATCTAGAGATAATTTACCTCCACCAGCTGAAGCGCCTGAGCAATTTGGCCTAGGCATAAAAAGAGAAGAGCCAAAACACTATTAATATGTTAACTAGAAAAGGAATAAATTAAATTATGTCAACTTTTGTATACATGACTAGATGTGATGGCTGTGGTCATTGCGTAGATATTTGCCCGTCAGATATAATGCATATCGATGAAAATATAAGACGTGCAAAAAATATTGAGCCTAATTTTTGTTGGGAATGTTATTCATGTGTTAAAGCATGTCCAAATCATGCAATTGATGTAAGAGGTTATGCAGACTTTGCACCAATGGGTCACAGTGTTAGAGTTAGACGTGAAGAAGAAAAAGGAACTATTTCTTGGAAAATTAAATTTAGAAATGGAACTACAAAAGATTTTGTATCTCCAATTACAACAAAACCATGGGGTAAATTTATTCCTAAACTTGCTGATGGTGATAAACCTAATCAAGGTGAAATTAATTCACAACGTTTGTATACCGAACCAGAAGGACTTAATATTGATGGTGAACTACCAGCAGTGCCAAAAGACTCATTTAAAAAAGGAGTTTACTATTAATGGTTAAGCATAAAACACATTACGAAGATTGCGATGTTCTAGTTGTTGGTGGTGGTATGGCTGGAACCGGTGCTACTTTTGAAGCTAGACACTGGGGAAGAGATATGAAAATTATTTGTGTTGAAAAAGCTAACATTGATAGAAGTGGAGCAGTTGCTCAAGGACTTTATGCTATTAACTGCTACATGGGTATGCAGTGGGGTGAGAACCAACCAGAAGATCACGTAAGATATGCAAGAAATGATCTAATGGGAATGGTTAGAGAAGATTTAGGTTATGACATGGCAAGACACGTAGACTCAACAGTTCACATGTTTGATGAGTGGGGTCTTCCAATGATGAAGAATGAGGAAACGGGTAGATATTTAAGAGAAGGTAAATGGCAAATCATGATTCATGGTGAAAGTTATAAACCGATCGTTGCAGAGGCAGCAAAAAAATCTGCTGATAAAATTTACAATAGAATAATGATTACTCATCTTTTAATGGATGAAACTCAAGAGAATAGAGTAGGTGGAGCCGTTGGATTTAATATGAGAACGGGAGACTTTCATGTGTTTAGAGCTAAAGCAGTAATTGTAGCTGCTGGTGGTGCTTCTCATATATTTAAGCCTAGAGCTGTGGGTGAAGGTATGGGAAGAACTTGGTATGCTCCATGGAGCAATGGTTCAGCATATGCCTTACCGATTGCTGCAGGCGCAAAAATGACACAAATGGAAAACAGAATTGTGTTATGTAGATTTAAAGATGGATATGGACCTGTAGGTGCTTATTTTTTACATTTAAAAACTTATACTCAAAATGCTAATGGTGAAAACTATGAGAAGAAATGGTATGATCAAACTAAAGAGTTAGTAGGTGAATATATAGATCATCATCCAACCCCAACTTGTTTAAGAAACCATGCTTTTATTCAAGAAACCATGGCAGGTGGTGGACCAATTCATATGGTTACTACTGAAGCTTTCCAAGACCCACATTTAGAAACTGTTGGATGGGAAAACTTTTTAGGTATGACAGTTGGTCAAGCAGTTGTTTGGGCTTCTCAAAATATTGATCCAAAATATACAAATCCAGAATTAACTACATCTGAGCCATATGTTATGGGTTCTCACGCTACTTGTTCAGGAGCATGGGTAAGTGGACCAGAAGATTTATCCCCACCAGAATATTTCTGGGGTTATAATAGAATGCTTACTATTGATGGATTATTTGGTGCAGGTGATACTGTTGGAGGAAGTGCACATAAATTTTCATCAGGTTCTTTTACCGAAGGTAGATTAGCAGCAAAAGCTGCAGTTAAATATATTGAGGATAAAAAAGCTGAAGGTTTAAAAGTATCTGATAAACAATGTGAAGATTTTAAAACTAAAGTTTATAAACCTCTAGAAACATATACTGTTGCTCAAAATGAAATTACTGGCGGAACAGTTTCACCAAGTTATATCTCACCAATTCAAGGATTACAGCGTTTACAAAGAATTATGGACGAATATGTGGGTGGAATCGCCACTAATTATATGACTAATGCTAATATGCTAAAAAGAGGATTGGAGCTTTTAGCTTGGTTAGAAGAAGATCTTGAAAACGTTGGTGCAGAAGATTATCACCAACTTATGAGAGCATGGGAGTTAAAACATAGAGCTATTACTTCTCAGTGTGTAACAGAGCATACCATGTTTAGAGAAGAAACTAGATGGCCAGGATATTATTATAGAGGTGATCACATGAAACTGGATGATGATAATTGGCATTGTTTAACAGTTTCTAGAAGAGATCCTAAAACTGGCAAATTTAGTATGGAAAAAGTTCCCGTCTACCATATCGTGGATGAGAATGAGAAGAAAAAAGCTTCATAGTAAATTTTAGATTTAGCTTATGGATATTTTATCAAAAAATGATGATGAGATATATAAACTTGCCAAACCCATTTGGGATAATTTGGTTAGATCATCCAATTTAAAGGATTATGGTGGATTTACCAAAGATTTTTCAACGCAAATGTTATTCGGAGCAAATGAAGTTGAGCTCGGAAAGCAGTGGGCTAATAATAAAATAATCACTAATTTGAAAGAAACATTTGAACCATTTGGTTGCCTTAGAAGAGGAATTCATGTCACTGTTTTAATAAAACAAACCAACAAAGAAATTTCAGGAGAATTTCTTGGCAGACTAGTTCTTGGAGTTGAAGATGATATGGTTAAAGTCTTTGGAGCAACCATTTACTAAATAAAAATAAATAATCAAATTATAAAATAATTGTTTGACAAATAGCGTTATGGGTGTATTGACGGATTAAATGCAACTTTCTTACGTAAAAATCATAAACAAACTCCAAAACTTAAAAGCAACTTTTATCAAAACTGGTATAATTTTGAGCCTAGCTGCTTATTGGGGTGTTATTTTAGTTGGAACTTTTATTACATTTAACTAAGTTGTTTTTAAACAACTTTTAAATTTTTATGGAAGTATTTTTACCCATAGCTCAAGTCTTTGTTAATCCTATCGA
>CABXRY010000044.1 GCA_902514755.1 uncultured Pelagibacteraceae bacterium
TTCAGTAGCACGCCCTTCAAAAAAGTTCATGTGTTCAACCGCATTCAGCATAGTATCTAACCATCCAAGTGGGTTTTTTTCAATATCGTAAATTGGTTCTAAACCTAATTGGGTAAGTCTTCTATTTCCAATAAACCTGATATAGTCTTTGACTTCTTGAGCAGTTAAACCCTCCATAGGACCCATTTCAAAAGCTAAATCAATAAAAGCATCTTCATGAGCAATAATAGTTCTGCAAGCTTCATAAAGTTCTTTTTTTAATTTAGGTGTCCATATTTCTGGATTTTCATTAATGAATTCTTTAAAAATTCTAATCATAGAATTGCAATGAAGAGTTTCATCTCGAACAGACCAAGTAACTATCTGTCCCATTCCTTTCATCTTATTATGTCTTGGAAAATTCAAGAGAATTGCAAAACTAGCAAATAACTGTAGTCCTTCAGTAAAAGCACTGAACACAGCTACTGTTTTAGCAATGTCTTCTTTTGAATCTACATTAAAATCTTGCATGTAATCATATTTGTCTTTCATTTCTTTATACTTCATGAAAGCAGAATATTCTGACTCAGGCATACCAATAGTATCAAGAAGATGTGAGTAAGCCGCTACGTGAACAGTTTCCATTGCTGCAAAAGCTGTCATCATCATTAATACTTCTGTTGGTTTGAAAACTGTAGTGTAATGCCTCAAGTAACAATTATTTACTTCGACATCTGCTTGTGTAAAAAATCTAAAAATTTGAGTTAATAAATTTTTTTCTGCTGTAGATAGATTTTTTTGCCAATCTCTTACATCATCACCAAGAGGAACTTCTTCTGGTAACCAATGAATTCTTTGCTGAGTTAACCACGCATCATAACACCATGGATATCTAAATGGTTTATAAACAGGATTTTCAACAAGTAATCCCATTTTTTTTGGTTGAATAATTTCTTTTTTTTCAGGTTGAATAATTTCTGAATTTACTTTTTCTACTACTGACATGATAGACACTCCTCATACTCTGTTTCTTCAGTTTTGGTTGGTTTGTTTTTATAAACGTTAGCCATAATATCTGTTGATTTTGCATCATTGATATTTTCAGCTCTTTGAATTGATTTTGATCTACAGTAATAAAGACTCTTTAAGCCTTTTTTCCAAGCGTCAAAATGAATTTTGTGTAATTCTTTTTTGTGAACATCTGCTGGTAAAAATAAGTTAACTGACTGAGCTTGTGAAATAAATGGTGTTCTGTCGCCACTTAGTTCTATAATCCAGTTTTGATTAAGTTCAAAAGCTGTTTTAAAAACATCTTTCTCTAAATCAGTTAAAAAATCTAGATGTGAAACTGAACCTTGATTTGTCGTGATTGTAGACCAAGTTTCATCATCGTTTTTTCCATGACTTTCTAATATTTCCTCTAAATATCTATTTCTAACATTAAAAGATCCAGATAGTGTTTTGTGTGTATAGCTGTTTGCTGCAATTGGTTCTACTCCTGGTGATGCGCCACCACAAATAATTGAAATAGACGCTGTTGGTGCTATTGCAGTTTTGTTTGAAAATCTCTCTTGATAACCATACTCTGCAGCATCAGGACAAGCTCCTCTTTCTTCAGCTAGATCTTTTGATGCTTGATTTACTTGTGCATCAATTTGTTTAAATATTTTTTTATTCCAAGATTTTGCCATCACTGACTCGAGAGGAATTCTATTTTTTTGTAAAAAAGAATGAAAGCCCATCACACCTAAACCAACACTTCTTTCTCTACCTGCCGAATATTTTGCATCTTTAAATTGATCAGGAGCTTTATTTATAAAATCAGATAAAACATTATCTAAAAATCTCATCACATCACTTATCATGTCAGGATCATCTTTCCATTCATCATATTTTTCTAAGTTAAGTGATGACAGACAACATACAGCCGTTCTATCATGTCCGTCTTTATCAATTCCAGTAGGTAAAGTTATTTCACTACAAAGATTTGAAGTTTTAACGGTTAGATTAGCAAGCTTATGATGTTGAGGGATTAATCTATTAACTGTATCAATGTAAATGATGTAAGGTTCACCAGTTTCAATTCTTGCAGTTAACAATCTTATCCACAAATTTCTAGCAGAAATAGTTTGTTGAATTGTGCCATCAGCTGGACTTTTTAGTGCCCACTGTTCATCAGTTTCAACAGCTCTCATAAATGCATCTGAAACTAAAACTCCATGGTGTAAATTTAATGCTTTTCTATTAGGATCTCCGCCTGTTGGTCTTCTCATTTCAATAAATTCTTCAATTTCAGGATGATCAATTGGTAAATAACAAGCTGCAGATCCTCTTCTCAATGAACCTTGGCTAATCGCCATAGTTAATGAGTCCATAACTTTAATAAAAGGAATAATTCCAGAAGTTTTTCCAACTTTACCAATTTTTTCTCCAATTGATCTTAAGTTACCCCAATAACTTCCAATACCACCGCCCTTTGCAGCAAGCCAAACATTTTCACTCCAAAGATCAAGGATACCACCCAAGCTATCTGACGCTTCATTTAAAAAACATGAAATAGGTAAACCTCTTTTTGTTCCACCATTAGATAGAACTGGTGTTGCTGGCATGAACCAAAGGTTGCTAATATAATTATAAATTCTTTGTGCATGCAAATTGTCATCAGCATATGAACTTGCAACACGAGCAAATAAATCTTGAAAAGATTCGTTATGACCTAAGTATCTATCTTTTAAAGTTGCTTTACCGAAATCTGTTAAGTTTGCATCTTTAGAACGATCAATTTTAATAATAATTCCTTTATCGTTTTGGAATAGTTCAGTTTCGTTGTTTAGTGAAAAAAGATCAGGTCTTTTATCATTTTGAACTTCATTAACTTTAGGGCTATATTCGGAGACAGCTTTCTTTAGGGCTTGTGATAAAACTTTGTTCATAACTTTAATTATATTTTCTTTATTTTACGAAAACAACTACATGTTGTAGGCGTTTTGAGTTAATATACTATATAAACAGTAAATCAACAGAACATTTATAGAACATTAAAAATTATTTATCAATAAAAAAAATTAAAAAATTACAGTTAATTAACATAAAAGGGTTAAGAAATTAACAAATGTCACAAAATATTAAAATTGACCCTTATGGTTTCAGAGAATACGACGCGCGATGGTTGTACGAAAAAAACATAAATAAAGCAGGAATAGAGAATCTTGGAAAAGGTTTTGGAACACAAATAATTAATCACACCAAAAAAAATAATCCTACAGTTATAGTTGGTCAT
>CABXRY010000045.1 GCA_902514755.1 uncultured Pelagibacteraceae bacterium
TAATCATTCTTATTACATAAATTAATTAACATAGTTCTAATTTTCTTATTAGCAGCAACACCACCGGCTACTACAAATATTTTATCATTTAAATTATTTTGTTGTTCAAATTCACCAAAGGCAATTTTAGTTTTTTTATACAATATTTCCTCAACTGTTTTTTGAAAAGAAGCTGCAAGGTCAAATTTTTCTTGATCAGTTTTAATATTTTTTGTTATTTTCAAAATTGCAGTTTTAAGTCCTGCAAAAGATAAGTTGCAACCTCCTTTATTAAAAATTGGTTTTGGTAGGTTAAATTTATTTGAGTCACCTTTTTCAGCCATTATTTCTATTTGTGGTCCACCTGGAAACTCAACTCCTAAAAGTTTTGCAGTTTTATCAAATGCTTCACCCAAAGCATCATCAATAGTTGTCCCTAACCTTTTGTATTTTCCAAGATCTTGAACATTTAAAAATTGTGAGTGACCACCAGAAATTAACAAAACCAAGTATGGATATTTTAATTTCGAATTAAGTTTTGGACTTAGTGCATGACCTTCTAAATGATTGACAGCTATGAAGGGTTTATTCAATGCACTCGCAAAAGCTTTTCCAAAACTTAAACCAACTGATAAACAAACTATTAGCCCTGGACCAGCTGTCGAAGCTACAGCATCAATTTCTTCAATTTTTCTTCCACTGTCATCAATTGCTTTTTGAACAATCTTATCTATTTTTTCCATATGTGATCGAGCCGCAAGTTCTGGGACCACACCCCCAAATTCTTTATGGACCTCAACTTGGCTAGAAATAATATTTGATAAAATTATTGGAATTCCTTGTTCATTTTCAGTTATTAAAGATGCAGCCGTTTCATCACAACTCGACTCTATTCCTAAAATTAAGGGTTTTTTACTCATTCAAATAGTTTTTATTAATTGTACAATCTCAATACAAGTAAGAAATAAATTATTTATGAATAAAAAAATAACTATTGGTTCAAGAGGAAGTAAGTTGGCTTTAATTTATGCACAAAAAGCCAAAGATAAAATTATACAAAACATAAACATAAAAGACGAAGACATTATTATTAAAGAAATATCCACAAAAGGTGATCAAGTTCAGGATATGAGATTATCTGAAGTGGGTGGAAAAGGTCTATTTTCAACAAATATAGAAAAAGAGCTGCAAGATAAAAAAATTGATATTGCTGTTCATGCACTTAAAGATATGCCGGCAATTGAGACAGTGGGTTTAAGAACCAATACGTTTCTAAAAAGAAACGATCCAAGAGAAATTTTAATTACACAAAATGGAAAAAAACTTAACGAATTAAAAATTAATTCATTAATAGGAACTTCATCTTATAGAAGAGAATTTCAGATAAAAAAAATTAGATCAGATCTTAATTGTAAACTTATTAGAGGTAACGTGGATACTAGAATTAAAAAACTTAATGAGGGTTTATATGATGCAATAATATTGTCCTATGCAGGAATCAAGTCTTTAGAAATTGAGGATAAAATTACAGAAATATTTTCGATAGAAGAAATAATTCCAAGTGCAGGACAAGGTATTATTGCTCTCCAGTGTCGTAATAACGATATCGAAATTATCTCGGTTTTAGATGCAATTAATGATAAAGAAACTTCTTTAAGGGCTCATGCTGAGAGAAATGTTTTAAAAGTTTTAGAGGGTGATTGCGAAACAGCTATTGGAACACACGCTGTTATTGAAGGAGATCAAATTATTCTTCAAGCTGAACTTTTTTCTTTAGATGGAAAACAAAGATTTTTTGAAAAAAAATCATCAAAAATAAATAATGCAAGAGAACTCGGTAAAGAACTTGGTGAAATATTGAAAACAAAATCAAATAATTCTTATAAAAGATAATATGCATATTTTATTAACAAGACCGTTAGAAGATTGTTCAGAAATGATATTAAAATTTAAATCTTTAGGTCATCAAGTATCACATCTACCTTTGTTAATTGTTGAAAAAGTAAATTATGATTTAATAAACTTCTCAAGTTTTGAGGGTATTATATTCACAAGTGCTAATGCTATTAAATTTTTAGATTTAAAAAGTATTGATAAAAAAATTTTATGTTTTTGTGTAGGAGAAGCTACTGAAAAAACAGCCAAAAATAATGGATTTCAGAATGTGATTGCCGCTGAAGGTAACGTAGAAAATTTAAAAGAATTAATTCTACAAAATTTTGACAAAAAAGATGGAAGATTGATTTATATAAGTGGTGAAACAGTTTCTATAGATCTTGATCAACAACTGTTAAAAGTAGGGTACAACGTAAAAAGAATTATCAATTATCGAACCTTGCACAATAAAAATTTTAATGAGGAATTTGTTAAAGAATTAAAGCAAAAAATGCCTGATATTGTTTACGTTTATTCTCAAAATAGTGCTGCAAGCTTCTTACATTACATTAAGTTACAGCAACTAGAAAGCTTGTGGATGAATACAAATTTAATGTGTATCGGGGAAAAAACCTCATCAATATTGAATGAAATTAAATGGAAGAAAATTTTTCTTTTTAATCCTGGAGAAGAGGAGTTTTTGTTATATAAAATTTAACTAGAGGAGTTTTTG
>CABXRY010000046.1 GCA_902514755.1 uncultured Pelagibacteraceae bacterium
ATTAGCTAATGGATGTGATGATGAAACAGCATCAATATTATCTGAATTAATTAAAAATGCAGAAAGAGATGGATCTTTATCACATGGATTATTTAGATTACCTGCTTATGTAAGTGGTCTTAAAAGTGGAAAGATTAATGGTAAAGGAAAACCTGAAATCAATAAAGTTTCTGAATCTGTTATTAAAATCCAAGGTAATAATTGCTTAGCTCCAGTTGTATTAAATTTAGGATTACCTGAATTAGCAAAAGCTGCAAAAGAAAATGGTGTTGCTGTATTAGCTATAAATAATTCTCATCATATGGCTGCGATGTGGCCAGAAACTGAAAAATTAGCTGAAGAAGGTTTAGTTGCTTTTGCTTGTACATCGTATAAGCCAGCAGTGGCTCCTGCAGGAGCTATTAAACCATTGTTTGGAACAAACCCAATTTCATTTGCTTGGCCTAGACCAGAAAGTACTCCTGTTGTTTATGATATGGCCACAGCATCAATGGCTATGGGTGAAGTTCAAGTAGCAAAAAGGGAAGGGCATAAAGTACCTCTTGGAACTGGTTTAACTAAAGATGGTAAAGAGACAACAGATCCAGGCGAAATTGCTGATGGAGGAGTGTTATTACCTTTTGGTGGTTACAAAGGTTCTGCAATAGCGATGATGGTTGAATTAATGGCCGGTGCTTTAGTAGGTGATAATTTTAGTTATGAAACCGCAGAAAAAGATAATAATGACGGTGGTCCTCCTAGTGGTGGTGAATTTATCTTAGCTATTTGTCCAGATAAAACTGCAGGTACAAGTTGGCAAACCGATGCTGAAGAGTTTTTTAAGAAAATGAAATCAATGGGTGATGTAAGATTACCTGGTGAAAGAAGACATAAAAATAGACTTGATAAGGGACCAAGGCATATTAACGAAGACCTAGTTAATAAAATAAAATCTTTAAGCTAATTTAATTTCTATTGGAGTGTGATCTGAAGGTTTTTCTCTACCTCGTGGATCTTTATTAATATTAATATCTTTAACATTATCAATTATAGAGTTTGATACTAAGAAGTGATCAATTCTCATACCATTATTTTTTTGCCACGCACCACGCATATAATCCCAAAATGTATATCCCTCTTTTTCTTCATTAAAATGTCTATAAGTGTCACTAAAACCTAAATTCAACATCTCTCTAAATTTCTTTCTTATTTCAAGTCTATACAATGCATCATCTTCAAAGCTTTTGACATTATAAACATCTTCAGCTGATGGGATAACATTAAAGTCACCAGCTAAAATTATATTAGAATTTTTTTTTGACAATATTTTTAATTGTTTGATTAATTGGTCCATCCAATTTTTTTTATAATCATACTTTTCAGTATCAACAGGATTTCCATTAGGAGTATAAATATTGATTAACTGAATAATCTTTTTTTTATATTCAATTTCAGCTGAAATAATTCTAGATTGCTTTAACTTATCTTTGATTAGATCAGTTCTAATATTATTTAATTTATTTTTAGAGATTATAGCAACACCATTGTAGCTTTTTTGACCAAAAACATGACTTTCATAATCCATTGAAGCAAAATCATCATAAGGAAAATTCATATCCTCAGTTTTAATCTCCTGCATCATTAAAACATCAGGCTTGTATTTTAGTAAATAACTTTTGATATTTTCAATCCTTGCTCTAACGGAGTTAACATTCCAAGATGAAATTATCATTACAGAGAAAATGAAACACCACAACCACACGAGGATTTAGTTTGTGGATTAGAAATTTTAAAAGACTCACCTATAAGCTCAGATACATAGTCAACTTCAGATCCTTTTAATAAATCTGCTGATGTTTTATCAATTAAAATATTTTCAAAATTTAAATCGTCATCATTTTTAGATTTATCGAATGTAAATTCATATTGAAAACCTGAGCAACCACCACCTTTGATAGCGATTCTAAAAAATGATCCTTGATCTTTTTTAGATAACAAATTCGCTATTTGTTTTAGAGCATTATCTGTAAATTTAATTTCTTTAATCATGTTTCAACACTGATATTACTAATATAATACTTAATTATTTAAATTAAAGGATGAAAAAACATACTCAGTTAAGCGTATTTAAAAGTAAAGGAAGACTAAATAATGAGCCTACTTCAAAATATCGCTCTCCTTTTCAAAGAGATAGAGACAGAATAATTCATAGTGCGTCCTTTAGAAGATTGAAGCATAAAACCCAAGTTTTTGTAAATACAGAAGGCGACCATTTTAGAACAAGAATTACACATTCAATTGAGGTTGCTCAAATTGCAAGATCTATAGCTAAATATCTCAAATTAAATGAAGATTTAACTGAAACATTAAGTCTTGCACATGATTTAGGTCACACACCATTTGGTCATGCTGGCGAAGATGCACTAGATGAATGCATGGAAAATTATGGTGGTTTTGATCATAATTTACAAACATTAAGAATAGTTATGTTTTTAGAAAATAAGTATTTTAAATTTAAAGGTCTAAATTTAACAATTGAAACTTTAGAGGGTCTTTTAAAACATAATGGACCAGTTAATAACTTAGGTTTAGTTAAT
>CABXRY010000047.1 GCA_902514755.1 uncultured Pelagibacteraceae bacterium
TATAGAGCCAAGAATAGTTAGTGGAGCGTCAGAAATTAACTTCCAAGGATCTATTTTCTTATATTTTTTTTCGGACTCTTTCATATTCAAAATCTAGCACAAATATTCTGTACGGGATACGTACGGGATTTTAGTTAAAATTTAGTTTTTCAATTCAAATTATTCGCGAATAATGCCGACCAAATACCAGCTGTTATTATTGATAGGAAAATATGTAACAAAGTGTTGGGTGTTGTTCTTGTGTGTAGTGTTTTTTTATCACAAGCTTTACAATTAAGCATGTCCTGTTGATGTCCCATAAATATACCTCTAATAATATTATATTAACAAATTTAGAAACATGATTCCAAAAAATAGGTCTCGGCCGACTAACTTTTTGGTCGGCATTTGGTCGGCATTATTCTATAATTTGTGTGATTTGATTATTGCTTAGCGTTGCAATATAAAGATAATTGGAACAAAGTTAAGGGCACCTGGCAACAGAACGCCCCCTAATTAACTCATTTTTTTAATTCAGCCTGTGCTGCTGCTAATCTGGCAATTGGTACTCTATATGGTGAACAAGAAACATAATTTAAACCTGCTTTAGAACAAAAATTAATGCTCTTAGGGTCACCACCATGTTCACCACAAATTCCTAATTTAAGTTTTTTATTTTGGCTTTTTCCTTTTTCGACTGCAATCTCAACTAAATCTGCAACACCTTCATCTATTGATACAAAAGGATCAATCGAAAATATCTTATTTTCTATATAATCATTTAAAAACTTTCCACTATCATCTCTACTAATACCAAATGTTGTTTGGGTTAAATCATTAGTTCCAAAACTAAAAAACTCTGCATGTTTAGCAATTTCTTTTGCTTTAATTGCAGCTCTTGGTAATTCGATCATTGTTCCAACCATAAATTTAATTTTTACTTTGTGTTGTTTTTGAACTTCACTAGCTACTTTAATTACTAAATCTTTCATAATCTTGATTTCTGCTTCTGTAGAAACTAAAGGAATCATTATTTCTGGAAATGCTGACTTTATTTTTTTCTTTTGTAGTTCTGCTAAAGCTTCAAAAATAGCTCTACACTGCATTTCGTATATTTCTGGAAAAGATATGCCAAGTCTACATCCTCTATGACCCAACATAGGATTTTGCTCATACAATTCCTCTATTCTTATTTGAATTTCCTTTACAGGTAAATTCACAACATTTGCAACTTCATTAATTTCTTTATTTGTACGAGGTAAAAATTCATGAAGTGGAGGGTCAAGTAATCTGACAGTGACTGGAAGTTCACTCATAATCTTAAATATTTCTACGAAATCTTTTTTCTGGTGAGGTAAAAGTTTATTAAGTGCTATTGCTCTATCTTCTATAGTTTTTGATAAAATCATTTCTCTCACAGATAGAATTCTTTCTTCATCAAAAAACATATGTTCCGTTCTACACAGACCAATGCCTTCGGCACCAAAATCTTTAGCCGTTTTTTGTATCTTTTGGCGTTTCTGAATTAGTTCTAATATTTAATTTTCTAAAACTATCAGCCCACAACATTAATTTTGAAAAATCTCCTGAAATTTCCGGTTTAACTGTAGCAACGCTTCCCTGAATAATTCTACCTGTTGAGCCATCAATGGTAATAATATCACCCTCTTTTATTTCTATTGATGAGGTTTTAAAGGTTTTATTTTCATAATTGATATCAATTTCACTAGATCCAGAAACGCACGGCCGTCCCATTCCTCTTGCTACAACCGCTGCATGGCTTGTCATTCCTCCCCTGGCAGTTAAAATCCCTTTAGCCGCATGCATTCCTTGTATATCTTCAGGAGAAGTTTCTACTCTTACTAAAATAGTATCTTGCATAATTGCAGTTAATCTTTCCGCTTCCTCAGAGGTAAAAACTACTTTACCACTTGCCGCTCCAGGTGATGCTGGTAATCCATTTGCAATAACATTTATTGAGTCTTTCTCATCTAAAGTAGGATGAAGCAAAGTATCCAATGAATTAGGATCAATTCTTAAAACAGCCTCTTTTTTTGAAATTAATTTTTCCTTTACCATATCAACTGCTATCTTTACTGCTGACTTAGCAGTTCTTTTTCCTGATCTTGTTTGAAGCATCCACAATTTTTTATTCTCAACTGTAAATTCAACATCTTGCATATCTTTGTAATGTCTCTCTAATTTTTTTAAAATTTTGTGAAGCTGTTTATATACATCTGGCATTACTTCCTCCATTGAGAGAGCTTTTACTTTTGCTTTTATTCTAGCCTTTTTGGTTATGTACTGAGGGGTTCTTGTACCAGCAACCACATCTTCCCCTTGTGCATTTATTAAATATTCTCCATAAATTTCATTTAATCCATCTGAAGGATTTCTAGTGAACACAACTCCAGTTGCACAATCTTCCCCCATATTTCCAAAAACCATCGCTTGAACATTAACTGCAGTCCCCCATTCAGCTGGAATTTGATTTAATTTTCTATAAACTTTTGCTCTGTTACTCTCCCAAGACAAAAATAC